>NZ_JAPFCC010000001.1:4392500-4692500 GCF_025562715.2 Endozoicomonas gorgoniicola
ACCATTTTACCCAGAAGCTGGGGCCTTCACAGGCTCGTCATCAGCGTATAAATCACGTTACATTGACGCGCAACAGAAACCATGACCACTGGGGAGCAGATGTTGCGTGCCCGATGTATTCTGCACAGTCGGTACCCGTTGCGCAATCAGTTGAGGAGCAGGCGGGTTACCTGAGGCGTTTGATTTCAGCAATTGTCGGATGTCTGGGCAGGAGAAATGAGCAGCAGGAATCGCCGTCAGATTTTGAACTCAAGCCCGGAGTGCAAAACATGATCATGGAGAACATTAACCCTGACACGCTTTAAACTGCAGGTTGGGACAGGCGACAAGTAGCGTCGAGTGCCGCAACAATAACACCCCGGGCAACACCATTGTCACCAGCTCTGGTAGCCCGTTAACAATTTCGCTGCCACGTCCTTAGCTCTGCTATTAGCAGAGCTACCCAGCAGAAAACCCCGGAGTATCAAATGTTTTACGTAAAACTTGCGTACATTTTTCTGGCATCATTGCGTCAGGAACGTATTCGCTTGAAAGGAATGCGAAAACACAGTAAAGCAAACACAACAACCAGATAAAAGACCGGTTGGGAGTAATCACTTTTAACCAGCCAGAGATAATGGATCACTGCCAGAATGGCAGCCACGTATACAAGACGATGCAGCCTTGACCAGTTTCTCCCCAGCCTGCGCATCATCCCCTTTGTTGAAGTGATACCCAGAATAATAAGAATGATAACCGCCAAAGCTCCGATAATAATATAAGGTCGTTGGTAAAGATCTTCCAGCAAGGTCAGCCATTGCCAGCCAAGCATAAAAGCCAGATAGGAAACAGTGTGCAACAGACCATAAAACAGGGTAAACAGGCCGAACATACGACGAAAGCGAATCAGTTTCGGAACCCCTGTCACCTTTCTGAGGGGCGTTATCAACAACGTCAGACAAAGGAAGCGCAAGGCCCACTCGCCCAGCTCTTTAGTCAGGGCATTGCCCGGGTCCGGCCCCAGCTGATTGGAAAACGCAAAATATACGGTCAAACCCAGCGGAACCAGGCAAATGGGAAAAGCAATAAGCTTCGTTCTGGCTATCCAGTCCATCGTATTTTTCACCGTGAAATATTTTTCACCACAGAGGGTGGCGAAAATATTTAATCCCTTTATGCCTGTCTGTTATCTACATTACCCATAAAGCTACTGGCTGCAACCCGTGTAGTCCAGAATAATATTTCTTAATAAGTAAGTACATGCTGCCAATCAACGCTTTTATTCATGCTCAAAAAACATCAAATCTATATGTCATTTTTTTTTGCATTTTCAGTATCACTGCCTTTGCAATGGACTCCTATGAAATGACGTACTTTCAACCCTATGAGGTAGAGGCTGATGTGGATGTAATGGGTGGGGAAGAAACAGGGGAACCCTTACCAGAGCCCCCGGCAAGGTTGTATATAGGCAGGGTGGGGAGAGAACACTGGATGGCTTTGGAAAGGCGTTGGCTGGGGCAGTTAATGCTTAGCTGGCGCTGCCTCTCTATCCCTTCCATCCTCAGCCGACTGTTCGGCCTGGAGTATGAAAACGCGGAGTCGCTATTTTGTACAATGAGAGATTCACATCAATTTGGCTTCACACATCTTGAATTAGCCTATCTTTGGACACATCTTTGCAACGGACGGCGCTGCGAAATCACCGCTTTCGATAGCCACAGAACAGTAAGAGTCATTAGAAGGGGAGAAGCCGTTGATGTTTTTGGCCGCAGTGCCGACGACAAAGCTTTTCGTAACATTTTTTCTTTCTGGGCGATATACTCACAGATACTTCTTCAAACCAACAGTGCAAGAGTGCAGATCAGGGCATCGCTCTCGTTGATATACCCCGAACCATCATCTTACCCTCTTGTTGTATACCAGAGAATTGAGTCTGACGAGGTCATCATTCTACAGATGAATCCATTCAGGGAACGCAGATGGCCCAGAATAGAACTTGCTGCTGACTGGATTATTCAACAGACGAGAGCTAATGCGCAAACTATCAGAACAGAGCATTTTATTATTAGAAGAGAGTAATGCTCGCATTGATAAGAACTGCGTCAGCACTAATCAGTTTCATCATCACCCAGCATCGATTTATAAAAATCAACAACCGTATCTGACTGCATTGCAAAGTTCTGACTGTACAGCTCTTTAATGGCTTTTAGCTGATCCGGTGAGAGTTGCTGTTGATCTGAAAGATTGAAACTGTCCATATTCCAGTCATTGAATCCACGCTCTGGTACTTCCTGATCCACAATCCGAATAACCTCTGCATGCCGTGGATCAGCAGTCACAACGTCCATCAACCCTTCCAGATCAGGCTGTTCCCCTTCGATAATCTGCAAAAATTGCTGGTTGTGGTAAAACAGCAACCCGGTGATGTTGAGCGCAGGGTTATTGTGCTTTGCTGTCTGGGTGATAGTGCGCAGATCATCTGCGATCTGAGAGGTCTCGCCAGTATAACGGCTGGTATAAATGATGAGGTGCATTCCTGAGTCCCTGTAAGTATCTACTTCCCTGTCAAAACCAACTACCTATCAATTAATATAAGCGGTTGCACACAAAAACAAAACGTTTTATGTGTATCGCTTTGCCAGTTCTTTTATTTTTCACTTCCGCCTCGCTGAGTACCTCATCACCTAATGGCGGCGCGCTTATGCAGCCATCTATTTATGGCAGGGCTGAAGCATCAGTAAAACCGCTGTAAATCCATACCTTTATACAAGTGAGCCACTTCATCCCCATAGCCATTAAACATGAGCGTATCCCTGCGGTTCGGGCTTAACAGGGTAGCAGGCAGGCGTCGCTCTGACGCCTGACTCCAGCGGGGATGGCTGACATTCGGGTTCACATTGGCATAAAAGCCATACTCCCGGGGTGCAGACAGCGCCCAGGTGGTGTCCGGCATTGTCTCAGTAAAACGAATTTTAACGATGGATTTGATGCTTTTGAAACCGTATTTCCAGGGTATCACCAGCCTGACTGGCGCACCGTTCTGTGGCGGCAGTGTTTTGCCATAAACACCTACTGACATAAACGACAGTGGATTCATTGCTTCATCCAGTCTCAAACCTTCTACATAAGGGTATTGAATGGAACTGAAACGGGACTTCTGGCCGGGCATCTGTTTCGGGTCGTACAAGGTAGTGAATTCAACAAACTTTGCTTTTGAAGTGGGTTGAAAGCGTTTAATCATATTTGACAGAGAAAAACCCACCCAGGGAATAACCATTGACCATGCCTCGACACAGCGTAGGCGGTAAATGCGTTCTTCCATCATTTCCGGCCGGATTAGATCCTCAAGATGATAGGTTCCGGGCTTTTCCACCGCGCCTTCAATCACCACCGACCATGGATCAGTGACAAAGTCTTTAGCATGTTCCGCCGGATCGGTTTTCTCATAGCCAAACTCATAAAAGTTATTGTATTGAGTCACATTGGCATAAGGCGTGAGTTTTTCATCGGTGACAAAATCACTGCGTTTATAGGTGGAAACTTTTTCTTTTAACCACTGTGGTGCAGGTAACTGGGGAATGTCCTGATAGTCACTGGCAACAGAGGCAACGGTTTTATCAGAAGCGTCCGAGCAGCCCGTCAGTGCCAACCCCAGGCTGGCAAAGGCGTACTGTCCTGACTTTTTCAGAAAGTCCCGACGTTGCTGGTAGATGGATTCTGAAGTAATTTCACTACTGCTGACATCGCTGGTTCTTTTCGTTTTTATTAGCATTATCATCGACCAAAGCTGTGAGCCAACCGTAAACTCTACGCTACTGACAACGGTGTAAGCTGTCCATCATTTTTCTGTGTTGAATAAAAAGCATTAGGTAAGGCGGGGCTATTGCCCCGTCCTTCCCACAGAACCGTGCGTACGGACCTCGTACACGGCTCCTGCACTCTCTATCCCTTAACAATAAGGGGCAAGAACGCCCGTTTTAACGCCTTCCAAATTGAACAACTTTATCTCATTGAACCAGTTGTTCGGCATGGCTAAATGCGACAGGGGACTGCACGCATTTCTCCATGAACGCATTTTGATGTACTTAAATGGTGGCTTGTAACCCAGTTGCTTCAGCCGACGATGCAGCTTCGCTGGTTTCTTCCACTGTTTCAGTTGTAAACATCTCAGCCTGCGCCTCATCCATCCTGTCAGCCGTTTTAATTCACGACTACAGTTCGCTATCCTGAAGTAATTAGCAAATCCTCGTATCACAGGGTTCAGTTCTCGGATTACTCCTTCAAGGTTCGTTCCCCGATTCCTTTTCGTGATTCGCTTTACCTTTGCTTTCAGTGCGTTGAGCTTCTTTTCCTGTATGCGCGTATAGCTGCTCAGGATTTCAACTCCCAGAAATTTCACACCCTCGCCGCTATGGGCTATGTGTGTTTTATTCTGGTTGACCGTCAGTTTCAGGTCTTGCTCCAGTACTTTGGTCGCCACTTTCAGAGCGTTTTCTGCCGCTGCTTTGGAGCCACACAGAATCAGGATATCGTCCGCATAGCGGACAATCCTGTGCTTGCGTCGCATCATTTCCTGATCAAACGCATCAAGATAGACGTTTGAGATTAAGGGACTGATCACTCCGCCCTGTGGACTGCCTGTTTCCGTGGCTTCCAGTTGATAGCCAACCATCACCCCGCTTTTCAGGAACATTCTGATCAGGTTCAGGATGCTTCCATCTGCCACTTTGTGCCTGAACGCCTTGAGAATTAACTCGTGGTCGAGTCGGTCAAAGCATTTGGACAAGTCCATGTCCACCACCCAGCGTCTGTCGTACTTCCGTATGAACAGGGTCGCCTTGGTAATGGCTTGATGGCAGCTTCGATTCGGTCTGTACCCATAGCTGGACGGGTGGAAGTCCGGATCAAAGATCGGGGTCAGGATATTTAGAAGTGCTTGTTGGACGATTCGGTCTTTTACTGCGGGGATTCCCAGCAGACGCTTTCCACCGTCTTCTTTGTCGATTTCTACACGCTTTACCGGTAGCGGTTTGTAGCGCTTTTCCCGCAATTCAAGCAGTAACTGTTCAAGATTCCCACGCAGATTCGAGGCGTAGTCGCTCAGGCTCTGCCCATCTATTCCGGCCGCACCTTTCGCTTTCCATACCTTTTTGAATCCGTTGTAAAGCGCTTCCATCGTCAGCAAGCGCCCATACAGGCTATAATATACTCTCATCAGTTACTGTCTCACGACAGACAGATTGCGCCATCCTTCTACTGTGGCCGGATTCTTCATGGACATTCACAGGCGTTCTGGCTCAAGGCAATCTACCTGCTACCTGTCCTTTACTCCCGAGCGCGGCTCTTTCTTTTAGCAGGATTGTTCCCAACCTCACCAGCCAAAGATGTCCTGCCTCGTCAGGCAGCTTGTGCGCTCACAGTATCATTCCTGCGGTCTGACTGTTCTTTAAGAATGCTTCACCCCTTCGCAACATCTGCCGCTTTTGACGACACATGCCCTACAGTCACTCTGGCTGTAGTCATTCCGGTTTTGCCCTCCGAACGGTTACCCGCCTTCACAGGCCGGAATTTCATCACTACTACAGGATCATCTGCCACCTCACACCACTGTTACCCTTGAGTTTCCTCTTGCGATAACAGCCCCTGAGATTCAGAGATTGATGCCAGGCTTCCCCAGTTAAGTAAATGATCCACGTTCTTAGAACGTGGTTTTGCTTTATGCCCCCTAAAAGGGGGCTGAAACCGCCAGCCTTCAGAGAAGGCTGGTGAGAGTTGTCCCAAGATTGCAGGTTATTTCCTGAAGTCTATCTCCTGTTGGAGACGTTCTTTCTTTTCTTGGTACTTCACATACTTACGGATCATTTCTGCATCTACACCGACAGTATCGACACAGTAGCCTTTTGACCAAAAGTGATTGCCCCAGTATGGTTTCTTCTTGAGGTACGGAAATCTCGTGAACAGCCTCAAAGCTGTTCGCCCCTTCAACGTTCCCAGGAGCGTCGATATCGAAACTTTCGGCGGCACTTTTACCAGCAAATGCACATGGTCACTCTGGATGTTCAGTTCCACTACCGTACATCCAAGCTGACTACAAAATACTTGAATACTGTTATGAACCTCGGCTTTCACGGCTCCGGTCAGGACTCGAAACCTGTATTTGGGCACCCAAACTATATGATATTGGCAATGCCAAATGACATGCGTTAACTTTTCAAATCTACTCATGCTACTTCCTATCTCTAGTAGTTGTGGGGACAACTCAGAGATAAGGAGTAGCATGGGTAGTTCATGGCAGGCGGAGCCAACCATTCATGACCACGTCCATAGGACGTGGGTTTTCACGATGCACTAAACGGTTCCCCGTCAGAAATGCCACCCTCAAGCACAGAGTTGGGACTGACTGAGTATCGGGCTTTGCGCTATTTCGCACGCTTGCCGCTCCCAACCTGCCGAATCAGGTTCGCTTGCGCTGTGTACCTCTGACTTCCTATGGCTTCCTTCAGACCCAACCGTTGGCCAGTTACGCCCTTGCCATTCAGATTGCCTTCCCCTCAGTCGGGGCGGCTCAGGCTTCTTTCAGCCTGACGGGTTTGCCCGCTTCGCTGGGCAAACAAAAAAAACGCCGTCATCTGACAGCGTTTTTTAACCTTATCGGCAGGGTATCAGTCCGAAGTGGATTCCTTTTTATCATGCCTGCCCATTCGCATGATGGCCGTCACAGGGCCAGAGCAGGCATAGGCAAGGAAAATCAACAGCAGTACACGGGGTGGGTCAGTAAATACGACAGCGAACCCAAGTACCATGACCAGCAGGAAGATAAAGTGTACCCGTCCACGCAGGTCGAATTTTTTGAAGCTCTGGTACTGAATATTGCTGACCATCAGAATGCCCGCACCGGCAGTGATCAGGGCTCCAAGAAATGACACCAGCACCGTGGTTTCACCATCAATGCCAAAATCACTCAGCGCCCAGACCATACCAATCACCAATGCGGCGGCTGCCGGGCTGGCAAGGCCGGTAAAGTAACGACTGTCAGTCTCTTCAATCTGAGCGTTGAAACGAGCCAGCCGCAACGCGGCACAGGCTGCATAGATAAAGGCAACCATCCAGCCGACTTTGCCCATGTCACTTAATGCCCAGCTGTACGCCACCATGGCGGGTGCCACACCAAAGGTCACCATATCAGCAAGGCTGTCGTACTGTTCACCAAATTTACTCTGGGTGTTGGTCATGCGGGCAACACGTCCATCCAGCCCGTCCAACACCATTGCCACTAATACAGCGATACAGGCAGCGGCATAGAAGCCCGCCTGAGCACTGATGATGGCGTAAAAGCCACAAAACAGGTTACCTGTAGTAAACAGGTTTGGAAGAATATAAATGCCTTTGTGGCGAACGGTTTGTCCGCCTTCGACCACTTCTTCAAAATGCTCGTCGACAGGGAACATCCCGTCAACCGCATTACCGCTATTTTCGGGTCGTTCCGGTCTATCGGTCATTGCGAAATCTGCTCATGTAAAAGCCATTAATCGAAGGCATCACTTTACCACGATTTATCACTATGCTGTATGTAACACAGATCAACCAAACAGCCATGATCAACGGAGAATAAACTTTAAAAAATTGAGCGCCCTGCTTTCTGAGCAAAATACTTAAGTGCCTCCATCCCGACAATAGAGTTGCCTTTCGGTCCCAGCTCAGGGCTCCAGACGCAGATCGACATTTCACCAGGAATGATGGCAACAATCCCTCCACCGACACCGCTCTTGCACGGAAGTCCAACTCTGAACGCAAATTCTCCGGCTTCGTCGTAAGTACCACAAGTCATCATCAGAGAGTTAATCCTTCGCGCCTGTAGCCTGGAAACCACCTGTTCATCTTTATATGGGTGTTTACCATCCTGAGCCAAAAAGCGGAAAGCCCGGGCAAGATCACGACAACTCATGGATAGAGAACACTGGTAAAAATAGAAATCCAGTACACGGGAAATATGGTTATCCAGGTTGCCAAAGCTTTTCAGGTAGTTTGCCAGTGCCGCATTACGCTGACCATTGTCGTATTCAGAACGAAACACTTCTTCATCGTAATGTACGTCAATGTTATTAGACAGACCTCGTACAAAATCAAGAAAGTCCCGTTTGGGGGATTTCACAAACTCCAGCAATGCATCAGTTACCACCAGCGCACCGGCATTGATAAAGGGGTTACGGGGAATACCGTTTTCATACTCAAGCTGGGATAACGAGTTGAACGAGGTTCCCGAGGGTTCTACACCAACACGCTTAAACAGGTCTTCACCGGCATAATGCATGGCAAGGCTCAGGTTGAATACCTTGGAAATACTCTGGATTGAGAAGAACTCATCAGCATCGCCAATCACAAAGTCATCGCCATAAACCGTACTGATTGCCACTCCGAACTTGCCGGGGTCCACCTGCGACAGTGCCGGTATATAGCCTGCTGGCTTACCCTGACCAAAAGTGTCAGCAACAACCTCTGGCAAAGATGCCAGTACATTCTGGATGTTCTCCATTCTTCTGTGATCCTCAGTCTAAGACTGCTAAGAAATAACAATAGAAATACGTAGTTCAATATTTTTTATATAACTTGAAAATATAGGCTTGCCCGGATTAAAACAGCTTAAGGAATACTATGCAGCGTATTACCATGATCGTCGCCATGAAGCAGGAAGCGGCTCCTATTATCAAACACCTGAACCTGTCTGAAGTCAAAATGCAGGACCCGGTGCTCACCTGTCAGGCATTTCAGGGAAACTATAAAGGTCTGGATATTTCTCTGGTCGTAAACGGCACTGATCGTGAATATAACGTAGAGTCTGTGGGAACTCAGCCAGCAACCATTACCACTTTAGAAGCCATTCGTCAGTTCACACCTGACCTGCTGATTAACGCGGGAACCTGCGGTGCCTTTAAAGACAAGGGCAGTGCAATCGGTGACGTTTACATGGGTGAAAGAATCCGTTATTTCGACCGTCGTATCCCACTGGGAGAAAACTATTTTGCCTACGGTGATGGCAGCTATGAATCAGTGTTGGCCCAGAATTACGCAACCCGGCTTGGACTGAAGGGAGCCGTTGTATGCACAGGCAACTCTCTGGACATGAGCCCGACCGACGAAGCCATTCTACGCGAAGAACCTCTGGTAGCAAAAGAGATGGAAGCAGCGGCTATTGCAGCGGTTGCAAAAATGTATAAAACACCACTGCTTGCTATTAAATCCGTCACCGATCTGGTTGATGACGAATGTACGACAGCAGAGCAGTTTCTGGCTAATCTGGCCAGGGCTTCTGAACTATTACAACAGAATGTTTTCAAGCTGCTGGACGTGTTGAGCAAAGACGCAAAATCTGCTGTTTAAAACGTCTTGATCGTGGTTGTTCCCGCCTTTTCCATCAGGCAGGGAACAGCCCTGCAGGCAAGGTATAAGGGGCTGTTCTGTATCTATTGAGTGCAACCATCCATATCCCCAGAATATATACTGCAACGCCTGCCTCCAGCACCAGTCCAACAGAACAGATCGCTGTGAGTAACCGTGCGCCTACTGTATGTATATTGCTTTCTCTCTCACAAATTTGCATAAGGGGCTGCACAGCGTTAATGACCTCCCGGCAACCTCCCTGCCCCAGTGGTAAAAAACCACTGTAGGCTACCTGAATATTGAATTGACCGCCTTGATTACAATGAATTCCGTCATTGCAGACGACAGTCGTCATGCATTCGAAACGGGAATGCCCTGTACTAAACAGTACGCCATTTTCGTTGTCCTTACTGATATCAAGAGCGTTGTTGGTGATATCGATCATTATGTCTTTAATGATTTTTCTGGTAACGCAGATTTCGGCATGAGGATCATGGCTGTCATTTGTTCGTGAAAAATAAAATGGGTACTCTTTAGCGATATCATTTTTGTGAAACATCTCCCATACCGTACAGGATTCACCGGATAATTTATTCACTTGCGGACACAGATTCAGGTTGCCTGAGCTAAAGAGTTTGTCTGAACTTTCTATTTTCCGGATCACCCAGGGAGAAATTGTGTTCTCATTTTGATCGTCTGCCCAAAGCATTTTGCTGGTAAACAGCAGCAACAATGGCAATGTGTATAAATAATATGAATGCACACTGGCTCCATTTACATGGTTACGAAAACAAAATCGGATTCTATACTTTGCAGGCTTATGAAAAAATGTACTCACTGAGTGTATTCCTGCTTGATATAAACCGTGAACCTTATTAATGGGTAACTGCTCATATTCCATTGGCAAGAACCGTTTCCTGATAGCCTGATGCCTTCAGGATGAGATGCCCCAGCTGCGGAATCAGATTGGTTCCAGTCAGCCTGTCCCTGAGATAGTTGGCAAAGGACACCCCGTGTTGTTTACAGGTCTTTTTCAAACTGGCAAAGGTGTCGCGGCATTTCCTCCCAAGTTTACTCCGGGTACCACCGCTAACCTTTCGCCGTTTCACATACTCTCTGATCTGCCTCTCGCTCAGGTTGTTGTGCAGTGGCAGCCACGGATACTCAAGAACCAATAACAGCTCTTCCCTGACAACCATCAGTTTGCCCAACTCAGCCTGCAAGGCAGGGTAGTCAACCCGCTGTGTTACCCAACGATCAAACTCCTGGTAGAGCTTCTGTTTCTCCTTGTCCGTTGGTTTTTTCTGGTAGGCCTCAATGTCGTCGTAGAGGCACCAGTACTGATCCTGCACGGTGTCACGGGCGGCTCGTTCCAGGTCATTGGCCGGTATCAGCTTGTCCATGTTTCTTCCCGCATGGTACCAACACAGCGAATGCTGAAAGGCTGTATCAAACTGCCGGGCTCCATCGCTATGGATAATCAGGTTCTCAAGGCGATGATTGAGCATCAATGCGGCCTTTAAAACACCCTCTGTCGCCCAGCGCCTTTGTTGCGGGGCAGCACAACCAATGCTGTTAAGGAAGCTCTCCCACTCTTCTTCTGTTGAGAAACGCTTCTCGCCGCATTCGGATAGCGCAGTGATCCACTTCTTCGACACATCAACCTGATTCTCCATGTAGTCAATGGCAACGTCGTTGAGAAGATAAAGCCGCTGCTGCCCTTGCAGACAGCCCAGGAAATTAATCCTGCTCTTACTGTCGCTGCTATGGAAGTAGGAAAAATAAGGGTTGCCGATAAACAGGCAGTAGCCGTTTTTTCCTTGGTGGCGAGCACCTGTGTCGTCGGCCTGGAGATAATCAGAGCAAGTCAGCCCTGCTTCCAGCAATTCTTCTTTTTCCTGGTGGAAAATATCATGGCCTTTCGTCAGGATGTTGCTCAGGGAACCTTCTGATATTGAGCATCCATGGTCGTGCAGCCAAGATAGCAGTAGTGGCTGTGTCGTACTGCATGAATGATAAAAATCCAGCAGATGGGCTTTCAGGTTGTCGCCAAAACGGTCTTTCACATGATCAGGTAGCGGGGCTGACACCCCGCCTTCCGGAGTTGTGTAATACTCACGCCTGTAGCGAGTAGTGACAAAACGCAAGTCCAGCTCAGTATGGAAAAAGTCGATATAGCACTTGAAGCGCCAGTTCTCACCGGGAGCAGCGATTGAACAGATTTCCTCTCGGTCAACAGTCATTGGTGGTGCAGCGGTTTCACCGGCTTCTTGTGATCGTGGTCGTTTACTTTTCGGCGGACGATCAGTGTCACTTTTCCCGGCAGCCTGATCAGTGTCTTCCGCAGAAGAGCTGTCTTCCTGATCATCGCCCTTGTCCGAGACATTAGGCCTGATTTTAGGCTTGCCCTTGTGCTTCTTCAGGTGGCGAATTTCTGCTCGAAGCTGTTCGTTCTCTTCGACCAGCTGTTCGATCTGAACGCGCTGCCTTTCAATTTGCACAGATTGCTTCTCGACCGTGTCGAGAAGGTTTTTGACGAATGAACGCAACTGTTCATTGTCTGTACTGGAGAATAGTGAGTCAGGCAGGTGCATACGGTGAAATATACGAAAGATCAGGATAACTTTCTTTGACCTGTAGAGGTTGATTTGCCAGTCAATTTTGAGCAGTTACATTAATGGTGACTTTGAACGCATGTTGGCATGCTCTGGATTATAGCCATTACTGCGTCAGCGACAGCCTGATTCGTTTCAGTGCCTGTTAGACAGCCATAAGCCAGTAAAGATAAACCCTGCCCCAGGGCAGCGAGAAGCCTCTTTCTAACAGCTCCATCCTTTATCATTCTGATTTTTCCATTGAAACCACCAAATTATTGACTTTGAAGGTTGTAGTATCTGTTTGTTTTTATGAATTGGAGTACAGGGGTTATGACACCATCCATCAAAAAACTAATGTAACCAAGGAACTTTACTGAAGCCAGCCAATCTATAGACCCGTCGGACAAAATTAATTTGTCTTATCCAGTTCCTGACATTCAGATATTATGGAGAATACCGATGTCACTCCCTGTTTCTAACCCTGTTTCTAACCCTGTTTCTATCCACACTGCCTCAAACTTCAGCAATTTTACCGAAGTATCTGCTTCAGACCCAAAACCGGAAAGCGAAAATCAATGGGGTACCCGGAAAATAGGGAAAAGCCACTCGTCCAAAATCACTGATAAGAAATCAGCCGCAGTCAATGGTAAAAGCTTTTTTGATATGTCGATAACAGAGCGTCTTGTTTTTGCTCTTAGTCTTTTTTCAGGTTTGCAGGGTGCGTTTGCACAGAATAGCGGAAAAAGTGACAGTCACAGTATGATTTATCCAACAAAGCCTGAACTCAGCACCTGTCCAAAAACAGATTTTTCAGACTGGATCACAACGTTAGATCAAAAAAACAGTAAAAGAAGTTATGCACAAGCAGAGTGCCTGACAGACCAATGCTCAGCACCGGAAGTAACAACCAAAAAAGAAATATCACCATCTAAAAAAGAAAGTCAGTTACCATCCTGTCAAAAACCAGATCTGATGGAACAGATAGGTCCAGTGGACAAAATGACGGGTGTTTATAAAAAGTCAGATGAAACCAGCATAACTCTTGGTATTAAACATCCTGAAACAGTGCCTGTAATGAGAAAATATAAAGACCTTGCCAATTTAGAATCCAAGGCAATGCAGCTGACACAGACACTGGAGCAAATAAATAACTACATAATTCAAAACAACTATGATTTCAGAATGCTGACCTACAATGAAAAGCAACATATCATGCAGAACACTTTCAGAATCAGACCATTAACCCCGTGTATGAAAGGTCTGATTGACGAACTGGATAGCTATGATACAGCACTTAAAGAAATTTTCATGTACCAAAAAGAATCCGGTGATTATCAAGCCTATGCTGAAGAGCTGAAAGCATTAACAGAGGGACGAAAGGCCATCATAGTTAGCTTGTTGAAATCATTAAAAGCAGAGCTTCAAGGTATAGATAATTACACATCTGCTGTATTTAAAGAGCAACATGATAAAGTAGAAAGGAATTTCCAAAAAAATAAAAAATATATTTCTTCTCAGCTTAAAAAATCAGAAGCCATACTCAGCTCTAAAGAAATAAACAAAATGATGCAACAGTGCCTTAAAGATCAAAGAAAATGCATCAATGAACAAAAAATTGCAGAGGCTAAAGACATTGCTGACAGAGTCAGAGCCCAGAGGGAAGCAAACAAAAACAGCTTCGGCATGAAGCTCCTTAATTTATTCTCTGCAACTTATTTAGCTTCCTTTATTGGTCTGGTTACTTCTTCACTTGCAATGATATGTTTACCTAAAAAGGTAACCCGTTACTTCACCTCCATAAAAAAAATAAACACAAGACGTATATTAGAGCAGAGAATAAAAGATAAGAAAGTAGTATTACCAAAGAACATCAAACAATCTATGGACAGGTGTGACAGCGCAGAAGAAAAAATTCGTTCAAGCCAGACCAGCAGTAAACTTAATCCATTTCCTGAAGGCTGGGAACAGGTAACCCTGTCAAAGTATCATGACGTAACTCAGCTTAAAAAAGAAAAGCGTGACAAACGAAGCCAAAGAACAATGACTGAGACACTTAAGGATATTGTCATGCCAGAAGAAAGCAAGATGCCAGAGATGCCGTGGAAAACGGATATTTCGATAAACCACCAATTTATAAAGCCTGTCTACAGGAGAGGTTTTGTACCATCAGATAAGGAAACCAACAAAAAGAATATTGTTGCCTATGCATTTTTTGATCCTTCATCTGATGGGGTTAAAAACTCAATATCGGATGATGGCATTAAAAAAATGCAAAGCATTCATGAAGCTGGCCGATATGCGCCACACGAAAAAAGCGCTACAGGCTACAAATGCTTTAAACATAAAAGCTCGCTTTTGTGGGAATTTAAAGTGGCCGGAGATGAACGTTTGTACGGAGTAACCATTCCAGCAAACGACGAAGGGAAAAAAGCGGGTGTCGCTCCCCTGGTTGTATTTGACACAATATTGAGTGAAAAATTATAAACGACGTCCGGCTCTTATACTCAATAATTAAGAGCCGGAGCATTAAGATGAAAACTTAGTTTTTTGTCTTATCTACCAGCTGGTTAGCAGTAATCCAGGGCATCATTTCACGCAGCTTGCCACCCACCTTCTCGATAGGATGTGCTGCATTGTTGCGACGATAAGCAGTCATGGACGGATAGTTGGTCGCCCCTTCAACAATAAATTTTTTGGCGTATTCACCGTTCTGAATATCCTTCAGGCAATCGCGCATGGCCTGACGGGATTGTTCGTTAATGACTTTTGGTCCCGTTACATACTCACCATATTCCGCATTGTTAGAGATGGAGTAGTTCATATTGGCAATGCCGCCTTCGTACATCAGGTCAACAATCAGCTTCAGTTCGTGCAGGCATTCGAAGTAAGCCATTTCCGGGGAGTAACCGGCTTCGGTCAGTGTTTCAAAACCAGCCTTCACCAGTTCAACCGCGCCACCACAAAGAACAGCCTGTTCACCAAACAGGTCGGTTTCGGTTTCGTCCTTGAAGGTGGTTTCAATGATACCGGTACGACCGCCCCCCACACCAGAAGCGTAAGATAAAGCAACGTCTTTAGCCTTACCGGAAGCGTCCTGGAACACAGCCACCAGGTCTGGGATACCGCCACCTTTAACAAATTCAGAACGAACGGTGTGACCCGGAGCCTTGGGGGCAATCATGATCACGTCCAGATCTTTGCGAGGCACAATCTGATTGTAATGAATCGAGAAGCCGTGGGCGAAAGCCAGAGTAGTGCCTTCACGCAGGTTCGGTTCAATCTGCTCTTTATAAAGCTGAGACTGGAACTCGTCGGGTGTCAGGATCATCACGACGTCTGCCTGCTCAACGGCAGCCGACACTTCCTGCACTGTCAGGCCGGCAGAAGCGGCTTTTTCCCAGGAAGCTGAGCCTTTGCGCAGACCTACCGTTACATCCACACCCGAATCTTTCAGGTTGTTGGCATGGGCGTGCCCCTGAGAACCGTAACCGATGATAGATACTTTTTTGCCACGAATAATGGAAAGGTCACAATCCTTATCGTAATAAACCTGCATGTGAAGGCTCCTCTTTATTATGAATATGTTGTTCTTATGTCAGTGCAAATTCGATAGGCGTAAGATAGGTCAGACAATACGTTTCGTAAAATGATATATTTGAAAAACAGTATCCCGAATTATGAAACAAAAGATTAACGCTTATGGATACCAGACTGCTGAAACACTTCCTGGGCCTTGCCGACAGCCTGCATTTTGGTCGTGCCAGCCAAGCCTGCCATGTCAGCCCTTCCACCCTGAGCCGGAGCATTCAGCATCTCGAAGAAACCCTTGGTGTTTTGCTGTTTGAGCGAGACAACCGCAGCGTCCAGCTCACCCGGGAAGGCTTACTGTTTCAGGAATACGCCAGAGATACCCTGCAACAATGGGACGGAATCCGTAACCGGTTAATGACTGCCGCTGAACAGCTCAGTGGTGAAATCAGCGTCTACTGTTCTGTCACTGCCAGCTACAGCTTTTTATACGACATTCTTAGTCAGTTTCGTCAAAGCTACCCCGGCATTGAAATCAAATTACATACCGGCGACCCGGAACCTGCCATCCAATATGTATTGTCAGGGCAGGAAGATATCGCCATGGCAGCTCGCCCTGACCAGCTGCCTGCTGAACTGGCATTTTGCAGTATTGGTCTGTCACCTCTGGTCTTTATTGCTCCCGCTGATGGCAGCGTTAAACAACCGGCCAGCGATCAGGACTGGGCAGATACCCCGATGATCCTTCCTGAAAAAGGCATCAGTCGAAACCGGACCAATCAGTGGTTTGCCAACAAAAATATCAAGCCCAGAATCTATTCACAGGTAGCAGGCAACGAAGCCATTGTCAGTATGGTCAGTCTGGGGTTTGGCATTGGCGTCGTTCCCCAGATTGTAGTCGACAACAGTCCGCTATCAGGCCGGGTACAGGTCATTGATGTAAAACCCTGGCTACCGGCTTACGACGTGGGACTTTGTGTTCTGAAAAAAAAACTCAAAAACCCTTTGGTGGGGGCTTTCTGGTCGCTGCTTGATAACGCGTGTCAGGATTTTTCCTGACCAAGGATGTCTATGCGCCATCCTCTGCTATGCTCAAAGCCCAACCAATAAAAACGAGCTGTACCGATGTCGATAGAAATGAGATCCGTAGAAGCAAGACTGGACAAACTGGAAGCCCAGCATCGTAACCTTGATAAAGAAGTTCACGGCCTGGCCAGGGTCTGTGCAGATATAAAAAATATTGCTCTGACTAACCAGCATGATATAGCGAGCCTGACGACTTGTGTAAAATCGTTAGCTGAAGCAACACATGCAGGGTTCAAACGAGCCGATGAGCAGCATTTAGAATTTGTAAAAGAAACCCGTGAACGTTTCGACCGCGTCGAGAAGCAACACTCCGAGTTTGTAAAAGAAACCCGTGAACGTTTCGACCGCGTCGATGAACGCTTCGAACGCGTCGATGAACGTTTCGATCAACTGGAACTTCTTATCCGTCAACGCCTTCCGGCAAACTGACACACACAATTCTGTCGCTCCAACCGATGGTCAACTGAAAGATTAAGGGGCTTTTACAGGTTGGCTGATGGAAAATGAGGGGTTGCAACAGAAATAGCCTTTCAGGAAAGATTGATTTGAACAGATCAAAATTTCTGAAGGATCAGACATGTGTACAACACCCTCACTACGTCCTATGTTCGCATTTCCCGGCTGGGTAATCGAGCAGATTGATATTGATTGGGAAGTCAAACAAGCTTTTGTCTATCTCCGCAGGGATGGCCGAATTCAGCACGAGAAATGCAGTCAATGTGAAACCCCTATGGGACAAATGAAGACAAAAGATCGGTGTGTCCAGGATTTACCACTGGGAGTTCTACAGGTAAATCTTCTCTTCACAGCTTTTCAGGGCCGCTGCTCACACTGCAACAATATTGAAACCGTTACTATTCCTGGTTTAACTCCCAAGGCTCAGGCAACCGATCGCCTTAAACGACACGTCAGCCATTTATGTCGCTATATGCCCTGCGACAAGGTGCCTGAATTCATTGCTATATCCGGTGGTACTGCCCGTCGTTGGGATAAAGAGATGCTGCTGAGAATGCTTTCAGCTCCAAAGCGTGACGGTATTCGCGCTCTGCTCATTGACGAAAAATCCATTGGCAAAGGCCATCAGTATCTTACCGTTGTTCTTAACGCCGACTCAGGAGAAACCCTCTTCCTTGGTGAAGGCAAGCGAAAAGAGACTCTGGATGAGTTCTTGAGCAGCCTGACTGAAGAGCAAAAAGCGAGCATCGAGTGTGTTGGCATAGACCGTGGTGGCAGCTATCAGGCTTCGGTGAAAGAGCACTTGCCCAATGCGGATATTGTATACGACAAGTTTCACATTATTGCCAATTATAATGATGTGATAGATCAGATAAGGCGCAGGGAGTGGCGTCAGGCTGAAGAAGAGAACAAGCCCTTTATCAAGGGTCAGCGGTTCAACCTGTTCATGAACCCTGAGAACCTGACTCCAAAGCGAGAAAGCAGTCTGAAAGAGCTCTTGAGCATGAACGAGGATCTCAATCAGGCTTACATCCTGAAAGACATGCTCAAACAGCTATGGACGTACACGTACAAAGCGTGTGCCGGCAAGTTTCTGGATAGATGGATAGAGTTAGCAAAAGAAACCGGAATTGCAGAACTTAAGAGGTTTGCTAAGGGCTTGGACAGGGCAAGAGAGGGCTTGCTGTCGTACTGCCATCATCGTATAACCAGCGCGAAGATTGAAGCTTTCAATGGAGTCATCAAACGGATTATCTACAAAGCTTGTGGCTACAATGATCTTGATTACCTCTATCTTAAAATCAGGCAGGAGGCTGTAAAATGATCAGCCAACCTGTAAAAGAGCCAGATTAATGGCAGGCTCAGGCCTGCCGGTTTTATCTGACCAGCAGTTGATTTCCGTCAATTTATTTCAATAGCAGGTTAATTTAACCGGCAGTCAGAATAGTTTAAAATCCGCCTTGAAGAACCTATAACATCTGACTCACTCTCAACCATGAAAACCGGCATTTACCAACAGCTATCCTTGAGCAGCCTGCGAGCAATGCTTGGCTTGTTTGGCGGTCGGTGTCTGTCTGTTTATTACGATACGCCTTACCAAGCCAATTAAGCTATTTCACATTTTTTCAGAACATTAAATTTGCAGCTATTAATTTCTGCAAACACTTTATCGTGCCTGAAAAATAATCACTATTTTTTTTATTTTAAGGTGTACTGCTATGACACTGAGTCGTCAATGGCTGGCTGACACTCTGGCTTTAATTTCATTTACCGTTGTTACCGGTATGTTTATTGAGATAGCTATTGTCGGAATGGCTGTGAAACAATCGATTATCTCCCGCTTAATGTGCCAGCCATTAAATATTAGCCTTGGCAGGCTTTACGGGATTTATCGTGATTTTATTATCCGCAAACTATGCGGTAATAATCATTCAGCCATTAAAGAGGCGCTGGGGGATATTATCGCTTATCTAACGTTTCAGCTCCCTCCCTATATCGGGATTCTTGTAGTCGTCGGTATGGATTTTAATGGAATTATCACAGCGTCCATCAGTCAGACAGCTGCCCTGGTTATTCTGGGTGGTCCTTATGGACGCTGGCTGAGCTTTGTTCGCAGCAAGTTCATTCCAGCAGCAGCTATGAAACCTGGGACAGTATAAAACAAGATAACCATGCGCTTTTCATTACCTCAAATAAAAAGCGCATGGTTCTGTCAAAGCCTGCTAAATCATAGCGAGAGCACTTTTTCACCCCGGGCAATGCCCGTTATGCCACTACGCACGACTTCCAGCACCTGGGCGTGCCCCACCGCTTCGATAAACGCATCCAGCTTGTCCTGTGTTCCCACCAGCTGAATGGTATAGACCGAGCTGGTGACATCAACGATATGCCCACGGAAAATATCCACTGTGCGTTTTACCTCGGCACGCAAAGGTCCACTGGCCCTTACCTTTACCAGCATTAGCTCCCTCTCAACGTGCGAACCTTCCGTCAGGTCCACCAGTTTCACCACATCAATCAGCTTGTTCAGCTGCTTGGTGATCTGTTCAATCACCTGCGGATTGCCGGAAGTGGTAACCGTCAGCCGGGACAGGGTGCTGTCTTCCGTCGGAGCCACATTTAACGTTTCAATGTTGTAGTTTCGCTGGGAAAACAGCCCGACGATGCGTGACAGCGCGCCCGGCTCGTTTTCAACCAGTACAGAGATGATTCGCCGCATCAGGTTCTCTCCGTTTTACTGAGCCACAGATCACGCATGGAACCATCCTTGATCTGCATAGGATAAACATGCTCGTTGGCATCCACCCGGATGTCCATAAACACCAGACGATCTTTCAGCGAAAACGCCTCTTCCATCGCCGGATGCAAGTCTGATGACTCAGTGACCTGAATACCCACATGGCCGTAGGATTCTGCCAACTTCACAAAGCAGGGCAGGGACTCCATATAGGAATGGGAGTAGCGGCTGTCATAATTCATATCCTGCCACTGTCGCACCATGCCCAGAGCCTGATTGTTGACGTTGATGATTTTCACACCAAGGTCATACTGCAGACAGGTCGACAGTTCCTGAATATTCATCTGGATACTGCCTTCACCGGTCACACAGGCAACAGTTGCATCAGGGTGAGTCAGCTTAACACCCATGGCTGCTGGCAAACCAAAGCCCATAGTGCCGAGGCCGCCTGAGTTGATCCAGCGATTGGGCTTGTCAAAACGATAATACTGAGCCGCAAACATCTGGTGCTGACCCACATCGGACGTAACAAAGGCATCCCCGCCTGTTACTTTATACAAAGCCTCAATGACCTGCTGAGGCTTCAAAATGGTTCCGTCGCCTTTATCGTAAGGGAACAGGCCGCCACGGCTGTCACGCCATTCATCGATCTGGCGCCACCAGGCGTCAATAGCCTCCTGATCCCGACTACCGGAGTAATCGGTAACATGACGCAGGAAGCCCTCCAGCACTGCACTCACCGGACCAACAATAGGAACATCCGCTGTAATGGTTTTGGAGATACTCGCCGGATCAATATCAATATGAATAATCTTTGCGTCCGGACAGAATTTTGCCGTGTTGTTCGTCACCCGATCATCAAAACGGGCGCCCACCGCCAGAATAACGTCAGCATGATGCATCGTCATGTTGGCACAATAACTACCGTGCATGCCCAGCATGCCGACAAACTGACGGTCTGATCCGGGAAAACCACCAAGACCGTTGAGCGTATTGGTCACAGGAACATTCAGGTCTTTCGCCAGCTGGGTAAGCTGGGTGGAGGCATTGCCCATAATAACGCCACCACCCGCATAAATGACGGGACGTCTGGCCTGCATCAGCAGGTCAATGGCTTTACGAATCTGACCGTTATGGCCTTTGCTGGGCGGCGTATAAGAGCGAAGTTTTACGGTTTCAGGGTACTGGTATTCAAACTTCAGGTTTGGATCGGTAATGTCTTTCGGAATATCAACCACCACCGGCCCCGGCCGCCCGGTCTGTGCAAGATAAAAGGCTTTTTTGATGGTTGCCGGAATATCTTCGGCCCGTTTCACCAGAAAGCTGTGCTTAACAATCGGGCGGGAAATGCCCACCATATCCACTTCCTGAAACATATCCGAACCAATACCCGCTGAAGGCACCTGTCCGGAAATAACCACCATCGGAATGGAGTCCATATAGGCGGTGGCAATGCCGGTAATGGTGTTAGTTGCACCGGGTCCTGATGTGACCAGTGCAACCCCCGGTTTTCCTGTCGCCCTGGCATAACCGTCGGCCATGTGAGTAGCTGCCTGCTCATGACGTACAAGGATATGTGAGACATCTTTCTGTCGGAAAATGGCATCGTAGACGTGTAGAAGCGCCCCACCCGGATACCCATAAATATGCCTGACCCCTTCGTCAGCCAGCGAGCGAATCACCATGTCCGCACCGGATAAAAGCTCCACGTGTGCTTCTCCTCGGCTTAATTGTTAGAAATGAATTCGGCTGGTCTTTGTCACCAGTGGGGTGCAGACCTTTTCACCGAAGATTTTTATTAGTTGTAACAGCTACAACAGTCACTTACGACAGCTGGACTTCAGGCCTCTGCTTAATAAGACCTCAACATTCCTGTGCGGATAGGGGCAGTGGAGCGCTGGCAGCTGAACCGGCAAGGTATGACTGTCTGCCTCCAAGGAATGCTATCACCAGTTCCACTGTTGATGTTCCTGATGGTCGCATAATCAGCTAAAACTATCGGTTTTATAGTTTTAGCTGCCGCCATTCTTTACCGTCTGTCCATTTGAGTCAATAGTTTAGCGAAGCACAATTACGGAAATTGCTTACATTTAAAAAAGAGATACAAAAAGGAACCCTTGGGATGAACGGATTCATAAAGACCATTTTGCTCCTGCTGCCTCTGGCTTTTTCCGGCGCAGTTAATGTTGAAACCGCTCACGCTGAAAAAGTGTTTATCTGGAAAGACTACAAAGGCGTAACACATTACTCCGACCGACCGGGTCCGGACGGGATGGATACAGATTTTGTTATTTCTCCTGATGGCCCTGAAAGCGTGCACGAGCCTTTGCCAGACGATTCATTAAGCAATTCTTTAAACGAGTCATCAAGCGACTCAACCTCTGAGGTACCCAAAGAAACTTCCGGACAACCAGCCTCCCTTCCAGACCCTTTCGCGCCTGAAACCATAGCCTTCTGTGAAAAGCTTAAGGGCAACCTTAACGCACTGAAGGCGAAAGGACGGATTCGCCTTACCCATGAAGACGGCCGGGAAGAAATTCTCGACGATGCCGGGAAGGAGCAGGAAAAGCAACGACTGATGGACATGATGAAGCAGTACTGCAAATAGCCTTCAGGTAAAACAACGCTTAGGTAACAACAAACAACCGTTATTTCATCAGCACGTCAAACTGCTCAACCAGGTTTAACAGCTTTACTGAAGACACCTTTTCAACCATCAACGCTTCTTCTGCATACGGTTTAATATTTGCGCCCTTTGGCAAAGCCCCGCCCTGTTCAACAATGGTTCTGACTCTTGGAATAAACAGCCACTGCAACCATTGGCTGAATGGCATGGCATCCATGCAAAAGGGAACTTCACTGGACATAGCTTCCGGAGCAGGAGGCATAGTCTGCCAGCATCCCAGAACTTTCAGTTCCGCTTCCATCTCTTCCAGTAACCGGATGATTTGTACACTCATATTCTCAACTCTTAAGGGAACTTAGCAGGGCTTCCAGCTTATGGGTCATTTGCTGATCCGGCCCAAGGCTCAGGGCTCTGCCAAGCAGCTGTCGTGCCTGATCCGGATCACCCTGCTCTATACGAATTTCTGCCATGTGATAGTAAATGGCGGGCTCCACCGGGTTGATGCGCATAGCCCGCGACAACCACCCGACCGCTTCTTCCAGAAGGCCTGACTCAATCGCCTGATAAGCATTATTCAGCAAAACACCCACGGCATCTTCGCGGTCCGCGTAAGGGGAGCCCACCAAAACAGGTTCTGATGGTGCATAATAAACCCGGCCTCCACAGCCAGACAAAATCACAGCAAACAGAAACAAGATGATGGGTCTGGTCAACGACTGAAGCAAACCTTTATTCCAACGATCATGCATGGGTTAATTGAACCAGGATTTAATGGTATCAAAGAAGCCTGCGTCATCCTGCGGGGCGGATTGACTACAGCTGTCCGCTATAGAAGGCGCTGAACCTTTAATATAAGGAAGCAGTCTGGCTCCCTCACAGCCCTGACGACTACGCAGGTTTGATTCAGGCTGCACCCAGACATATTCCAGCCGGTCACTGGCAAGGGGCTGGACACCACTGATGGGCGTTCGTTGCATCAGGTCAGTCCAGACCCGCAGAGCACCACTGCTGCCCGTGAGTCCGGTAGAGCTGTTGTCATCATTCCCCAGCCAGGTCACAGCCATCAGGTTACCCGAGAAGCCTGCAAACCAGCTGTCTCTGGAATCATTGGTTGTACCACTCTTACCCGCCAGGTCAATATCCTGACTGATACTCCAGTAAGCTCTGCGACCTGTACCTTCTCTCATAACACTGACCATGGAGCGCCTTAACAGCTCCATGGGCGCCGGATCAACCACCCGCTCAACCGAGAAGCTGTACCGACGCAACGGCCTGCCACTGGCATCCACCACGGCATCAATCGCTCTTAAGGGCATCCGGAAACCACCACTGGCAAAGGTCTGATACATGACCGCAATGTCCATGGGGGTCAGGGAAGCAGCCCCCAGCAGCACTGAGGGATAATTGGGCAGTGACCGTTCAACACCAAGACGACGAATAGTGTTTAAAACATTCGGCACGCCTACTTCCATCCCCGTGCGCGTGGTGGCCTGATTGAAAGACCTTGCCAGCGCCTCATAAAGTGGAACGTCTCCACGGGATTTGCCATCGTAATTGCCCGGTTCCCAGAACCCACCCCGACCATCTTCTACCTTAATCGGAAGGTCTTTTACCGGTGTCGTTAATGTGTAGCGTCCCGGTTGTTCGAGGGCGGTCAGATAAATCGCTGGCTTCAGAAGTGAACCTACTGGACGACGTGCGTCTACAGCCCGGTTAAAGCCGACGTAGCCGGGATGCTTATCACCGACGACCGCCAGCAAATCTCCGGTCTGTGCGGAAGTGACGATCATTGCTCCCTGTAACTTGTCCTTGCTAATGGCACTGACCGTCCGGGTCAGGCTGCTTTGGGCATGACGCTGGATAATCGGGTCCATATTGGTGAATATACGCAACCCTTCCGAGGTCAGGTCCCGTTCAGCATAATCCTGCCGTAGCTGTTTTTTCACCACATCAAGATAAGCGGGGAAAGCATTGGTACGCATCTGTTCACGGCTGACAATGCCCAGCGGCAATTGCTTTGAACGTTCAGCCTCGGCCTTCGAAACCAGGCCTTCGTTTGCCATAACATCCAGCACCAGATTACGACGCTGCATGGCTCGCTCGGGAAAACGCCTTGGGTTGTAATACGAAGGTCCCTTGACAATACCCACCAGCAATGCGGTTCTGGCAAGGCTCAACTCCTGAATCGGCTGGGCAAAATAAAACTGGCTGGCAAGACCAAAGCCATGTATTGCCCGTCGCCCCTGCTGACCCAGATAAACTTCGTTGAGATACGTTTCCAGAATTTCATCTTTTGAGTAATGCAGTTCCAGCAACACAGACATGATCGCTTCCTGAACCTTACGGATCAGGGTACGTTCATTACTCAAATAGAAGTTCTTAACCAGCTGCTGCGTCAGTGTACTGCCACCCTGGACGACACTGCCTGCCCGGACATTAACCAGCAGAGCCCGGGCAATAGACGACAACGATATACCCCAGTGTTCATAAAAGTCCCTGTCTTCAATCGCCATCAGGGCCGGTACAAGATAGTTGGGTGCCTGCTCAAGACGAATAAGCAGACGATCTTCATAGCTGGCCGGGTAAATCCCCCCAACCGGTTGAGGATCAAGTCGCAACAGTGGCAGCGGCTGCCGATGTCTGTTGGTCAGGCTGATAACCTGATTGCTGTTAAATTGAACATGGGCGTAGCGGGAGGATTCTGTGCCGTCGGGAAAATGAAACCCCCGACTGTAAATAATGAACTCATTACCCGTCCGGGCAAAGGTACCCGGACGACGAACAGTGGTGACTGGCTGGTAGCCCTGACGTCGTAACTGTGCCTGCAATTCATCGGGCTTTAGAAGACGACCTTCGTACAATTCAACCGGGCGTGCGTATACCTTGGCCGGAATTGCCCACTTTTTGCCTTCAAACTTTGGAATAACCACCGCGTCCAGATATACGACAAACGCCATAAAAATGGCAAAACCGCAAATACCCAGTTTGAGCAGCAGTATGCCCCATCGTCGAAAACGATCAGACGGTTTACGCTGGCTGGTTGAACGGTTTTTCTTAGGCCCAGAACGTTTGGTCTTTTTCTGTGGCGTCTCTTTATTACTTGCTACCATGGTTCCGTATTATACGTAATCCACGGGACAGACAAAGCCGATAAAACCGAAGTAAGCCACGTTCGTTTATAATCAGTAATAAAAACAGACACTACATACTGTTCACGACACTCTATGAATACATGTCTCATCTGCCTTCAGGGTTTGTCAGGTTCTGGAAAAACAACCGTCGCAAATTTCCTGGCCTCAACCCTCAATATTCCGGTTTACCACTCTGACGTTGAGCGTAAAAAACTGTTTGGGCTCGACCCGACAGCAAACAGCGCTCTTGCCGATCTTGATATTTACACAAAAGAAGCAACTAACCGAACGTTCCAGAAGCTTTATGAACTGGCTTTTGAAGAACTCTCGGCACGACATTCTGTTCTGGTGGATGCTGCGTTCCTGAGACATCATGAACGGCTACGGATGCAGCAACTGGCCCGGGACACCGGAGCGATTTTTCTGATCGTCAAATGTCAGGCTCAACAACAGGTAATGATTGATCGCATAAGAACACGCCAACGTGTTGGCAACGACCCTTCGGAAGCCAGTGAAGACTTGATTCACAAACAAAAACAATGGCAGGAAGCTCTGACTGCAGATGAGTTACAAACGTGCATAAAAGTCTTCACAGAAGAAAAAAACTGGCAGGAAACACTGCTTCAGCGCATTTACCGCTATATTTCATAGCGGCTTTTGTCAGAAAACTAATCAAATTCTGGGCAGTCAGGCAGACTCGTCTATAGTTACGTCTATAGTTACAGGGTATTAGAAAAGAGTCACATCTGACATTCAGTAATATCAAAAATTTTCATATCGGACTTAATATCGGACTTAAAGAGTTTGACCCAGGGAACCAATATGGCTACCGACCTGATTGAATTAAAAAATTTAGGTAAAACTTCGGTACAGTGGCTGAATGCTGTGGGCATCCGAACACTTGAACAACTCCATGAAGTGGGCACCGTTGCCGCATACTGTAAAGTCAGGGACAGAGGTTTCAAGGTTTCCAAAGTCCTGCTCTACGCTATGGAAGGTGCCCTGATCGGCAAGCACTGGAACGATCTTGATGAAAACTACAAACAGCGCCTGCTGAAACAGGTAGAAGAGTTCCCCTCCGGTTAATTCCCCTTTCCTTCCAAGTAACTTGCCCTACAGGGCTTGGTATCAGTGGATGTATGCTTTTAGAAACATCGTACCTGAAAGGGTCTGATTGGAACGAAAGTTTCTCGTAGATGTTAATCCGCCGTGGCGGCTTGAGGCGCTCCTGGGGAGGTCTGGAAGAAGAATTTGCTGGGAGGGAGGTCGTCAAAAGTATTCGTGAGCGATTGGATCATGATGATCTCATTGAGCTGCACAATAACTCCTGGATTCGCTATTTTTTAATGGATCTTGCCGGATTTCCTGCCACACGATCATAGGGTCTAACATCTTTTGTTACTACGGAACCGGCACCAACAATAGCACCTTCACCTACGGTAATATTGGGCAGAATAATGGCTCCTCCGCCTATCCAGACCTTATCTTCAATAGTTACCGGCTTGGCAACTTCGTCACCTGCGATACGTTCTTCGGCATCCAGTGAGTGGGCGGCGGTATAACCGACATTCACCACCCAACATGACATTTTTCTAATACCTGCTATCTATCAGATAAGCAAATATCAAGAAGCCTTGTTATGCCTCCTATTCAATACCGCTCTCAGGTCATGGATCATCTCGGTCTAGTGGCTGGAATGTGCAAAGAGCTGGGCATTGCCGACCATATCGACAGGCGCGCGCCCAAAGTATCTGACGAATGGAACATCTCCCACGGTGAGGCCGTTGTCGCGATGATTATCAATGGCCTCGGCTTTACGGGGCAGTCTCTCCACATGTTCCCTCAGTTCTTCTCCAATAAACCCCTCGATAAACTGATCAGAGAGGGGATTGAGCCCGAGCACATAAACGACAAAGTTCTTGGAAGAGCACTGGATGAACTGTTTGAACTGGGTGTCAGTAAAGTCTATTTTGAGCTGGCTATCAAGGTGGCTACGCATCTCAAATTGCCATGTGATGCACTCAACCTTGATGGCACAGGATTTCACGTCGATGGCCGTTATAACAGCGAGGAGGAAGTCAGTGACGAAGACCTCAATTGCATCAGGCTTTGCAAGGGCTACAGCCGAGATCATCGTCCTGATCTGAACCAGGCCATATTGCTCCTGCTGACCGAAAACCGGGCAGGCATTCCGATGTTTATGAAAGCAGCCAGCGGTAATGTGACGGACAAGACCAGTTTCAAACAAGTGGTTTCTGAGCATATAAAGAGCTTCAAAGCGGCACTGAATGCCCGTTACTTCATCGGTGATGCCGCATTGTATGTGGCTGAAACCGTTCAGGAACTGAGTCAGCAGGATCAGTTGTTTATCTCCAGAGTTCCTCTCAACATTGGTGCAGCCAAAGAACTGGTTCAAAGTGCGCCATTGCGCTCAATGGTTGAGGTTGAAGGGTTTGAGCATTACGAATCTGTAGAAACTCTGTCTGACTATGCAGGTGTCGTACAACGTTGGGTACTGTTTCGAAATAATCAAAGCCAGAAAACAGAACAGAAGACACTGACAAGGCGTATGCAGAAAAAGTCCCTGAAGGAATTCAAGGAACTTGAGAAATTGGGCAAGAAGCCATTCTGTTGCGAATCGGATGCCATGGAAGCTTTCAAGCTATGGCAAAAACAGTCCGTATACTGCCAGGCTGAACCTGAGATCATCGAGAGTCCCTGCTATAAAACCAAAGGCCGTCCTGCTGATGGGACAGTTCCCGACCACTATGAATATTATGTGACAGGCTCCTGCGCGGTTGCTGTACAGACTCGTCGTGATGCAGAAGCATCGTTGGGTTGTTTTGTTCTGGCAACCAACGATACAGATACAGCCCGGCTTGACGCTGGCGAACTACTGAGGACGTATAAATCCCAGCAGCAGGTTGAGAGAGGTTTTCGCTTCCTGAAGAGCCCTGATTTTCTGGTGTCTTCACTGTATCTCAAAAAACCTGAGCGTATTGAGGCCCTGTTAATGGTGATGACACTCTGTCTTATGGTCTATGCTGCAATTCAGCATCGAATCCGCTATGAACTGAAAAGGCAGAGCCGAACGTTCCCGGACATGAAGAAGAAACCAGCCCAGAACCCAACGGGCAGATGGGTTTTCCTGTGCTTTGATGGGATTCATGTGCTGTCGGTTAACGGGACGGAGAAACACATGGTTGGAATATCGGAGAGGCAATCGACGATCATTTTTATTTTGGGCTCAACGTACCAAGAAATTTATTCCTGAATAGGGTGGTGAATGACGGGTATAAATTTGGACTCTCGGGCCAATCATCACATGCCTGCCGATGGTGACCTTACCGTTATCCAGAATTAATGCACCGCTATTGATGTAGCTGTTTTCCCCCATTGAAAGGTGGCAGCCGTAGCTCATTTCCAGTGGTGGCGCTATATAGCTGCTGTTCGGAACCAGAGCGCCAGCTTGTTTAAGTAATGCTGCTCTCTTTTCGCTATCGGCTTCATGATTAAACTTAAACAGTGCAGCGAACGTTTGACCTCTTATTGCAGCTAACTCCTGATCAAGGCAGTTGTATGTCTGCCCTTTTCTCATTTTCTCAAGTTCTGACATGGTGATTCCTCACTAATTTACTATGAAAATAGTGCTCCGAACTCGCAAAGCACTCCATCCTCACCGATCTCAGCAATCAACCCTGCTGCTGCGATCTCATCGACTCCAGAAAGGGTTTTTCGAGCAACTTGCCCTACAGGGTTTGGTATCAGTGGATTTATGCTTTTAGAAACATCGTACTTGAACACACAGGGCATTCCGGGTCAGCTTCCAGAGACATGGTCTGCCATTGCATGGTTTGAGCATCAAGCATCATTAAACGTCCGCTGAGATTTTCTCCGAAACCGGTAATCAGTTTAATGGTTTCGAGGGCTTGTAGAGTACCAATGGTTCCTACCACTGGCCCCAGGATACCGGATTCAGAACAGGTCAGTTCTTCAGCCACCTGCTCAGAATAAAGACAGCGATAACAGGGAGCGTTATCCTGCCAGCGGTCAAACACAGTCAGCTGTCCATTCAGGCGAATAGCGGCACCAGACACCAGAGGGACACTGGCTTGAACGCTGCAACGATTGATAGCAAAACGGCTGTCAAAATTGTCGGTAGCATCCAGTACTACGTCCGATTTTTCCATTACCTCCCTCAAATCTGCTTCACTCAGCTTTGCCGTGACAGTATTCACCTGGATGCCTGGATTAATGGCACTGATTCTCGCAGCGGCAGCATGAACCTTGAACTGCCCGATATCATCCGTTGAAAAGGCAATCTGCCGTTGCAGGTTGGTCTGATCGACAACATCCGGATCGACAATGGTCAGTTGCCCGACACCTGCCGCCGCCAGATAAATAGCCGCAGGGCAACCGAGCCCACCCATACCCACAATCAGCACATGGGAGTCCAGCAGTTTTTCCTGCCCTTCGATGTCAACCTGAGGCAACATAATCTGTCGGCTGTAACGCAACAACTGATCGTCATTCATCATGAAAACAATGGAACCTTCTTAACAAGCTTTAATCAAACAAAGAAAATCGAGCAGGGAGTGTTTCTCCGGCACAGAGCGTATTATCCGGTGCCGGAGAAGACGGATATTTATCAGGCTTCAGATTCGACAAACTCAGCGTAGGCCTCAGCATCCATCAATTCGGACAGCTCCCCTTTATCAGACAGTTTAATCCTGAAAAACCAGCCTTCATCATAAGGGTTGCTGTTAACTGTTTCAGGAGCTTCTTCCAGTGCTTCATTGACAGCAACCACTTCGCCGGACAATGGGGCGTATATTTCAGAAGCAGCTTTCACTGATTCAACAACACCAGCCTCATCATCAGCGGCCAGAGTCGAGCCGACTTCTGGTAACTCCACAAACACCACATCTCCGAGCGCTTCCTGAGCATGATCGGTAATTCCGATGGTTGCGGTACCATCGTCTTCAAGTCGAATCCACTCATGAGAGTTAACAAAACGCAAATCGGAAGGAATGTTACTCATCAATTTTTTTCCTCTGGTCGTCTGGATTGTATCTCACAGCCATTGTTAGCCCTGGCTGCTGAGAGCAACCCGGATTTTATATCGTTCTTGGATAATGAAATTGAAGCATTCTAACGGTAATTCAGGGCTACAGCCAATGTGTAATAAACAGTAAGCTTTAGCTGCCCACCTATACATTTGCGACTATTCTATGCAAACTGACTAAATAACTACATAATCAGCCAATCAAAAATGACGGTACATCGTGCTTGCCAACTTAACATAGAAACTCTGACCGAGCTTTCTGAACTGCTTAAGCAACTCCCTGACAAGTATTTCAAGGCCAGGCTGTCGGGCTATTGCGGGCCGGTTGGTACTCAGATCAGACACATTATCGAGTTTTATAAAGGCTTTCTTCAGGGACTGGAGCTGGGAACTGTCAATTATGATGACCGCCCAAGAAACCCCGACCTTGAAACATCACGCGATAAAGCTCTGGAAGAGATTGGTATCATCTGCCGCCACATGGCTCTGCTTGACGATCAGTATGAAGCCCTTGATTTTCAGGCTTGTGGCGGTACTGACCAGACCCTTTCCACCACCAGCAATATGCACCGGGAGCTGCTGTTCCTTCACAACCATACCGTTCATCACAAAGCCATCATCACTCTGTTGCTTGAACCGACCGGCTTTAAGCTGCCTGACACCTTTGGACTGGCACTGGCAACCAGAGTTTACCAGCAGAATAAAGCTCTGGCGGACTAGGCAGCAGGACGATGGAAATCCAGAAAGCTTTTTGCTCCGGCAGCTCCCAGGTATTTGCTCAGGGTTCGGTTATCGACCCTGGTCAGGTTGACAATAATCAGGCCATCCAGCGCATTGTTAAAATCAGGGTCAACGTTAAAGGCTGCCAGTTCGCCGCTCAGCTTCAGGTATTGTTTAAGCAGGACAGGAATGCCCTTGTTGTCTTTTTCAATCTGCTGAACCAGGGTTGACAACTTGTCCACATCACTCAGCCCCTGAAGGTGATCCACACTCCAGAACTGCCCTTTGTGTGATTTCAACGGAGTGGTTGGCTGTACCAGTGACTGCAAAGCTTCATCAGAGTTGTTTATCGACAAACATCCAGCCATCAGCTGGCGGGAGACTTCGCTGTAATGACTGCTGATACTCACCGGACCAAACAGCACCTTGTAGCGGGGGTTAGCCGCAACATAAGCACCAATACCCTTCCAGAGCAGCATCAATGCAGTCAGGCTTTTCTGATATTCAGGCCGGACAAAAGAGCGTCCCATCTCCAGACTGCATCCAAGTTTATGAAGAAAGTCGGCGTGATAACGAAACAGGCTGCGGGAGTAAATACCATGCAGTCCCTGCGCTCGTAAAATCTGGTCCACCTGCCCGATACGATAGGCTCCAACCACTTCCTGCTGCTCTCTGTTCCAGAGAAACAGGTGCCGATAGTGGTCATCATAGCGATCGATATCTACCTCTAGCCCAGTCCCTTCACCGACTTCTCTGAACGTCACTTCGCGCAGTCTGCCAATCTCGGGCAAAATATGGGGCAACTGCTGTCTGGTGGCACAGAACACCGCCATTTCATTCTTTTCCAGAAGCAGAGTGTCTTCGGGCAGCTGTTCAATATTTTTCTGCAGCAGGGCTTTATCCACAGGACTGGCTATACCTTTAACCTGTCGTTCTGTTTTCTTTTCAGGTTTATTCAGCTTCAAACCACCCAAGCCATGCTTACCAGAACCACTCTTACCAGAACCACTAGTGTCAGAGCTATGAGCCGACATGGCATAAGTGTGTAGCCGCAGATAGTTGGTTACAGCGCTGTCTGAATCCAGAGATTCATAACTGGCAGGCTCAAGGGTTTTGCCAACCCGAAAGCCGATGGTATGCCCTTTTTTGTTGATCAGCTCTCGTATCAACCTGACCGTCCTCAGCCTGGAGTGGATCATACCCAGTGCCTGAAACAGCCAGCCATTGCGACCTTCAACAAAGACCGGAGTCACCCTGGCCCGAGCCTGTCTGGCAATTTTTGCCGCAGTAACGCGCCAGGTAGGGTCAGTCACCTGTTTAAGATGCCTGTTAAAGCTGGACACTTCTCCGGACGGAAACATCAGCAGCAAATGCCCATCAGATACCCATTGCTGAGCCTCAGCAATGGCAGCCCTGTTTTTTTGACGGGCATTTTTGCTGAGAACATCGACACCAATAAACAACGCTCTCAGCTCGGGAATCTGGCAGAGAATCTCGTTGGTCAGCACCTTCACATCTTTACGTCTCTGTAGCAATAACTCTGCCAGTGCAATACCTTCAATGCCGCCGTAAGGGTGATTTGCCACCACAACCGACGGGCCTTCAGCAGGAATCCTTTCCAGACGGCCAGAAGCAACCTCATGCTGAACCTGAAAAATCGTCAGAACCCACTTCAGGAAACGGTGGCTATCGTACTCATTGGCACTCTTTTTTCTGTAAAGGCTGTCGAGTGTTCTTAAACCCAGTAGCCATTCTGCTGCCAACTCCGGAATGCCCGACCTGGTTTTGCGCGGAAGACGAAAAGGAGATTGTTTGCTAGCCATCCGGATTCCCTTGTTAGTGTGGTTGTAGTCCGGCTTATGAGTGCCTGCCTCTATAATGAACAAGCCAGCTTACATGAACAAGCGTAGGCAGGAAAAATGACAGGTTGGTTAAGGCAGAATGAAACTCTTATTAAAGCCGGGCAAAGCATAAAGCCTGTCCGGCTTTAACCATCGGGTATTGAGATTATCGGAACAGTATTCGCTTAACAGCATTGTCGGTACCAAAAAACTCCATGGCTGTCACAATCAACGATGCCGCAAGCACACCGCAGGCGTTATAAAAAAGCAAACCTCCATCATCGCCAGTTACATTACCCATTTCGTCAAACTCCGGCATGGCAATGCCCAGCGGGGTAAACAGGTGGAAAAATACGGCTCCCATCATCACACCACTGGCAATAGATGCTCCATAAAGGCGTGAGGGGGCAAAAAACAGCATAATGGCGGCAATCAGCTCAACTGTACCTACCCCATAAGCGCCGTAATCAGCAAACCATTCAAGACCCGCCCAGGCTCCCAGAGTGCTGAAGATATGAATCGTTTCATAGGCATCAGTAAATTTGAAGAACAACGACTGAATAAAGACAAATGCCACATAAATGCACAAAATCCATTTGACTGCATTTTTCATAGATCAATCCTCCTCTATTGATCAAGCATTTTAGGCCAGTTTTCATCGGCCTTTTGGATAAATCCCGGAATATCTTTAAGCCATTTTTGCTGAACACTGTTGTCGTAATTCAGGTAAAGCTTACCATCGACAATTTTCCAGTAGTTGGGATCTCCGGGGGCTCTCTGTTTTTTGGCAGCTACCGCCCAGGCACAAAAACCGCCATACTGAGGTCTGTATTTATCCGGGTTATTTTTGAAGAGTTCCAGGTTTTCAGCTGAATTAAAATACCACTCAGCATCCAGGTATTTGAATTTGAATTTGGCATTACCTTTCACAGCTTTGTGTTCTGTGAAATAAGCAACTGTGTCGTAACCGCTCACGGCCTTGTTGCTGAACCAGCCAGTATAGATATCATTGCCAGCCCAGGCAGCTGAACCGAAAAACAGCAGCATGATCACACTGATGAGTCGTGCCATAGTGTTTACGCTCCTTGAATCGCCTTTGATCAGGTTATTCCGTATCCGGATACCTTCGAACCAGTTTTCGTTCGTGCTTCCATGCATGCAACAACTGTTTCAGGGAAGGAGGACGAAATCCCCGGTGCCGGTTCACCCACCCCAGTTGAAACAGTGTTCGGTATTGATAAAACAGAACCCGATACACTTCTTTCAACGTACTGCGACTGTCCCAGATATGGGCGGCTTCACTGCTGGCACCATTAATTTCAAGTATATAGTAGTTTTCGCCATTCATAAGAGAATTGATATCTCTAAATCGAATATCTATTCGGCCGTAATAATATTCTGGCAACCCGTTAGCCACCTCATCAAAGGCAGCTTCCAGTGCAGGTGTTATAAATTCCCTGCCATCCCTGAAAATACACCCACGGGAATGACTGCCAGCAAACGTCAGCCTGAAAGGTTGTCCCTCAGGAAGCACCTGCTCCAGCAGTTGGTAATGACGCTTGAAATATAACGGCGTCAACTGCCCTGCCCGCTCATCATTCTGAATTAACTGCCGCAGTGTATCTTTACCATTACCAATCACGTAAGGCGGGTATTTCAGGGTAATGGAAAAAATCCTGCCTTTTTTCTCCCCTGGCTGGCGAATATAAAAAATGCCGGCTTCAGCTTCGTAAGGCACCAGTTGCTGCAATATGACCTTACCTTCTCTGGGAAACGCAGCAATATAATCTTTCAGTTCCCGGGCAGAACGAACAATTCTGACACCGGCTCCCCGGCAGCCAATGTCGGGTTTTGCAACCAGAGGGTAACTCAGCCCAACCGACTGCATTCGTTGCCGGGCCTGAAACTCAGCATCTTCTGGCGATGCCCATTCAGACAATACGCACCAGTCTGGTATCTTTTCTCTGGCCTTTCCTTTCGCCATGGAAAAGATATCATTTTTGGATTCCCCCACCATACCACTGAGGTGAATACCAGGATTACTGTTCAGTGGCAGGGTAAAACCACGGTAACGAACGGCTAACCACAGCGCCTGCAAAATAACCGGGATATAAATGACAAACCCCGGCCAGAATTCAAAAAAAGAAATCGGCCGCTCCCGTTTTTCCAGCTCCGGCATACCGGGATGAATTTTCTTATCCTGAGCGGTTGGCCGGATAAATGCTTCTATCTGGCGGTCGCTTTCAGTCATGTTCATATTAATTAAAAAAACCTTTATTTATTTTTATTTTTTTATGACCAAACACAAAAAAAACTGCCAGCACAGGGATTAAGAGCCATTTCCAGAAACCAAGACCAGACCAGAACAGGGTTCCAATACTGAACAGACCGAAAAACACGACAGCAGTCCAAAGTAATGACGCCAGAAAGACCAGTGCTGTAAAGTGTTTCCAGGGAAGTTTGAAAAAACCACAGGCAGTGTAAACCGGAAGCCTTAGACCAGGGATGACACGCACCAGCAAAATCGTCGCCGTCATTTTTTGCTGAAGCCAGCCATGGGCTCGATGGACCGCATCTATATCAAGAAAAGCAGTGAGCCTCGGGATACGATTCAGGTAACGACCCAATACATACAAGCCAAGGTCACCGGTAAAAATCCCCAGAAACAGGGCGCTGAACGCCAGTTGAGTGCTGATCAGTCCGTCGGCCCCCAGCAGGGCTGCGGTAAGAATGGCAGCATCTTCCAGAATATAAGTACCAATAAGAATGAACAACGCCAGCAGCACTGGACTGTGTGCAACGCTCAATAGTTGTTCATAGAGAAACGACATCACGCTTTCCCGTTTAAATGACTGTCAATTTTTCGCCACAGATAATCAGGTTATAACGAGGGTCGCCGCAGATTCAATTCGAATTGGCAAAATACTATCCGTCAGCCGCTAAACCATACTGATTTTTACACCGTCTTTCTTCTCAGGAATAAACATCATGACAGCAAGGATTGCTTTATTTTTATTATTAGCAGGATTCAGCAGCTTCTCACTGGCTCAACAAATTGATGGCACCATTCCTCCCCGTCAGGTCACAGACCGGATTGTTGTTCAGTATCACCCTGAGCCAACCTACGGCAATGCCATAGCATTTATCAAACAAGGTATTACCAGCGGCTCCTTTGGTGTTGCTGCCGGTAAGCAGAAAGACATCCTGGATCTGGGCTCAAGTGTTAACATTGACGACGCTGTAATACTGGCAAACAGCCTTAATATCGATCCTCAGGTGGACTTTGCCGAGCCGGATTACATCATGCAGGTCATGCAAATTCCGACCGATTCACGCTTCAGCGAGCAGTGGAACCTCAAAAACCCGGTGTCCGGAATCAACGCGCCATCTGCCTGGAATATCACAACCGGTGACGAGAATATTATCGTAGGCGTTGTTGATACAGGCGTTTTAAGGCACTCAGATCTTGTATCTAATCTGGTGGACGGTTATGACTTTGTTAGCCATCCATGGATTGCCAACGATGGCGATGGCAGAGACAATCACCCCAAGGACCCGGGTGACGGTATTACCCAGATTGGAGCCTGCGGCTCTGTAAATGGCCTTCCTATTCCAAGCCGCCCGATGGACAGCAGCTGGCATGGTACCCATGTTGCCGGCACTATTGCGGCATTATCCAATAATAACAAGGGGGTCAGTGGGGTTGCCTGGAATACCAAAATCATGCCTCTAAGAGCACTGGGGCGATGTGGCGGCTACTCCTCCGATATTATCGACGCCATGCTCTGGGCAGCCGGATTTGAAGTCTACGGCCTGCCCAGGAATCCAAAACCGGTTAAAGTCCTTAACCTCAGCCTTGGCGGCAGCGCTGTAACCTGTCCCAGAATTTATCAAAACGCTTTCAATAAACTGGCTGCAGCCAATATTTCCGTTGTAGTAGCCGCTGGTAATGAAAACAGGGATGCATCACTGGCAACACCTGCGAACTGCGACAATGTCATCACAGTGGCCGCCATAGACAGAGAGGGAAACCGCAGCTGGTATTCCAATTTTGGCAAAAAAGTTGATATCGCCGCCCCCGGAGGCGAAACCCTGAACCTTGCCAACGGCATTTTATCGACATCCAACAATGGAACCACTTCACCCAACCTCGATAACTATGAATACTATCAGGGTACCAGCATGGCGACTCCTCATGTCGCAGGTGTTCTGGCATTAATTTTCGCAGTCAATAAATCGCTCACTGCAGCTCAGGCTAACCAGATTATTCTGGACACCGTCCGGGCATTTCCAGCAGGAACCTGTAATACCACTCTTTGCGGCGCAGGGTTGCTTGATGCCGGAGCGGCTGTACTCAAAGCACAACAAAGCAAGTGACGAACAGATATTCTTTTACTAGGTTTTAGTTAAACGATAACGAAATCAGCCTGACCGTTTCAGCAGTGCCGTCAGGCTTAAGTTATTCCATGGAGTGGAATTTTGAAAACACAACTGCTGCCCTCAATTCTGGCTTCCTCCCTGTTTTTTGCCATAAATGCCCATGCTGATCACCCGGCACAGGAATCGGAAGATGATGATTTTCTCGATTTCAGTCTTGAAGAACTGATCTCACTGGATATTCCCGATGTCACATCTGTGTCCCGTAAAAAGCAGCGTTTAATGGATTCAGCAGCGGCTATTTATGTCATCACTTCCGAAGATATCCTGCGCAGTGGCGTGACTTCGATTCCTGAAGCCCTGCGCATGGTACCTGGCATGCAGGTCGCCCGAATGAACGGCAACACCTGGTCCATCAGTACCCGGGGATTCAATTACATCTTTGCTAATAAGCTACTGGTACTGATTGATGGCAGAACCGTTTACTCACCACTCTTTTCAGGTGTGAACTGGGATGTTCAGGATACCCTGATGGAAGACATTGACCGTATTGAAGTCATCAGGGGGCCGGGAGCAGCACTCTGGGGAGCCAATGCGGTTAACGGCGTCATTAATGTCATCACAAAAAAGGCGGCTGACACCCAGGGTAGTCTGGTTTCTTTGGGAGCCGGTAATGAAGAAAAGGCTTTCGGCGCCTATCGATATGGTGGTGAGTTCGGGGAAACCGGCTTTTACAAAGTTTATGTCAAAACCTTTGAGCGGGACGGTCTGGCAAAAACAGACGGCTCTGACGCCAATGATGACTGGAAAATGAAACGGGTCGGTTTCAAGACGGAGTGGAAACCCGCTGCAGATACCGACTTCACGCTACTGGGTGATCTCTATGAAGGAACCACCCGGCCCGCTTTAACAATCTTTAAAAACGACGAGCCTTTCGCTGGCGATAAAGGCATGCAGATGTTGGAAAATATAAGTCGTGACCAGAGAGGCGGAAACCTGATTGCCCACTGGAAAAAAACGGTGAGCGATACCGAAGACTATTCATTAAGAGCGGTTATCGATGACTACCAGAACTTTGATTACCGTGTCACTGAAAAAAGACAGTCCTTCGATATGGAGTTTCAGCATTACTTCCAACCCATTGAAAATCATGACCTGGTCTGGGGACTGAGTTTTCGCAGGACCTGGTATCAGATGAGTGATATGAGAAATATCATTCACCGGGATGAAAACGGGCAACCAAAAGATTCCCGCCAGGATAATTTATACAGCCTGTTTGCCCAGGATGACATTACCCTGAACCATCACTGGAACCTGTCATTCAGCGCCCGTTATGAACACAACGAGTTTACCGGCAAAGAGTTTCAACCCAATGCCAAGCTGACCTGGAAGGTCAATGACAACAGAACACTCTGGGCTTCTGTCTCCAAAGCAGTCAAAACGCCTTCAGTGAGTGAAACGGCTGTTCTTTCTGACAATATCACTTTTGTTAATACGGGCCCCTCCAACGCTATTTTATCCATTGCCGGAAACCAGAAACTCCAATCAGAAGAATTGAATGCGTTTGAACTCGGCTATCGGGAACAATTCGGATCATTATTCCGACTGGATGTTACCGGATTCTACAACCAATACAAAAACATAGTCGCCTATGTAGAGGCCTCAAAGTGTCCTGACGGATCAAGTCTCATTTACCCACTGGGCCCTGATTTCGGTATTTGCCAGCCAAAGAACAATTCACTGATAAGCTTGCCATCAACCCTTATCAATGGGCTTGATGCAGCCACCTACGGGCTTGAAATTGTAGCCGACTGGCAGGCAAAAGACTGGTGGAAACTTCAATTGACCTATAGCTGGTTACAAGTTGATGCATCTCCAAACAGCAGCAACCCGAGCCTGGCTTATGCTCTAAAGCGAAACGAGTGGCTGGTAGAAGACCTGAACGCTAAACAAACAGCCACCCTCCGTTCCAGCATGAACCTGCCAAATCAATGGTACTTCGACTTCTGGATCAGAGGTATGAGCAACATGAAAAATGCTGGCGTACCCGGCTACACGGCACTGGATATGAGACTGGCCAAAAAAATAAATGACAATCTGGAGTTGTCACTGGTTGCTCAAAACCTCTTTGACAAACAAAGAGCCGAATTCACCGAAGTGTTCAGCGGATTAAGCGCCACAGAGATTGAAGAATCCTGGTATGCGCAAATCCGCTGGTCATTTTAAATAGGATGAAGGAGGACTGCTTCATGTCGATTTTTACCAATGCTTCAGCCAAAGCAACCATAAAAGTAACAACCAAAGTAACAATTATCAGTCTGGTATCTGTAATCCTGTTCAGCTTTCAGTTCAATACAGCCAGGGCAGCCACATCGCCGGAAGATAAAATTAAAACCGCCATTATTTTTAAACTCACCAAGTTCATCAGCTGGCCAAAAAAGACACAAAGTCTGACCATCTGTGTGCTCGGTGAAGGTTCCATCAACAATGAGCTCCATAAAATCAATCGCAAGAGCACGATGGGAAGGCGATTGTCAGTCACTCACAGAAACGCTAACTCTCCGTTCGAAAAGCTGTGCGATGCCTTGTTTATCCATAACATCGACAATGTCACGGTCAAATCGGTTCTGAAACGACTGGAAGGCAAACCTGTTCTCACCATCAGCGATATCCGGTCCTTCGTTGACTACGGTGGCATGATTGGCCTAAAACGCAGTGGTAAAAAAATCAACTTCTCCATTAACAATACTTCCGCAACCAATGCCAGCTTAAGTATCAACTCCAGACTACTGAAGCTGGCTAAAACTGTGAAGTAACGATGATTACCTTCAAAAATCTGCCTATAAAAAAGAAGCTTCGTTATGCCATGCTGATCACGGCTTATGCCGTGTTGCTGGTGACGCTATCGATCCAGACGGTTAGCGACCTGATCAAATCCCGGTCAGCCCTTGTCAGCAATCTGGAAGTTCTTGCGGAAGTGATTGGCGCCAACGCCGAAGCTGCACTGGTTTTTGGAGACAGGAAGTCAGCAACAACCCTGCTTAAAGGCTTTGCCTCTGCCACCAATATTCAGTCCGCCTTCCTGCTGACGTCGGAAGGCAATGTAATGGCTACCTATAACCGCCATGATAGACAACCCTGGTCCATTACCTTTGATGACCTAGAACGCTCTTTAACAGTATTCAGCAATACACGCCTGCATCTGTACCGTCCAATTTTTATGGACGGAAAATTGATTGGGGCCATTTACATCCAGTCAAACCTGAATCAGCTTTACCTGCAACTGACCCAGAATCTATTGCTGGCCCTGATCGCCGCGCTGGTGTCCGTTATCCTTGCTTCAATACTGGCCTCAAGGCTGCAGAAACTATTAGGTCAGCCCATTATTGAGCTGGCAGAAACCATCAGTTCGATGACCGCAAAACAGCAGTATGATCAAAAAGTTCATCGATTTGATGACGATGAAATCGGGCAGCTCTACGACGACTTCAATGAGATGCTCATGTGCATCAAAGAGCGGGATCAGCGCCTGCAAAAGCAAAGGGAAACACTGGAGGCCTCTGTCGCAGAGAGAACCCGGGAACTGCATGATGCTAACCGGGACCTGAAAGAAAATATTTCCGAACTTCGCGAAGCCAAAGAAGCCGCCTTTGGAGCAGCCAAGGCCAAAAGCTCTTTTCTCGCCAACATGAGCCATGAAATCCGAACCCCGATGAACGGTGTCCTGGGCATGCTTGAACTGTTGAAGGACACTCCGATTGACAGAACCCAGCGGGACTTTTTGGAAACAGCATACAGTTCAGCGGATGCCCTGCTGCAAATCATTAACGACATTCTCGATTTCTCCAAAATTGAAGCGGGGAAAATGGAGATAGAGAGCATTGACACCAATATCGCTGAAATAGCTGAAGACGTCTGCGCACTACTGGCTGGTAAAGCGAGAGAAAAACATCTGGAAATCAGTTGCTTCACCGACGTCGACCTGCCAAACGTACTGAAAGGCGATTCCGTTCGTTTACGACAGGTACTCACTAACCTGGTGGGTAATGCTGTGAAATTCACCGAAACCGGAGAAGTGATCGTACGCCTGAATATGGCGGAAAAAACAGCTGACACAGTCAGCGTCGAGTTTATGGTTGAAGACACCGGTATTGGTATTGCAGAGGATGTACTCTCCAACCTGTTCAGTGCCTTCACCCAGGCAGACGGCAGCACAACCCGCCGGTTTGGTGGAACCGGCCTGGGGCTGACCATTTCGAAACAGCTCGTAGAACTGATGGGTGGCTCCATTCAGGTCACCACGGCTGAAGGGCTTGGCTCAACCTTTTCATTCGTACTGGACATGGAAATTTCAGAGTCTGAGCCTTGGCCATCACGGAAAATCAACCATGCCCTTGATGGAATAAAAGCCCTGGTTGTTGATGACAACACCACGAACCGGGAAATTCTTCGCCACTACCTGACAGCCTGGGGCATTGACCATTCAGAGTGTGACAGTGGACAAAAAGCCCTGGACATGATGCAGCAGGCCTTAAAAGACGAGCAACCTTATGAGCTGGTTCTGCTCGACATGGATATGCCCCACATGGACGGTTTAATGCTGTCCAGAGAAATAGAAAATGACCCGGAGCTGGCAAAATCCAAAAGGATTATGTTGAGTTCTGCCGGTTTCATCACCCGGGCCAGGCAACAGGAAGTGGGTATTTCCGCCTGTCTCAGTAAGCCTTTCCGGCAATCACGCCTGCTCGATTCAGTCATGCAGATTATGCACGAACACCAGACTGGCCAGAACGATCAGCACCCGATAGAAAGCAGCAATACCGCCTTTTCATCTTCAATAAGGCTGCTGCTGGTTGAAGACAATATCGTCAACCAGAAAGTTGCGGTCAGTATGCTGAAAAAGATAGGTCTGTCTGAACCGGATATTGCCATTGACGGCAAGGAAGCGGTCACCATGTCGCAAAGTAAGGAGTATGACCTGATTCTGATGGATTGCCAGATGCCCGGTATGTCCGGCTACGAAGCCACGGGCCTGATCCGCAAAAGAGAGCAGTCACTTCATCAGCCGAGAATACCGATTATTGCCATGACCGCCAATGCAATGCAGGGCGACAGGGAAAAATGTCTGGCAGCGGGTATGGATGACTATCTGTCCAAACCCATAAAATCAGAAATCCTGCGCAATATGCTGACTCAGTGGCTCTTATTCGATGAAAGAGAGTTCGATGAAAAAGTGTACGATGAAGACCAGACTGAACAAACCGCCGAAGCCTTGCCCCGGGATACGACAGAAGAAATCAAAGCAGTGACTATCGATAATAATGAGCCGTTGATTGATCAGGACACTTTCAACACCCTCAGGGACATCATGGAAGACGAGTTCAGCAGCCTCCTCGACAGTTTTTTTGAAAATGCCCCGACCTTGCTGGATGAACTAAAGCAGGCTGCCAGGGCAGCAGACCTGGAAGTGGTAATTCGCGCCGCTCATACTCTTAAGTCCAGCAGCAGTAACCTTGGGGCAAAACTGCTCTCAGAGATTGCTGACAATATTGAAGTACTGGGGAAAGAGGGAAAACTGCAGGAAGCATCCAGTTTAATCCCGGGGCTTGAGCAGGCAATGAATCAAACACTGGAAGCCTATCGCCAGCTGAGTTAAACGAGCCTCTTTAATAAACAGCACCCCATTAAAAGAAAACCCCGCATTTGCGGGGTTGAAGAACACTGGACGTACTCCTTTTGGCATCCTGCCTTTTTATTGTGCGTCCTTGCCTCTACAGTCCTTGTAGATTTTACTCATCCAGTTACTTAACTATAGACTCAAAACTGATCTATCAGTCAACTATCCAGACTGGTCAAAATTGTTCATCAGCCATACTGTACAATTCTTCTACTCCGGAAGTGGCTGCCGCCAGCAACGCTGAACTCCTCGGTAGCAGTCGTTTATAGAAATAACGTGCAGTGGCTATTTTGGCTTTATAAAAGTCCTGATCTACAGTACCAGTTTGTAACTGAGCCTGAGCGACCTCAGCCATTCGAGCCCACATCCATCCGTAAGCGACATAAGCAAAACCGTGCAGGTATTCAACACAGGCCGCATTAATCGTATTGAGGTTATCTGTGGTTTGTTTTAACAGGGTTTCCGTAGACTGTTCCAACTGAACCAGGGCGCTTTCAAGTGCAGAAGCAAACTCACTGTTTTCAGCGTTGTTGATGAATGCCCTGACTTCATCAGCAAACAGCCGGAAATAAGCACCGTCGTTAGCCGCTATTTTACGACCCAGTAAGTCCAGCGACTGTATGCCATTGGTGCCTTCATAAATCTGCGTGATACGCACATCACGAACTAACTGTTCCTGTCCCCATTCGGCAATATAACCATGACCACCCAGCACCTGTTGACCGGCAACGCAACATTCCAGCCCCATGTCGGTGAAGAACGCTTTGGCTACCGGTGTTAACAGTGCCACCAGACCTGCCGCCTTTTGCCTCTCATCATCCTCACCAAATTTGGTTTTATCCAACTGTTGCCCAACGTAGGTTGAAAAAGCCCTGCCCCCTTCATTGAGCGCTTTAATATTCATCAGGGTTCGACGAATATCACCATGAACCATTAAAGAATCCGCTTCCTTTTCCGGTTGTGCAGCGCCGGTGGCAGCCCGCCCTTGCAAACGATCTTTGGCATAAGCCAGAGCATTCTGGTAAGAGCGTTCAGCACTGCCCAGCCCCTGAATACCGACAAACAGACGTTCATAGTTCATCATGGTAAACATGCAGTTCAAACCCTTATTCAGCTCTCCCACCAGATACCCTGTTGCCCCGTCAAAATTCATGACGCAGGTGGAAGCCCCTTTAATGCCCATCTTGTGTTCAATGGAACCGCAGCTGACAGCGTTAGCTTCAGACAGAGAGCCATCCTCGTTTACCTGAATCTTTGGTACCAGAAAAAGAGAGATACCTTTCGGACCTGCCGGTGCGTCAGGCAGTTTCGCCAGCACTAGGTGAACAATGTTTTCTGACAAATCATGCTCGCCGCCCGTGATGAATATTTTCGTACCGGTAATGCGATAACTGCCATCGTCTTCTGGAACGGCTTTGGTTCGAATAATGCCAAGGTCTGTCCCGGCATGAGGTTCAGTCAGGCACATGGTGCCAGCCCATTCTCCGGAGTACATTTTGGGCAGATACAAGGATTTAATCGCTTCAGAAGCATGGGCATCGATAGCCAGAGCCGCACCTGAGGTAAGACTGGGGTAAAGCATAAAACCAAGGTTGGCACCGCAACTCATTTCATCAAACTGAGCCCCCAGAGCTTTGGGCATACCCATGCCACCAAAGTCAGGGTTGCCACTCAGACCGGTCCAGCCACCTTCGGAGTAGATTTGATAGGCTTCTTTAAAACCAGTGGGCGTAGAAACCTTGCCGTCCTGCCAGTGACAGCCCTGTTCATCACCCATTCGATAGAGAGGAGACAGAGTTTTGGAAACCAGTTTGGCCCCTTCTTCGAGAATGGCGTCAGCGGTTTCCCGGTCGACCAGTTCACTGAGTGATTCCCAGCGAGCCCAGTCAGCAGCGACATCAAACACTTCATACAACACAAAACGCATATCACGCAGGGGAGCCTGATAATCAATCATAGCGACGGTACTCCTGTTATTGTTATGTGGACAGAGTAGGGTACACCCTATCTGTCTTAAAGCACTTTTGCGGTAGACCCGTCGCTATATTACCTGTCAACTACGCCTAAAACACGGATTTTAACATGCGTTTTTGATTCCCTTAACTACTGCAAACCGCTGTTTGTACGAACTCCGAACAATAAAAGAAAACTTGCTAAATTAAGCAAACTGCTATTATTACTGACCCGCATACCGGATGCATCTGATAAAACTTCCTCATTAGCGGCCTGAAGATCGTCACTCACACCATGAATAGCACCCAGCCAATGCCCCCGACCGTTGTGAACAAGAAATATATCATTACTGCTTATGTCGTCTGGCAATGAGTCCATGCCTTGACCATCAGGATTGAATACCATAGTACCAATTTCACTCCCTCGCATCTGAGGATAGATAACAATCACACGCCTTCTGCTCATTTGAGCCATCACCAGCGCGATTCGAATATTACCCCATTCATCCTGGTTTTCTATCTCTCCCAGTAAACGTGAAAACTCATCACCGGCAAATACAGGGTTATCTCTCGTAAAATTCTCTGCATTACGGGTGAGGTAACTGGATAATTGCTGTCGAAGAGCGTGTCCGTTACCTGTTTCCGTTTGCCTGGCCAGAGCATGATATAGACATGAGCCATCCTTCGGAGTTGACAGTAATTTTAATTGAGCATTATTGAGAAACGTCTGAAGATTTTCTGAATAACCTTCTTGATCCTCATGATTAAGCTGAGATACTTCTGCATCCTGCTGCCACTGTGAAGGTTTAGGAGGTTTGTAACATTCAAACCTGACTTTCCGGGACTTTGGATTAACAACCAGCTCATTAGGCATGCCTTTATATTGCCCCATATGCCTTGCCAAATGGGGCGGTAACGAAGGTAGCTCTTCCTTATATTGACTATCCTGCCGCTTAATAAGCTTGTACCGGTTGAGGTTTTCTATTCTTTCCTTAAAAGTTTCAAACCACGGTTCAAATCCGGAAGCTGCTATATGTTTAAGTCCGGAATAACGTTCTAACTGCTCTGTTAGCAAGTCTATTTGATTGTCTTCCAGATAACTCCAGCTAAGATCAATTTGCGTAATGCCGGACGTATTTGAAGTGTCGGAGAAATGCTCAATGGCTTTCAGAGGCAGTCCGAACATACTCAGGTCAAGCGTCGTAAGCTTAGCACCCCGGCTTCGCTTGAGACTGCGAGCTTCCACGGCCTCCATTTGATCGTCATTGTTGAGCCGCACCAATACCAGTGATGGAACAAAAGTAGTCTTTTTATTAGAACTAATATATTTATACTGTCTGTAATTTTCCTTTACAGGAACACTAGGAATACGTTCTTTTATATCCAGCTCAACCGGAAGCATAAGCTGATAAGCAGACCATCCAGACGCACTGGCTGTATCAGCATCAACCAACAGATTTCGCTGACCAGCTATAACAACCATGTCAGCTACTCCATCCTGGATAAGTTGCTGTAATACCCTTAAAGCTGCATAAGTTCCCCCAAAAAGGACTTTCCGGTTCAATAGTCCTTCCGCAATAACCAGAGTCAGAGCCTCAGAAGAAATTCCGAGTTCAGCTTTATGATCTCTGATAAGCGCTGCTGACTGGAGAGCATCTCCCTGAATGATGCTGTAATCCGGAAATTTTGTAACTGCTCATATTCCATTGGCAAGAACCGTTTCCTGATAGCCTGATGCCTTCAGGATGAGATGCCCCAGCTGCGGAATCAGATTGGTTCCAGTCAGCCTGTCCCTGAGATAGTTGGCAAAGGACACCCCGTGTTGTTTACAGGTCTTTTTCAAACTGGCAAAGGTGTCGCGGCATTTCCTCCCAAGTTTACTCCGGGTACCACCGCTAACCTTTCGCCGTTTCACATACTCTCTGATCTGCCTCTCGCTCAGGTTGTTGTGCAGTGGCAGCCACGGATACTCAAGAACCAATAACAGCTCTTCCCTGACAACCATCAGTTTGCCCAACTCAGCCTGCAAGGCAGGGTAGTCAACCCGCTGTGTTACCCAACGATCAAACTCCTGGTAGAGCTTCTGTTTCTCCTTGTCCGTTGGTTTTTTCTGGTAGGCCTCAATGTCGTCGTAGAGGCACCAGTACTGATCCTGCACGGTGTCACGGGCGGCTCGTTCCAGGTCATTGGCCGGTATCAGCTTGTCCATGTTTCTTCCCGCATGGTACCAACACAGCGAATGCTGAAAGGCTGTATCAAACTGCCGGGCTCCATCGCTATGGATAATCAGGTTCTCAAGGCGATGATTGAGCATCAATGCGGCCTTTAAAACACCCTCTGTCGCCCAGCGCCTTTGTTGCGGGGCAGCACAACCAATGCTGTTAAGGAAGCTCTCCCACTCTTCTTCTGTTGAGAAACGCTTCTCGCCGCATTCGGATAGCGCAGTGATCCACTTCTTCGACACATCAACCTGATTCTCCATGTAGTCAATGGCAACGTCGTTGAGAAGATAAAGCCGCTGCTGCCCTTGCAGACAGCCCAGGAAATTAATCCTGCTCTTACTGTCGCTGCTATGGAAGTAGGAAAAATAAGGGTTGCCGATAAACAGGCAGTAGCCGTTTTTTCCTTGGTGGCGAGCACCTGTGTCGTCGGCCTGGAGATAATCAGAGCAAGTCAGCCCTGCTTCCAGCAATTCTTCTTTTTCCTGGTGGAAAATATCATGGCCTTTCGTCAGGATGTTGCTCAGGGAACCTTCTGATATTGAGCATCCATGGTCGTGCAGCCAAGATAGCAGTAGTGGCTGTGTCGTACTGCATGAATGATAAAAATCCAGCAGATGGGCTTTCAGGTTGTCGCCAAAACGGTCTTTCACATGATCAGGTAGCGGGGCTGACACCCCGCCTTCCGGAGTTGTGTAATACTCACGCCTGTAGCGAGTAGTGACAAAACGCAAGTCCAGCTCAGTATGGAAAAAGTCGATATAGCACTTGAAGCGCCAGTTCTCACCGGGAGCAGCGATTGAACAGATTTCCTCTCGGTCAACAGTCATTGGTGGTGCAGCGGTTTCACCGGCTTCTTGTGATCGTGGTCGTTTACTTTTCGGCGGACGATCAGTGTCACTTTTCCCGGCAGCCTGATCAGTGTCTTCCGCAGAAGAGCTGTCTTCCTGATCATCGCCCTTGTCCGAGACATTAGGCCTGATTTTAGGCTTGCCCTTGTGCTTCTTCAGGTGGCGAATTTCTGCTCGAAGCTGTTCGTTCTCTTCGACCAGCTGTTCGATCTGAACGCGCTGCCTTTCAATTTGCACAGATTGCTTCTCGACCGTGTCGAGAAGGTTTTTGACGAATGAACGCAACTGTTCATTGTCTGTACTGGAGAATAGTGAGTCAGGCAGGTGCATACGGTGAAATATACGAAAGATCAGGATAACTTTCTTTGACCTGTAGAGGTTGATTTGCCAGTCAATTTTGAGCAGTTACCTATATTCTTATAGCCACCCAATATACATCGTTTATGCCGGACACGATCATTTTTTTGTTGCACTTCCAAAGAAAAAAATACTTAAAAATCTCTCAGATATAGCATCATTAAACTTCTTTTTGAATAAAGATGACCCAGGCTCTGATTTTTCAATAATGCATCAAGAAAAAAAAATACTTGATACAGCTACAAGGGCCCGTACTCCGTCGGTTAATATTGATATAACAAGCCAGAACAAAAAAATCAGAACCATTAATAAAAAAGAAGAGCAAGACGTCACTGGTGGCGGTAGCAACGACAAAGAGGGGGCTGCTACGGCCATTTATGCTGATGATAAAGTCAACCCTACCATTCCGAAAAGCACTTTGAGTCATGGAAAAACAGATTCTGCCGACCTGCCTGAAACGGAGCATATTTCAGAAGAGATTGAAATCCCAAAAGCAGTATTAGTAAAAGAGTCTGACAGCAAGGCTGAGATGAGCCCTCCAGGGCAGCCATCCAAAAAAAGAAAAGGAAAGAAAAAGAACAAAACAAGATCAGCCTTTACTGGTGCGCAGGCTGATGAAACCATAGCTCAACTAAAATCGCTATTAACGGAACAAAAGGCAAAATTGCAAGATAGTGCTCAGCTGATGTCGGAAACAGAAATACATAAATTGGCAGGTGATATATTCAATCTGGTAATAGCCATTATCGGACGCAAAATAGAAGCCCCTCCTCTCTCTGAAAAGAAACACGAAGCAGGCTCTGTAACTGTCAACCAGAAAACTGCGGAGAATATGCCACGCAGAAATAATGAGCGTTATCAAATAGAGCTGGATAGCTGCAACCAGGAGGTTGTTTATAATGCATTGCTTTTTTTGCACGAAAAACTAAACGATCCGTTGGCTCCTGTTATCCTTGGGGCAATGAAACTAACAGAAGGTAGCAAAACTTTAAAAACGGATCAGCTGGAGGCTATTGCCTATTTTAAATCAAGTGTTGTTCGAGGAAACAAGCAGGGTTTGTTGCTTCTTTCCGGTCTGGCACATACTCTTGATAGCCCGGAAGCGTTAAATACTGGTTTGTGGCTGGTAAAAAAGAGGCCTAAACTACTGGATGACCAGTTTCCGGTATTTGATTTCAAAATACCAGTTTCAGAAGACAATATTTTTGTAGAGATAAAACGATATATTCAGCATCATATTATAGAATCACACCAGATTAATTTAACTGATCTTCATGAGTTAAACCAAAACATAAATAGTAGTTTGGAGCAACTATTAACACCTGCTGTCTTAGTCGACCGACATATACTTGATGGCTATAAAAACAAAGATCTTGGTTATTCAGTGACAAGTAATTTATATCAGGCATTTATTTATATTATTTTAGGAGACCCTGTTAAGGCATATAACAGCTTTAAAAAAAGTACAATTGCTTATTTAGTGCCTGTCCGAAAACCCTCAAGCCCTTGAAAAACACAGCCTGAGGCCAAATATAATACTCGAAGATTTTCCCAGACAGGCTGTTTTCGAGTTTATGCGTCAAACCATTAATCCACAAATGCAGTTGGGCGAGGTTGATATCTCCGCCATCACATTCAACCCCAAGTCCAGAGATGATATTCCCCGGCTTTTGCGGGGCTTGCAGCACATATGGGTTACACCTGATCTGAGAGAGCAGGTCTTTCAAGTTCTTGAAAGTATGATTCCTGCCAGCAGTAATAATGGTCGTCCCGGTATGGATCTCTGGAACATACTGGTGTTTGGCACCCTGCGGCTGGTCACTAACTGTGATTATGACCGTCTTCAGGAGCTGGCCAATGAACACGGCACGCTACGGAAAATGCTTGGGCACGGTCCTTACTGCACGCACTCTTATCATATCCAGACATTGCAGGATAATATCAGCCTGTTCACGCCCGAAATACTGGACCAGGTAAACCAGATTGTCGTGGCAGCAGGCCATCAACTGGTTAAAAAAAAGATGAGCCGCTATATGGCCGTGCCGATTCGTTTGTAGTCAAGACCGATGTTCATTTTCCCACAGACATCAGCCTGTTAAACGATGCCTGTCGTAAGGCTATTGAGTTTGCGTCCACCCTGGCTGGCCAGTACCAGTTACCAGCGTGGCGTCAGCGGGAATACCTGAAAAAACAGCATCGAAAGCGCTATCACAAGGTGCGGAATCTGAAACATTCCGTTGCTGCCTGCGAGTTTAAACAGCGGTCACGTCAGCACGATATTGAAACGGCACACCTTGAATACATTAAGTACAGTCTCGACATTATCCGCAAGGCAGAAAGCACAGCTGCCCTGGTAGAAAAAAGCGCCCCCGATGAGTCTGCGCTGGAGAATCTCAAATACTACATTGCCCACAGTCGTCACCAGATTAATCTGATTTATCGTCGGGTGATCGAGCATCAGCAGATTCCTCACAGCGACAAGGTGTTCTCGATTTTTGAACCCCACACAGAATGGATCAGCAAGGGTAAAGCCGGAGTTCCTGTAGAGTTGGGGTTGCGGGTATGCGTACTGCAAGACCAGTTTGGCTTCACGCTGAATCACCATGTGATGCAAAAGCAGACAGACGATCAGGTTGCAGTGCCTATCGCAAAAGGAGCAAAACAACGCTTTCCCATGCTGAGCCAGGTCAGTTATGACAAAGGGTTCTGGAGCCCCGCCAACCTTGAGGAACTTGATGGCTTTCTGGAACGAACCATTCTGCCGAAGAAAGGCAGGCTTTCCGCAGAAGACAAAAAACGAGAGCACCACCTTGAGTTTACCCGGGCAAAAAGAAAGCATTCCGCCGTAGAGTCTGACATTAATGCTCTGGAAGCCAATGGCCTCGATAAATGTCCGGACAAGGGCATTGATGCCTTCAAGCGCTATGTTGCCCTTGCGGTTGTGGGTGGCAACCTGAAGCGCTTGGGCAGGATTTTACAAGAACGGGATTTTTAGCCCTACTGACAGCAGTCTTTTGCCGTCCGAAATTTGATCATGGGTGCATGAGGGTTCTGCACGTTCGTAAAATGGCAGTTTTGGCTATTTTGCAAGCACTTTGATCAAGAAGTGCCCTATAAGCGAGACTCTGATAATGCTTGCGGAGCAGTTCTACTGTTTGATGAATGTCAGTGACTCAATTTTCATAGGTTTTCTGACAGGCACTATTTAGCGTTAAAAAAAAGGTATTCTATAACATCGGGCATAGTAAATTCAGCCGGGTTAGCTGCCATTTACAATTTTCTCCGTCTTCCAGAGAAAAATGAGTTTCTTAAAGATGGATTTGAATACCCACAAATACTAAACAGTTTACGTTTCTTTCCAGATCGTAAAATATTCATATACAGCTCATTAGCTGCAGGCTCCCAAGAACTTAGTTTGAATCTTTTGTTTGTAATGCTGTGCTACATGGAATCATTATATGAGCCTTCAAAGTTAACAGGGGGAGCAATGCTGCCTCTTGTTTTCAGTAAGTTCCTTGATGATGAAACAAGTAATAATCAACCTGATTCATATGCGATAAAGTCTAATTCAGAAAAAGAAGCACTTACCATTGGTGCCTTCCGGGAAAATAAAGAAAATATGAAGAAAAAAATTAGATCTAAACAGGTGATGCGCAAACGTAATAACAAGTTGTTCAGTACAGTTAAGCTTCACGGCACGGCAGATTTAAAAACCAGAGTGCTGGCTGTGATTAATCAGTTCGCTGCAGATGCTAACAAGATTATCGACGAAACCAATGATTTATTATTAACCATTGATGCCTTGGATGGTTCTTACGACAAAGCTAAAGAGAAGTACGACAGAGTTGAAGAACTTTTAGACCAGTCAATAGATATGTTGGACAAAAGAGTTGACTTTATAAAGAGTCATTTCAAAACAGACAAGAAGTTATTTAATCTTACTGATCATAGAACAACTCTTGCCAATACAGTTATCCAGTTATTTGATGCGTTATATGTTATACAAAAAAAATCAGGTATAAAATTCAACCCCATAATAGCAGATTACTTATACCGCTTTTACAAATATGGCTTAAATGATGAAATATATGAAAACATAAAAAAATTAAACGACAAGGATAAAGAACACTATACCAATGTTTTTCATGTTTCTTACGGAAAATTATTAAACCTGATAGATCCTGATAGTTTCTTTGACTCGGATAAAAGCATTACCGGGTTGTTATTGAGTGTCGTGTTATTAAGGAAAGATTATATTATCGATTCGTTAACTGATGATTCTGTCTATACACTCGAAAAATCACTTATAACAGTGATACCACGCTGTAATCAGTTTGATGAAATGACGGATATTTTATCTTTTATTCTGGAAATAAATGAACTGTTTTATGGTTTTGAATATCTTATTGATGACATGCTTGTAAAAATTTACGAACTACTGTTACCACTGGATGAGCAACATTTAAGAGAATTATCAAAACGTGTGGAAGAAATTTTAAGCAAAGCTGAAAGCTATGAAAAAAAAGGTAGTTTGATACAAACATGGCGTAATGCGATTGATACCTTTGTAAGAGACTCTTCATCAATTGTGACCCCAAGTTACAGTCGAAGCATCGAGGCTTGGAAAGAACTTTTAAAAAGTGAAGAAGAGGCTATAAGAAAAAATAAAGAAGAGAGCAATAAATATAAAAGAACAATAAAAAATATCGCCCAAGGCACTAGTGCCAAACCCGATAACAACGATAATTCTAAAGATGATTTCTTTGTTGCCTCAGTTATAGAGGAGGAGAACTTGCACCTCAGCACAGATATAAAAGAGTCTGACTCTGATAGTGTTGACATTAAGTTATACAAACTAATTGAAGATAATGATTTTGACAAGGCTATTGCCGAGATTAAGCAGTTGTTAGAAAATGAAACGGATACTTTTCATTTAGTTAAACTAAAAGAACTGCTAGCGGAAGCTATCCTTGAAAAAACATTATTGTAACTGCTCATATTCCATTGGCAAGAACCGTTTCCTGATAGCCTGATGCCTTCAGGATGAGATGCCCCAGCTGCGGAATCAGATTGGTTCCAGTCAGCCTGTCCCTGAGATAGTTGGCAAAGGACACCCCGTGTTGTTTACAGGTCTTTTTCAAACTGGCAAAGGTGTCGCGGCATTTCCTCCCAAGTTTACTCCGGGTACCACCGCTAACCTTTCGCCGTTTCACATACTCTCTGATCTGCCTCTCGCTCAGGTTGTTGTGCAGTGGCAGCCACGGATACTCAAGAACCAATAACAGCTCTTCCCTGACAACCATCAGTTTGCCCAACTCAGCCTGCAAGGCAGGGTAGTCAACCCGCTGTGTTACCCAACGATCAAACTCCTGGTAGAGCTTCTGTTTCTCCTTGTCCGTTGGTTTTTTCTGGTAGGCCTCAATGTCGTCGTAGAGGCACCAGTACTGATCCTGCACGGTGTCACGGGCGGCTCGTTCCAGGTCATTGGCCGGTATCAGCTTGTCCATGTTTCTTCCCGCATGGTACCAACACAGCGAATGCTGAAAGGCTGTATCAAACTGCCGGGCTCCATCGCTATGGATAATCAGGTTCTCAAGGCGATGATTGAGCATCAATGCGGCCTTTAAAACACCCTCTGTCGCCCAGCGCCTTTGTTGCGGGGCAGCACAACCAATGCTGTTAAGGAAGCTCTCCCACTCTTCTTCTGTTGAGAAACGCTTCTCGCCGCATTCGGATAGCGCAGTGATCCACTTCTTCGACACATCAACCTGATTCTCCATGTAGTCAATGGCAACGTCGTTGAGAAGATAAAGCCGCTGCTGCCCTTGCAGACAGCCCAGGAAATTAATCCTGCTCTTACTGTCGCTGCTATGGAAGTAGGAAAAATAAGGGTTGCCGATAAACAGGCAGTAGCCGTTTTTTCCTTGGTGGCGAGCACCTGTGTCGTCGGCCTGGAGATAATCAGAGCAAGTCAGCCCTGCTTCCAGCAATTCTTCTTTTTCCTGGTGGAAAATATCATGGCCTTTCGTCAGGATGTTGCTCAGGGAACCTTCTGATATTGAGCATCCATGGTCGTGCAGCCAAGATAGCAGTAGTGGCTGTGTCGTACTGCATGAATGATAAAAATCCAGCAGATGGGCTTTCAGGTTGTCGCCAAAACGGTCTTTCACATGATCAGGTAGCGGGGCTGACACCCCGCCTTCCGGAGTTGTGTAATACTCACGCCTGTAGCGAGTAGTGACAAAACGCAAGTCCAGCTCAGTATGGAAAAAGTCGATATAGCACTTGAAGCGCCAGTTCTCACCGGGAGCAGCGATTGAACAGATTTCCTCTCGGTCAACAGTCATTGGTGGTGCAGCGGTTTCACCGGCTTCTTGTGATCGTGGTCGTTTACTTTTCGGCGGACGATCAGTGTCACTTTTCCCGGCAGCCTGATCAGTGTCTTCCGCAGAAGAGCTGTCTTCCTGATCATCGCCCTTGTCCGAGACATTAGGCCTGATTTTAGGCTTGCCCTTGTGCTTCTTCAGGTGGCGAATTTCTGCTCGAAGCTGTTCGTTCTCTTCGACCAGCTGTTCGATCTGAACGCGCTGCCTTTCAATTTGCACAGATTGCTTCTCGACCGTGTCGAGAAGGTTTTTGACGAATGAACGCAACTGTTCATTGTCTGTACTGGAGAATAGTGAGTCAGGCAGGTGCATACGGTGAAATATACGAAAGATCAGGATAACTTTCTTTGACCTGTAGAGGTTGATTTGCCAGTCAATTTTGAGCAGTTACACATTATTTGATTCAAATACGACTTTCGTAAAGATCGCCTCTCTATATAAGAAAGTAAGTCGCTACAAAATTATTTATCAGTGGTATTACGATAACTTTGATGAGGATGTTTTTTTTAATAGCCCTTATCAAAAGATATTGCCTAAGATTTCAGAAGGAATAAGTAATCATGAGTTAATTTCAATTATGGATACAATATCGTCCTTAATTTCTTGTCTAAAAGAAACTGATAACCCTTTCATGCAAGTGTACTATCACCAAACCGAAGTGATTCAATTATTTAATATGTTATCTTATGGTCTTGACGATGCACCCTATTTAAAAGATCAATTTGATTTTTTAAATATGCAACGTGAACGACTCTTTGATTTAATAAAGCATCTTTCCGAGCTAGCTTCAGATATACCAAAAATAGTATCTATGATAAAATTTTTAGTTAAAAAAATTGGGATCAAAATGTCAAAAATGGGAGTTGAGAACACTTACGATGAAACAAGCATAGCACTATATTCACAACTCTATAGTCGCTCAAACATTCTGAAAAATTCTCTCGACCACATTAAGGTCTTGGACAATTACATAAAAAACAAAGAAAAAGAATCACTTTCCGTGATAGAACTTATAGAAAAAAACCTTGATCAATTCTCAAGTTCAGGGAATTAACAGCTGATTGCTTGATTTGTTATTAAATTTTTATTTCCTATAAGCATCTTATATGAATCTATATTGATGTGAAAAATGTTGCGTCCTTTTTTGTCTCTCTGCGCCTCTATCAGTAGCAACGTATGAAAGCGGTCAGCTGGACTGACCGTCGCTAATGTCAGTCGGTTGAGGTGACTCTTCAGATGGCTTCTCAGGTCTGCAGCCAATGGTATAGTCGATGGAAATCATACCACTGCCCCAGAACAGGTTGATCAGCATCATAAGCCCCCATAACTGATGATCGAGAAATCCTTTCTCCCATAGCAGCGGGTAAGACACTACCGCAATGATATTGAATACGAACAACGCCAGTGCTGCCGGTCGGGTAAACAGTCCCAAAGCTATAAGGACTGGCAGGATCAGTTCAGCAGCAGTGCCAGTGCAGGCGGCGATTTTCCAGTTCAGCAGCGGTACCTGATATTCATACTGGAACAGATAAAGTGTGCTGTCCCAGCTATTGCATTTCACCACCCCGGACTTGAAGAAAGCCCATGCGACCCAGATTCGGGTGAATAAAAGAAATAATGGGATCAATGGCACCGTGATGCGCTGGAAAATACTGTCGGTGGTTTTGAGAAGGTTCAATCTGCGTACTCACCCTCAGGCAAACCGTGAATACGGGTAAAAAACTGTTGCCGGATCAGTTCGCCCAGTAGTGCCAGCATGGAATCATCGGCTTCACCCAGTGGCTGACCTTGCTGGCATAGGCGCATGAGCCCTATCGCAGAAGGGGTTGTTGCGATCACCTGCATACCCTCATGACGGTGCTGGATAATGGCCGACTCTGATCGTGTAATATCAACTGACTCAACCTGGTCGCCTGTGATCATCTGCCATAAGCTGGCAACAGGATATTGCGAGTCGAAGAAATAGACCGGTTCGGCAACTTCAAGTATCAGTTGGCTGAAATTATCTTCGGTGATTCGGGCCAGCTGCTCAAATGGGAAGTTTGACGCAATGGCAACATGCTGGCTGGCTCTGTCGACCAGCCATTCAAGCCGGGCTAAGTCGGCAATATAAGGCACTGCTGCAATCACCGGGGTTTGGCTGGAAATTGTATCGACAAAGCGATCACCGTAATCGGTCACGTTCCCTTCCCTCAAAGGTTGGGTCAGGACATACTGGCGGGCGAGTTGGGCAAAGCACTCGTCTCCCAGTACAGCCTTGCAACAAGGGTAGGTAGCTTCCAGCACCTCCGACAGGCTGATAATAAAATTATTGCGATATATCTGTATCCGTTGTTCCGGGCTAAACCGCCCCGCCGCAACCCTCTTGCTGACCGGGCTTGGTCGGTAGTGTAAGGCTTCGGCAAAGTGCTGCTGTAGCTGCTGAAGGTTATCCTGTTGACGACATCCCATGGCTTCTCTCCCCAATAAGAATTTTCTCAACAAGAATTTCCTCAACAAGAATTTGTTGCGCTTTGCTGGCTTCGCCGAACAGGATGTCGAGTTCGGGAATATCCAGGTCCCACTCAATCAGGGTCGGAATACTTCCCAATCGATTCAAATGCTGTCGAACCCACTGGCGATAAAGCTGCCAGACAGGTTCACTGACCGGACGACTGTGGCTGTCTATCCAGACCTCCCCTTGTTCTAATTGCCTGACGGTAAATCCGGCAAGATGGATCTCTTTGACGGAGTGAGGGTCAATTGCATCAAGGTAAACCTGGCAATCAAAATCGAGGTTGAAGCTGCTGACATAAATATTGTTGAGATCGAGCAGAAGTCCGCATCCGGTGCGTTTCTGGACTGAACTCAGAAACGCCCATTCAGGAATCGTTGAGTGGTTAAAGCTCAGGTAGCTGGACGGATTTTCAACCAGTAGCTGGCGGTTCAGGGTTTCCTGTACCTGCTCGACCTTCAGGCAAAAGTGGGTCAGTGCCTCCTCGGTATAGGGCAGGGGTAGCAGGTCGTTGAAGTACTGTCCATTGACTGAACTCCAGCTCAGATGTTCGGAAACGGCTACAGGATTAATGTCATCCACTAGCCGCCTGAGTTGAGCCAGATGCTGTTTATCCAGCTTGTCGGTAGAGCCGAGTGACATTCCGACACCATGGAGGCTGACAGGATAGAGGCTGGCGATATCCCTGAGCTGCTGCCGGGCGACCGAGTGGGGAGTAAAGAAGTTCTCGCTGTGAACTTCCAGCCAGCCGATCTCTGGCTTCTCAGAAATAAACTGATGGATGTGGGGGGAGCGAAGCCCTAGCCCTACCATCTTGTGAGGGGATAGCTTGCTCACAGGTAATGATCAGATTGGTAGGTGGCTAAGGATTTTTTGATTGGATTGAACCGCCAGTAAGACGATCACACAAGCCTTTTGGAACCATAAGGAAAGCATCTTTCTGACTGTCGGTTTTCGATGAACCGGCACAAGAGGTGGTTTTGGTGGCGCAGTCATTTTTGCCTGCTTTTGCTACTCCATAGCACTTTTCTTTTTCTGCGGCTAACACGTTTGAGGTTGTTAAGGCGGTACCGGCTAGCGCGACCAAGCTGGTTACAGCGGTTGCGAGGGCAATGTTGGTGGCCTTTTTCATGCTCACCCCTCCTACGATACTGTGGAGAATTTTCAGGCAGGTGTCGCTATGAGAATTGACATCCTCTCCCTGCTGGTTCGCAGGGAGATTCCTTTACAGGGTGCTACTTTCTCACGATTTTGCACAGGTTTCTGCTTCATGGGTACGACACACAGGACTTACATTACCTCCACAGACTTTACTTCCCCTCTGCCCGAGGGTAGGTCTACAACGAGACGAAAATATCATAGCACATACCAGCCCTGACGGGCTGAAGAAATTCATCTCCCTGCTATTTCGCAGGGAGTTCTCTGAAGCCATGCCTTTCAGTCATCAAACTCAATTCATTTTCTGAGAAACATTTCTGCAAAGTGTCCTTAATAGTACTAATCTGTCAAGGTTCATCTCAATAATCATAGTCAGTTGTCGTTTTCTATAACAAGTTTGACCATGGTTATTGAGATGAACCCGCAGGATTATTTTCATTGATGGTTAATGTCGTCCCTATGAGCATCAGTTAATAAACTTTTGATTCCATAGGGATATGTCTAAACCCCTTGCAGACCAAGGGGTTAAGGAGGCTGGTCAAGTGATCCACGCTATACACAGGCTAATAGACAAAAACCTAAAACATAATCAGTTTTTTTATGCATATAAAAAATAATCGCATCGTTGCTTCTTTATTATTACCGTTTCATTATAATTTGTGGGCATTGCCCTTAGCTGAAAAAGCTGAACATGAGCAATGCGAAACGTCTGTGCATTTGTTCTCAGAAAATAATTATATTGTGAAGTACGATTTCCTTAGCTCATTATGTGAACATAAACAAACTTACAACTTTTTATTCTCAGATGATAAGTTCGAAGGTTTATTTACACTGTCATTTTCATCTATCTCAGATCGACCCGATCTAAGGGGGACTCTTACAGACTCTTTTTATACGGCAAGAGTACATGAATTCTCACTGGTTCCGGGTGCGAACAATACCTATAATTTTACACCAGTTCGGGATTACGGAAAGACTTTCTCCATTAACTTATACGACAAAAATCTTTTGTTAAGCCCTGAAAACTCCGGCTTCATAAAGTCAGATTATCATTCAACATCAGTAGTCCTGAATTCAAGTCATAAGTGCATAACCCATGACTTTTCTTGCATCTATTCCAGTTGACTCTTTAAATGCCTCATAAGGAGTCTTGTAGCCCAGGCACTTTCTTGGCCTGTTGTTCAGCTTATCCACTGCAATGATGACATCTTTTTCTGTCACGCCATTAAGCTCCATCGACTTGGGGAAATACTGCCTTAGCAAACCATTAGCATTCTCATTCTGGCCTCTTTCCCAAGAATGGTAGGGGGCAGCAAAGTAGCTGTCACATTTTAAAGCTTTGGCAATTGATTCATGCTGAACAAACTCCTTTCCATTGTCGTATGTTATTGTCTTTACAAACCTTTTCAGAGGCTTGAGTACGTCAATTATTCCCTGTTTAACCGCTTTTGCCTTCTTGCCTGGTAGAGGGACAGCAAGGCGAAGCTTGGTTTTTCGTTCATCTAATGTAGCGATGGCTCCTTTATGATTTTTACCTATTACAGTATCAGCTTCCCAGTCACCAACTCGCTCTCTGTTGTTGACCACTTCGGGGCGTTCTTCAATGCCAACCCGATTTGGTATACCGGTTCGGTTATGAGCTGAACCGTATCGCTTTCGATAAGTTTTTTTCTGGTGCCTCAAGTGCTTATAGAGCGAGCCTCCGCGCCGTTTATCATCCGCTACAAATTGATAAATCGTCTCATGATGCAGCTTGATTACACCGTCCTTTTCAAGCCTTCCAGCCACTTGTTCAGGACTCCAATCTGAACGGATATCGTTTGAAATACGTTGTTTAATGTCGTCTGTCAGCTTAATAGCTTTTGGCTTATCTTTGTGCCGCTGCCGAGCTGTGCGATTAGCCTGTTGGTGCCTGTACCCTCTTTGCCCTTTATTGCGGTTTACTTCTCGCGACACGGTAGGCTGTGAACGGCCAAGCTTTTTAGCAATTTTGTTTTGTGAAGTCCCATTTTTGAGTTCAGTTTCGATATAATATCTCTCTTCAGAGCTCAGGTGTGTATAGGCCATCCTTGGCTTCCTCTGTATGGTTTGGTTGCTTTACAGAATACCCCTGAGTTCTGATTCACTTCAAAGGTTCTGAAACAATCCTCTGGTTACAGAGGTTATGCACTTATGATACGAATTCAGGAGTTTTAATTTCTCCTGCCCAATCAGTTAGAACTACAAAGGGAGATTCTGAGTACCCTTTAGTACTATCAAGCAATGCTGAAGGCAGTGTAGACCACACTGTAACAAGCGTGCAATTGAAATTGCTTACTGACGCATATGAACTCCTGAACCCTGACACTATCCTGAAGCTGTATCAAAATAATGATGACAATCTGTACATTCCTGATGGCGGTGCATCAACACGTGACCTGTCATTAGCATTAGAAATTATCAAAAATATGATTCCAGTTTCAATACATATAATTTTTAATGAATCTACAAAAAACAAAATTGACACAATTACACCTGTTTTTAAGTCAGTAGCATCAGAAGTAACACCCATTGAAACATATAGCTTCATTCAAACCACTGAAAATATTTTACGTAGCACCCCTGCTGACAATCGAAAAGAAACGTGGACACTGGTAAAATCAATTTTCCATAGTGCTGAAAATGGAAAGTTGTCCAGGGATCAAACTTATCACCTGAAAGTATTGATTCAAATATATATTGAAAACTTGGCAACACACCTCATCAGTAGCAGTAGATACTCGAATGACAGCGTTGACCAACTAGAAAAACATCAGGAATTTGAATTAACCCAGGACACATTTTTATCCACCGATACAGACAGCACTCTACAAAATACCGAGAAAAAAACACACAGAAACAGGCGATCTATTGATATCAAACCGTTAGAGTCTGAAATCAAAAAGGCTGTTGACGATATTGAATCAGAATTATCTTATCTAAAAAATGAAGGCTATAAATCGGCTCGGGTATTGCAAAATGAGTTCAAAAAGCTGGTTGAGTATTATGAAAAAAATATAGTACCGATGTTAGTGCCTAAAGCAAATACACCCTCCACTCCGGGAACAAGCAGTATATTTCTTAATCATTCAGAGGAAAGCTTAAATCCCCACACCAGGCAAGGAGTCCAACAGTCAGGTAATAATGTCATAGTTTCCGGTAAAACAGAATTTCCCTCAACGGAGCAACCAACAGTCATAACGGAACCTGTAGTGCCGGAACGGACAAAAAACACACATGCAGCTGAACCCGACACAACGGTCAGCCAGCAAAAAACCGTTCAGCCCTCGGCTCTGTCAAACAGGCTGTCAGAGTACCCTGCTACGTTATCCTCAACAACGATTCAGACCGACGGGATGATTAAGCCGGAAATAACCAGTTCTACAGCTAGTCCGACAACGGCAGCACCGGAGCAACCAACAGTCATAACGGAACCTGTAGTGCCGGAACAGGCAAAAAACACACATGCAGCTGAACCCGACACAACGGTCAGCCAACAAAAAACCGTTCAGCCCTCGACTCTGTCAAACAGGCTGTCAGAGTACCCTGCTACGTTATCCTCAACAACGATTCAGACCGACGGGATGATTAAGTCGGAAATAACCAGTTCTACAGCTAGTCCTACAACGGCAGCTAAGTCTTCCACAACTCCGGACATCTCCGTTTCAATACTCGCACTCAAAAAAATACTCAAGAAAAACAGTAAAAATACATTACTGGGAAGATTAAAAAAAGAGCTGAAATCAGACAATGTCAATATATCAGGACGTTATAAAAGCTCTCTTCTGGAATACCTGAATGAAAGCCTGGAACTCTATGAAACAACCATTTTGGTCGAAGCACTTTCTGCGTTTGCCCACGCAATAAAGGACACCCATCCGGTAGCATCGAATTATTTCGACCAACAGCTATCCACACTACTTAAACAATTAGAGGCTTATCAAGATAGCAAGTCACAAAAAGAACGAAAAAGACTCAGAAGGTCAATTATAAAAGATTTGCAAGACATTCTTGAAAATTTTATTAAATTTGAAAGTAGTCCGATTAAATATCAAGAACTGGTAGAATTCATCAAAGGGTTTGAAGAGCAAAGAAATAATTTTATAACCGAAATGTATGGTGATAGCTTTAATGACCCAGTGATAGAAAAACTGTTTGACAAGTCTACAACCTCGGATCAAATAGCATCAAAGATATCAGAATTAAACAATCAAGTTAAAAGTTTTTTAGATAATAATGATTTCTACAATGCTGGAAAAATAACTTTTACGACTAATGCAGCCATTCTTCAGCTTATTAAAAACACTAAATCTACAACACCCTCGGTAAACTTTGAACCTTTTTATAAGAAATCATTGAAAGTATTGCTTGAAGATTTCAACAACTTAAAAGATATGCCAATAGCGACTGATGCCGAAAAACAGATCAGCCAGGTGCTTCGTTTCTCCTTTGTTTATGATACGTTTATCATCTACAAGGGGTACAACGAAATAGACCCCGGCTTTTGTTTCGCAGACGTTCTTCTTTCAGGTGTTGCAGCTGATAATGAAAACCTGCTCTTAGCTATTGATGGATTAGTTAACTCAGTGGTTAATCCGGATAAATACTTCGACAGTATGCCTTTACAAATCAGGCAGATATTCCAGTTTTACTTTATGTCTTTTAAAGGTAAAATGATTTCTGTTAATGAATTTTTAAAGCACAAGCTGAAGTCTAAAAGCCTTTACATGAATAATAATACCGCCCAAATTCATTCCACGAGAGAAGCATTAAATGCTGCAGCAGCATCATTTCAATCCATGAATCAACTCATCGACATACTGGTTAAACCTCTGGAGAATCTGCAGCCCGATGAAACTGGCAAAAACCAGATGATGATCAGGCCAAAGCCAAACCATGTCGCCTACGCTTTAAGCGAAAAACTGGGTCAACAATCATTTCGAATTATTATTACCGATATACAAACCAGCACTCACATCATTTACGCAAAAGATCTGGAGGAACTTCGTACCAAAGCACAAGATAAGCTGAAATCGTTCAGGCTGCATTACGAAATAAAAGAAACACTTACGTCAGGCAGTAGCTCAGCACCCGGTAAATTGCATGAGTATATGGATATTACTTCTGATGCCATTGACGTGATAAAAGGTTTAACACTACTACCGGGCTCGGCTTTGACAATTGAGGATATTGTCACCCATTCTGTGTCAGAACTACCCAGTATAAGCAAGGCGAGAACAGCTGAGTTTGTTAAAAATTACATTCAAAAAGTCACGTCTACAGAAAACAAAGCGAGACTGAAGAAAGCATCGGTCAGTCACGATTTCTCTGAGCCAGACCAGCAGGTTACGACGTCTGATCCGGTCATAAGCCAAATGCGGGAGGTTCTCGCAGCGCTTGAGCAAGCTGACCAGGACCCTCATTACACTATACCTGATGATGTTTTAGCTTTAAGCGCGAACGTCGCAAAGGTATTTAGTGATCTCCATGAAAGCGGTCTTCAGAATCAGGCAGGCGCCAGCAGCGCCCGTAAGGATAAAAGCGGCAAAACCAAAAATAATACCCTCAAAAATATCAAATCTTTGTCTGTATCTTCTACCGCCGATACTTCTGAAGGAATTTCTGAACTGCTGCAACTGGGACTAAAGCGAGACTTTTTAAATATTCTTAGCCCGGAATACGCTGTTGCTGATGCTCCTCGTCAATCTGGAGCTAAAAAATCTAGCAAGAAAAGAGGCAAGAATCGCACTCTGGAAAAATCATTGGAAGGCGCCTCAGGCGTTTTAGGAGGAGCAGGCGGTACGTTAGCGCTCTTGAAATGGCTAAAATCCAGGTCTTCTCAAACTGCAGAGCAGCTTGAAAATACAGAATTAAATAATGTTGATCTCACTGAGGAGGAGGTAACCCAGGAAGAAATTAACGATGCCATCAACGAAGTACTCGGAACGTCTTCAGAAAGAATGCCTGATGTTCCACAAAAAGAACCAGAAGAACCAGAAGAGCTAGAAGAGCCAGAGGAGACAGAAAGTCGTGTGCGGCGACCACAACAAGCAGAAGAGAGTCAGTCCAGAGAACCAGTACGCTGCCGACGATCAACATCAGACTCTTGTCGTAATCAGGATTCAGAAGACGACGATTCTAACACCGAAACCAATAATGATGATGCGGACGCGGACGCTGATTTAGATGTGGCAGATTCTTCTGAATTAGGCGCTGACGGGGCTGCAGCCGCTGGAGAAGGAGAAGACGCAGAAGAAGAGGGAGCAGCAGCAGGGGGAGGTGCAGGTTTAGGGGCATTCAGTTTCCTGGGAAGACTTTTTAGTCATAAAAAATCCAGCAATAATGATGAACATAAGAACAACAAAAACCACAACAATGATGCAAATAACAATAAAAACGAGGCGTTATCTGTTCCTAAACAGACCGTACAACAATCCACTGATGCAACTACTTCAAAACCCTCAACCCTTTTAGTCCATACCAGAAGGGCCAGTACTGCAATCCCGGAGGTAAAAACGGCAACCCCCACCCTCCGGCCAATAATATCCTGGATTCGATCTACCGAGGCAGAGCCGTCCAGCACCATTGGACAGACAAGTCAGACAAGCAGCACACCATCAGCGGAATCAACAACAACCTTCCGGGCTGAATCGACTTCGGCAGACCCCGTCAGCAGCACCGGGCAGACAAGCAGCACACTATCAACGGTGCCAACAACCTTCCGGGCTGAATCGACTTCGGCAGACCCCGTCAGCAGCACCGAACAGACAAGCAGCACACTATCAGCGGCGGCAACAACCTTCCGGGCTGAATCGACTTCGGCAGACCCCGTCAGCAGCACTGGGCAGACAAGCAGCGCACCATCAGCAGCGGCAACAACCTTCCGTGCTGAACCGACTTCGGCAGACCCCGTCAGCAGCACCGGGCAGGCAAGCAGCGCACCATCAGCGGCGGCAACAACCTTCCGGGCTGAATCGACTTCGGCAGACCCCGTCAGCAGCACCAGACAGACAAGCAGCGCACCATCAGCAGCGGCAACAACCTTCCGTGCTGAACCGACTTCAGCAGACCCCGTCAGCAGCACCGGGCAGACAAGCAGCACACTATCAACGGTGCCAACAACCTTCCGGGCTGAATCGACTTCGGCAGACCCCGTCAGCAGCACCGGGCAGACAAGCAGCACACCATCAGCGGAATCAACAACAACCTTCCGGGCTGAATCGACTTCGGCAGACCCCGTCAGCAGCACCGGGCAGACAAGCAGCACACCATCAGCGGAATCAACAACAACCTTCCGTGCTGAACCGACTTCGGCAGACCCCGTCATCAGCACCGGGCAGACAAGCAGCACACTATCAACGGTGCCAACAACCTTCCGGGCTGAATCGACTTCGGCAGACCCCGTCAGCAGCACCGGGCCGACAAGCAGCACACCATCAGCGGAATCAACAATAACCTTCCGGGCTGAATCGACTTCGGCAGACCCCGTCAGCAGCACCGGGCAGGCAAGCAGCGCACCATCAGCGGCGGCAACAACCTTCCGGGCTGAATCGACTTCGGCAGACCCCGTCAGCAGCACCGGGCAGACAAGCAGCACACCATCAGCGGAATCAACAATAACCTTCCGGGCTGAATCGACTTCGGCAGACCCCGTCAGCAGCACCGGGCAGACAAGCAGCGCACCATCAGCGGTGTCAACAACCTTCCGTGCTGAATCGACTTCGGCAGACCCCGTCAGCAGCACCGGGCAGGTAAGCAGCGCACCATCAGCGGCGGCAACAACCTTCCGGGCTGAATCGACTTCGGCAGACCCCGTTAGCAGCACCGGGCAGACAAGCAGCACACTATCAGCAGCGGCAACAACCTTCCGGGCTGAATCGACTTCGGCAGACCCCGTCAGCAGCACCGGGCAGGTAAGCAGCGCACCATCAGCAGCGGCAACAACCTTCCGGGCTGAATCGACTTCGGCAGACCCCGTCAGCAGCACCGGGCAGACAAGCAGCACACCATCAGCGGAATCAACAATAACCTTCCGGGCTGAATCGACTTCGGCAGACCCCGTCAGCAGCACCGGGCAGACAAGCAGCGCACCATCAGCGGTGTCAACAACCTTCCGTGCTGAATCGACTTCGGCAGACCCCGTCAGCAGCACCGGGCAGGTAAGCAGCGCACCATCAGCGGCGGCAACAACCTTCCGAACCCCCACTTCTCAGTACAGGTCTAACAGTTCTCTAACCCATAACCTGCTGACTCAAGTCGAAAAATATACTTCAAGCCAGAAATTGCTGGAACAATTTAAAAACAATGCGCAATCAATCCTTAATGAGTTTGAAAGTCATGCAAAAGAGGTTGCTTCTGCCACCTGGTTACCCACACCAAAAGTCCACAACCATTTTGATGTCTTGCTCCAGAATAAAGCCTTCCTACAAAAAGTTCTCCGCACTCATGTTGTTTCACTCTATGGATATTTAAGATTGACAAGAGCAGATATTTTCAAAATAAAAGAAAATGACACCGATTCTGTCTCAAATAAAGAATCGATAACAAAAACTGTTGAATTGCTGGACCGGGAATTCTTCAAAAATCTTAATACAATGTATAATCATTTTTGCAAATATCGGTATGAACTGTTTAACAATGCCAATTATATACCAGAGACTCTTAGAAAAACTAAGTATTATCAAGATTTTGTTAAAGAATACCATCAAAATTCTGAAGAGCGTTTTTTCAAACTGGTTAAGCTTTTCTTTAACGATGACCCGAAGCAAGGCGATTTACCGATGTACCTGAGGCATTACGTCTCAGTAGCATCTTTGCAAAAAAAGATTAATCATGAAGTTGCTAAGGCCAAAGAAGACATAATCTGGTCTGCAAAAGTCAGTACTTTGAAAATGAAACTGAAACAAGCTTCTATCAAACTGAATAACCCTCATTTTGATATGCAAGTAGGCTGGGGTGATCGCAACAAGCTTGCTATCGAAGAGCTGATTCAAACAGAAAGCTACATTTTTCTGGAAAAAATAGAGTTTGTGCGAAGCGTGTTAACCAAAGAAAAAATACTTACTATTATTCGCTAAACGTTCTTTTGTGCTCTCATGAGAAAGGGATTTCAACGTGTTTTTTTAGCGGCTTTCGCAGCCAAAGCTCTAAGCAGATTATGCTGTTCTGCAGTGACAGAGCCAAAAACAGTTTCATCAAATGAATCATCGGTTGATCTTTGATTTATTTGCTCTGTCAGTGCAGAGACTAAAGCATCATGGAACGGCTCTGTAGGATTGCTTTGTACCGATTCCAGTGGATAAGTCAGGAAGTGTGAAACTGAATTCCGAAGCTGGTGTGATAATTCTGTCGAACCCGACACTCCTCTTTCCAGCTGGGTATAACGATCAACGATTTGGTCAACGCTGTTCACATTTATCTCTTCTGTTTGTTCCGTGAACCGGACTAAGCGACTGTCGCCCGATAGTCGCCCATAAATAGACAGAAGGTTTATATAAGGCCGGATAATATCGGAGGAGGATTCAGCCCCGGAAACGGAATGACTGCGGGCATATAAAAAGTAAAGCTGACTGGCTAAAAAAGAACGGCTAAGAGATGTCGTGTAGACAGGAAGAATAGACGAAACAATGATTGACGATCGCTCCATGAAAGCAAAAACAGCCCGGTTATTCTCGCTGGAAGAATGCAACAGGGAACTCAGTGCCTCCAGTTGCAATAACACATAAATGTTCTCCAGTGTACGATCGATATGATGATCCCAGGCGACACCGGCTCCGACAGAGTCCTGATCCAGCCCTTCCAGGATAGCTCGTAAAGACTCCCTTAAAAGGGATGTTGTATCGCGAACAAGAACCGATTCTCCGCCAGTTGGACCACCCATAACCGGAGACTGAGATACAAGATGAATCAATGTCGCCAGCCGGTTCTGTAAACTATCCCCTGCTCTCTGGTTTCTATACAGCCAGCGTAAAACGTATAACAGAGGGAGCCTGTCTATAGTTTGCCCTGTGTCTCTCACCCAGGTCTGTAACCAGCTACGAACGGTGTCCCTGTCCATCAGTGCTGGTTGCTGCCCACCGGACAAGCTCCCTTGAATTGCAGTTAGCTCGTTTTGCAGAAATTCAAGCAGGTTTTGGTAAAACGGGTCCTGATTCTGAATACGGGTAGTCACTGGAGACTCCGGAGTAGCTACCCCCAATATTCCACCTACTTCACCGGAATCTGGCAGGCTGCTTTGGCCGCGAACCAAAGTCACACACTCAGTCACTGGTACCGGCTGCATGGCTTGAGCTGTGACAGACAGCAAAAAGCAATAACCTGAAACCAAATTAAGGAACTTTGCAAAATACGCCATCTTTGACCCGACTCTTCAGGCTGCTGGCTCAGGCCAGACAAAATCAGGGCGTAAGCCTTCATAGACAGGGCGACCGTCTTTGGGAGTCTCTACGCCGGTGGAGGGGTCAAAAAAAGCATGATAAGTCGCAGGCATCTGTTCAGCGTTGTATCCCATAAGGTTTGGAACAATAGCACGAATACGCCCCTGCTTATCGTTCAGCATAATAGGAGTTCCGCAGGTGGAGCAGGTACAGAGTTCCAGAGGCCCGTCCGGGTTGTTCTTATTAAAAGGTTGTCGATTTAAGTGATCGAGGTGGTCTGAAACAATATCACCGTGTTTGAAGAAAACAACATGAGTGGTGTCCTGTCCGGTGACTTGTTTGCATACCGAGCAATGACAAATGTGGTTGTCAATCGGTTCAGCGTTAGCGTGGGTGTGAATGTGATCACAGCCACCAGAATATTTAGCCATATCCCTATCTCCTTACTACTGAGTTGACAGTTGCCCGGTGAGTATAGGTTATATTGCAGAGTTCATGCGGGTCACTGATTGTGTTAGCCAATCCTCTCCTCACGTTGCTGCTTCGGTCAGTTATGAGTCTGGTGGCAGTCCTGATTCAAGCAACAATATTTCAAGCAACAATATTTCAAGCAACTATATTTCAAGCAACTTTATTTCATGCTGGATTTCATGCTGGTTCACAAAGGTTAAATACCTTTGACGGAACTTTGAGGTCAGTTTTTTATCCAATGCCCTGCTGGTTTCAGCTCAGTCAGCGGCTGGAACCTTTCTAAATGACCTCTGCGAAAAGAACGTTGAATAATGAAACAGGACAACATCAATGATCCTTGTGCAAATTATCATGGGTTCCCGTTCAGACTGGCCCACAATGCAAAAGGCCGCTGAGCTGTTAGATCAGCTTCAGGTTCCCTGGACCGCCAGGGTAGTGTCTGCTCATCGTACCCCTGACCGACTATTCAGCTTTGGCAGGCAAGCTGCGGATAAAGGCTGCAAAGTCATTATTGCCGGTGCTGGTGGTGCTGCCCACCTCCCCGGTATGGTGGCCGCCATGACCCATTTGCCGGTGATTGGTGTTCCTGTCAGAAGCAAGGCTCTGAATGGTCTTGATAGCCTGCTTTCCATTGTCCAGATGCCCAAAGGCGTTGCTGTAGCGACTCAGGCCATTGGTGAAGCCGGTGCAGCCAATGCCGGCCTGATGGCAGCCCAGATTCTTGCCACCTCGGATGACAGTCTTGCCCGGCGCCTGATCGAATGGCGTCGGCAGCAGACCGAGCAGGTGCCGGAGGACGTTGAGTAATGAAGGTTGGTATCGTAGGTTGTGGGCAGCTTTCAAGAATGCTGGCGCTGGCAGGCTGGCCTATGGGCTTCCGGTTCAGCTTTCTCGCTGATCCGGACGAGCCGGTTCGTTGCATAGAAGGACTCGGCTCTGTCGTCCGGCTGGACACAACCATGACAGCCGGTGATGTCTTCAGCGGGCTGGGTAATCCTGATGTGATCACGGTTGAGCGGGAGTCTGTCAATGTTGCCCTGCTACGACAACTGAAGGCATTTTGCCCGGTGTACCCCGATCCGGAGATTGTCTGGGCGATACAGAACCGACATCGGGAAAAAACGCTGGTGGCTGGTCTTGGTATTCCTTTATCGCCGTGGGAAGTGTTCCGGGAGCGTGAGCCGGTTCAGGAGGCTATTGCCAGAATTGGCGGGCTTCCAGTGGTCATTAAATCAACGGAAGATGGTTACGACGGACATAACCAATGGATTATCGACAGCAGTGAACAGTTGGAAGCGTTCGAAAAAGAGCGTGAAGCTTTGCTAGAACGTAAAGACTGGCTTCAGGAATCAGCCACTAAAGGTATCCATGAATGGATTGTCGAAAAGAAAATAGCGTTTGATCGTGAGATTTCAGTGATTGGTGCGCGCACGCCTGATGGTGATATCGCGATGTATACGTCTGGTGAAAATCATCATGACAAAGGCATTCTTGTCCATTCAGTGATTCCGGCTCCTGACCTGTCCGAACAACTACACAATAAAGCCCGGGATTACATCTGTCGTTTGTTGCAGGAAACCGGTTATGTGGGCGTACTGGCGGTCGAGTGCTTTGTTGCAGGTAATGAATTGCTGGTTAATGAGCTGGCACCACGGGTGCATAACAGTGGTCACTGGACGATCGATGGTGCTGCCACCAGTCAGTTTGAAAACCACCTTCGGGCGATTGCCAGCTTACCGCTGGGTAATACTGCTCATCAGGACGGAGTGGTTGGTATGTATAACCTGCTTGGGCAAAAGCATTCAGACGACAGTCAGGCTCCTGATCAGTTAATTACGAAGGGAACGTATTTGCACTGGTACAACAAAACCTCAAGACCCGGACGCAAGCTGGGGCATCTGAATATTCTGGCTGAGAATGAGGAAGAACTGAGTGGTTCTTTTGAGTCTCTGCGGAACCTGTTTCCCCCGTCGGCGTGATACGAACTCATCATTTTTGATCGTGTCACTTTTGTGAAATGGCTGTAATAATAAGGTGTATAACATTGAAATCAGCTAAACCTCCCTTTTTTATTCACACGATAAACTGCCTGTTCTTTCTCACTGCCATTGTCTTTCTGGAAAAGAGTTATGCCTTAACCAGAATATCCATTCTTCCCGGGATAGAGACAACAGTGTTTGATTCAAACAATAAAGGTGCGCTTAAAACGCTGCATCGGCATAAAGCCAGCGATAGCCCTGATGAGTTTCTTTCCATTCCCGGCGAATTAACAGTATCAACCCGGTTCGATGGTAATGCTCTACCCAATGCTGAAGCTTATTTCACGGGATGTTTTAAATCACTACAAAATAACAGTACCCATCAATTGCCACTGAACCTGAGGTTTTATAACGATCAAACAGGTGCTGCACCGGCAGAACCAAGGCCGGTGAAAACAAAAAAAAACCAGCGTTTAGTGTCCTTTACTATGACGCCTGACATGAACGACATACAGGCGACTTATGATAACTTTCACTGGAGATTTGACCCTGGTTGCTCCTCGCTCAGCGCAGGCACAAACTCTGTTACCGTGACCATTAAAGAGGCAAAAAACCTTTCGATAACATTATCGAATGGAACTTTATTGGCCAAGGTTATCGCTCCTCCCAACAAACCGTCTGAGCTATACGCATCGGGCAGCAGCCCCGGCTATGACGGCAAAAACGATTTTCCCAAAAGACCCGGGGATAGTTTGCTCGTCAAGCCTTTCTATGAATTTATTCTTAAATTGAAGTCTGAATGGTTTGCTTTACCGAACAAAAGCAGTCTAGAAGTCATAACCGAACATTTCCGCTTAATCGTCTGGACAAACAGCTGGCAATCTACGGAAATAAACATCCCCTCTTCACTCTGGCACGCCATGGTGTCGCGGGGACATCATTTGCAACCTGAATTAATACGTGCTTTCAGCATGAATCCCGATAATCCGTGGGAGACTTATCATAATTATTGTACTGGCTTCCTGACAGAACATTTTGATTCAGAATTTGTCCACAGCCATGAACCGTTAAGCACTGACCTTAAGTCACTCCATAATGACCAGATGACCGGGGTGGAACCATTAAGCCTGACGTTATTTCCCGCCTATATACCCGGATCAGTTGAGTGCCCAAACAGGGGGCCAGCGGCCACCGGTGGCGTTAACCAAAGTTATGTTGTATCCAGGCCTTCAAATAATAATGCCAGTGGAAACAGTGAAAGCGGAACCCGTTCCTACTGCTGGAGGAGTGGTGCAGGAAACTCTGGTGATGGCAATAATGGCGGTGAACCCACGGTAAACAGGTGCCATGGCGCGTCAGGTTGTCCCAACCAGCCGCTGGTTGGAACTAACCTGTGTCAGAACTGCCGGGATACACTCCCTAATTATGAGGAATCCCAGAGAGTTTACGAGCAGAGAGGAAGACAGCCCGTTCAGGATATAGCCCGGGCGGAAGCTTTGTCAGAAGAGTTCCCCGGATCGCAAATAACCTTGTCTGAAAAAATTAAAGGCACCAGAGAATTTATGCGGTGGGCTAGGGTTATAAGCCCTCACTGGGAGGAAGTCACACGTCATACTGACAAGTTTAAGAATTATGAAATAGAAATTATCCGATCAACTATACATAATCCGCTAATGAGGGCAGATCAAATGTTGAACGATTTAAAATCCAGACTGGGCACATTCGGAGACCTTGTAAAGGCAATGGAGTTGACAAGACCCAGTCTTAAGCGAGATGAGATGAATGACTGGGAGAGATTGATAGAAACGATAAAAGCATTCGCCATTTATTGAGAACCGGTCATTCCCACGAGAGTGGGAATGACCGTAAAGCAAACCTCTCTAAGCCATATCCATTACAATACGACCAGTAATCTCGTTTTTCTCCATTTGATCAAAAATCTGGTTAATTTCGTCAAGGCTTCTGACCTCGATATTGGTTTTAACTTTTCCCTGGGCTCCAAAATCAAGGCACTCAGCCAGATCCCTTCGGGTTCCAACTATGGAGCCAACAATAGTGACGCCGTTCAGAACGGTATCAAAAATGGGAATTGGCAGCTCATCAGGTGGCAGGCCAACCAGCACCATTGTCCCTCCTCTGCGGGTTGAGGCGTAGGCACTGTCAAAACCTGCTTTAGACACTGCAGTACAGATAGCAGCATGAACACCGGTATTGAGCAGACTCTGAATCTTTTCTTCCGGCTTTTCTTTCATAAAATCAATAAAATGATCGGCACCCAGATCCATACAAAGCTTCTCTACGTCGGCTCCGGTATCCACTGCGATCACATTCAGGCCCATGGCCTTGGCATATTGAATGGCCAGATGCCCCAGACCTCCGGCACCAACAATGGACACCCAGTCTCCGGGCTTGGTGTTGCTGACCTTCAGTGCTTTATAAGAGGTGACCCCTGCACAAAACAGCGGTGCGGCATCAATAAACGACAGACCGTCCGGAATTTCAACGACATAGCGGGCATCGGCAAGACAGTATTCGGCATAACCTCCATTCACCATATATCCACCGTAGACGACATCCGGGCAAAGGGTTTCTTTGCCTTCCAGGCAGTAGTCACAGTATCCGCAGGCTGAATAGAGAAACGGAATACCCACACGACTGCCTTTTTTCAGGTGAGTCACCTGACTGCCCACTTCCGTGACAACGCCTACGCCTTCATGCCCGGGAATCAGCGGCATGGTAGGTTTTACCGGCCAGTCACCCTGGCAGGCATGAAGGTCTGTATGGCAGACTCCACATGCCTTGATATTAACCAGAATATTATTAGGACCGACTTCGGGTACAGGTACATCTTCAATTTTTAACGGTTCTTTGAAGTTATGCGCAACGGCGGCTTTCATGACGAGTTTCCTCTGTGTCCAGTTGACCAGCCGTGGTTTGAAAACTGATCAACAGCAATCGTGAAAAAAACAGACAGGCATCAACCTGTGAGTTTGCGTGCGTGAAATTCAAGATGGTTATCGATAAAGCTGGATATGAAATAGTAACTGTGGTCATAGCCAGCCCTCAGATTCAGCGTTAAGGGGACATTAGCTTTAGCACAGGCTGCTTTGAAATGATCAGGCTGCAGCTGCTCTTCAAGGAATGAGTCACTGCTGCCCTGGTCGATAAGAATTGGGTCACTGACCTTAGACTGCTGCACCAACAGGGTTGCATCGTAGTTGTCCCACTGGCTTTTATCGTCGCCCAGATAGTTCTGAAAGGCTTTTTGTCCCCAGGGAACGACCGTGGGATGAACAATAGGGGAGAACGCTGATACTGAAGTATAGGCTCCGGGGTTTCGCAGGAAGATCACCAGCGCCCCATGTCCACCCATTGAATGCCCACTGATGGCTTTCTTTCCAGAGACTGCAAAAGAGCCTTCAATCAGCGCTGGCAACTCTTCGACGACATAACTGTACATCCGGTAATGATCAGACCAGGGAGACTGAGTAGCATCAACATAAAAGCCTGCTCCGGAGCCAAAGTCGTAGCTGTCGTGTTCGCCAGGCAGATCCAGCCCCCGGGGGCTGGTATCCGGGCAGACTATCGCCAGCCCCAGTTGGGCTGCCATTTTGAATGCACCGGCTTTCTGGGTGAAATTTTCATCAGTACAGGTTAATCCCGAAAGCCAGTAAATGACAGGAACCGGATGATTTTTAGCCTGTGGTGGGAGGTAAATGGCAAACACCATGTCTGTCGAAGTAGACGACGATGAATGTTGATATCGATGCAGATCGCCTTCGAAGACTCTCGTGACAGATAACTGTTCCATTGTCTGATCCCTGTTAGTAAAGAATCACGGTGCGGATACTTTTACCCTCATGCATCAGGTGGAATGCATCGTTTATTCTGTCCAGCGGCATGGTGTGGGTAATCAGTGGATCAATGTCGATCTTGTTCTGCATATACCAGTCAACAATTTTAGGAACATCGGTGCGCCCACGGGCTCCACCAAAGGCACTGCCTTTCCAGCTGCGGCCAGTGACCAGCTGGAATGGACGTGTTGAAATTTCCTGACCTGATCCGGCTACCCCAATGACGTAAGACTCTCCCCAGCCCTTATGGCAGCACTCAAGTGCCTGACGCATGACATGAACATTACCAATACATTCAAAGCTGTAATCCACACCCCCACCGGTGAGGTCGACGATAGCATCGACAATATCGTCAACGTCTTTCGGGTTCAGGAAGTCAGTCATGCCAAAGTCTTTGGCCATAGGAACCTTGTCAGGGTTCAGGTCAATACCAATGATTTTGTCAGCGCCGACCATCCGGGCTCCCTGAATCACATTCAGCCCAATGCCGCCCAGACCAAACACTGCAACGGTACTGCCCGGCTCAACCTTGGCATCAAATACTACAGCCCCCAGCCCGGTGGTGACACCGCAACCGATATAGCAGACCTTGTCAAAAGGCGCTTCCGGGTCAATTTTTGCCAGTGCTATTTCAGGCAGAACGGTAAAGTTAGAAAACGTTGAACAACCCATGTAGTGCAAGAGTGGTTTTCCATCAAGAGAAAAACGACTGGTGCCGTCAGGCATAAGGCCTCGCCCCTGAGTCGCGCGAATTGACTGACAAAGGTTGGTTTTAGGGTTCAGGCAGAAATCACATGTCCGACATTCTGGTGTGTAAAGTGGAATAACATGGTCACCTTTTTTCAGTGAGGTGACACCCTTGCCGACATCGACCACAATGCCCGCACCTTCATGACCAAGAATGACCGGAAATTCCCCTTCCGGATCATCGCCTGATAATGTGAATGAATCAGTATGGCATACGCCTGTTGCTTTCAGCTCTACCAGAACTTCTCCATCTTGTGGATCCTGTAAATCAACATCATGAATTTCTAGTGGCTTGCCTGCGGCAAAGGCGACAGCTGCACGAGTTTTCATCTTGGATCGCTCCTTAGTAGAAACCCGTCCAAGTATAGATGGTGTTTTATATGATACGCTGTTTATTACTAATGAAAGCAGTTCTGGATAGTGTGCATCTTCCGTCGTTTAAATCCCGGACGGCTGGCTGCAGGTTGAAGCATTCATTTTTTTTATTGAGAGAACGTCATTTATCGCAATAACTGCAGGATTTTTCAGTGGGCAGACTCACGTATGTGTCAGCATATTTTGCAGCTATTTCTGGTATAGAGAAACACCTCTTTCGATAATTACCTACCTTTCTCATTTGAGAATAATTATTGTTAAGCTTGAGATGACGCAGCTTCCGGCTTTAACTCACAAATGAAATGCCTTTTATAACAACATTTTCAGGGGATTCGCCGGACAATCTACTTACTTGACAGTTAACAGCCCAAATTAAAAAATCACTGCTATTAAAACGATTTCCCTCCCGATACTTGGGGGAATTTACAGATTTATTGTTAATTTATTGTTAAAAGGCTGGTATGCAGTGAGTAGTCAGACGTTAAAAAAAGCAGGACTCAAGGTCACACTTCCCCGACTAAAAGTACTGGAAGCAATGGAGTCATTGGTTGGAACCCATGTCAGTGCAGAAGATGTGTATAAACTGTTGCTGGAAACAAAGACGGATATTGGTCTGGCTACTATTTACCGCATTCTGAATCAGTTTGAAGAAGTGGGGTTATTAACCCGCCACCATTTTGATGGTGCTGTCGCCCGGTTTGAGCTGAAGTCTTCCTCACATCACGACCATATGATCTGCGCTGACAGTGGCGAAATTATTGAGTTTATTGATCCGGTCATTGAAGCAAGACAAAAAGAGATCGCCAGAGAAAAAGGCTATGAGTTACTAGGTCATAGTCTTATATTGCGTGTTAAGTCAGCAGAAAAAAGCGCTTAAAAAATCTGTCTGGCATAAAAATATCAGTAGTCGCATAAAGAATAAAAAGCCCGGAATTAATCCGGGCTTAAAGTTAAACTATTCAGCTCAGGCAGTATGATGCTTTTGCTTGCCAGAATGCAGGTTAGTGGTTTGACCGTTTTTTGCCAGTCCAATCTTTTTCCATTCAGCTCGCATCATCAGAAGGACAACCAGCGACAGGGCAATATTCGATAGCGGCACGGCCAGCCAGATACCTTTGATATCCAGATACATTGGCAGCACCAGCAGAAATGGTAGCTGTATCAGCATGTTTGCCATGGTAACGAAAGTGGCCTTGCGACCCAGTCCCAGAGACTGGAAAAAGACGCCTGCACTGAAAATCAAACCATCCAGAAACATCGCGGCCAGATGTAACCGCAGCCCCAGCTTGGCAGCATTGAAGAAGGCTGGATCATCACTGTTAAACAACAGGATAATCGGGTCCGCAAACAGGTTAACGACAATGACTGCCAATACGCCGGAACCAACAGCTACCCAGAGCATTCGGCTTACAAACTGCTTCATCCGGGCAAAACGTTCAGCACCATAATTGTAACTGATCAGGGGTTGTGTACCCGCTGCAACACCTTCTGCAAACATGTAGTAAAGTGTGGCAATGTAGCCGACCACCGCAAATGCACCGACATTGACAGCGTCACTGTATTTCATAAACAGATAGTTATGAATCGCTGTGATAAAGCTGAAATAAGAGTACATCAGCAGACTGGACAGCCCGATGGAGCAGGTGTTCAGTGACAGCTTGAATTCAAGAGTCAGATCCTTCAGGGACAGGCGAGTGTTCGCTTTGGCAGAAAAGAAATAGGTCAGCCCCAGAATCACCACCACCAGCTGGGAAACGGTAGTACCCAGTGCGGCACCTGCCAGACCCATTTGCAGATAGACAATAAAGACAGCGTTAAGAATAACGTTGGCAACAGCGCCTACCACAATCAGCCAGGTGGCGATGGTAGGCGCATTGTCATTTCGTACCATAAACGGCAATGCCATACTGCCCATTACAAATGGTGAAGCGTAAACCACAATTCTGAGGTAATTACTGGCATGCTCAAAAGCGAGACCACTGGCATCCTGTAACGCCAGCAACCAGTGTTCGGTCAGGAGCAACAGGAGGGACCCCATCAGACCCAGAAGCACCAGCAATGTCAGGCCATTTCCCAGTGCGCGCCTGGCCCGGTGCAGCTTTTTTTCGCCTCTGGCCATTGAGCTGATAGCGCCGGAGCCAACTCCGACCATCATCCCCAGTCCATACAGTGTACCTATGATCGGCCAGGCCAGATTAATTCCCGCCAGACCTTCTGCACCGATATAACGACCGATAAAAATGCCATCAATGACCTGATACAGGCCACTGACCAGCATGGCTCCAACAGTTGGCAGAACATAGTTCCAGAACTGTCGGTTAACACTTGGCATTCGTTTTTGTTCCTTTGTAGTGGACATTGTGTTCTCAATATTGGTTAGAAGTGCTAACTAAAAGGTAAAAAATTCACCTGCAATATCATCGCCAGGCTTTTATTAATATTTACTCGTCACTGATCTGGCTCTGGGCAGTTTTAGAGCTCTGGGCAGTTTTAGAACTCTGGGCAGTTTTAGAGCTCTGGGCAGTTTTAGAGCTCTGGGCAGTTTTGGCTGCCACCTTGCCTAGCAGTTGTTTTAGCTGCTTCTGGTCTTTTGCTGACAGGTTTTGCAAAAGGTTTGAAATCAACTCTTCGTAAAAAATACGATCACTGTCTACCAGTTTTTGCCCTTGTTGACTTAAGGTGACATGGACTGCCCGCCCGTCTTCAGGGCATGGCTGTCGTTTAACCAGCTTTTTTCTTTCCAGCCTTGCGACCATATTGCTGGCCGTCGGCTTGCTGACATGCATGAGCTCAGCCAGTTCAGACAGGCGCATCATGTCGGACTCTTCCAGAGTTTTCAGATAGTCGTATTCCGTATAGCTCAGACTATTGACTCCAGGGCCGGGTTGTTCACGCCAGCAGCGACTGATATAGCGCTCTATGATCATTAAGGATTGTTCAACTTTCATAGGCGGTATTTTATTAGAAAGGCTAACTAATTTTCAAGACTTGGATACTGCGTACAAAGTAGCGCTGACCGTTATTGCTGTCAGCGCTTTTCGGAGTCAGGCCCGGTCCGGTGTGCCCTCTGATTTAGCAGCCAATTGACTGTCGTCGTCTGAGTCGAGCTTGGCAAGGTACTGGTTGACCAGTTTTTGGAAAGCGACCATCTGCGAGGGATCAAGCTGTTTTCCTTTTGGCAGGGAGTAGGTCATGAAATTAACAGGCTTGTTGTTGACGTGCAGCTCAAAGTGCAGGTGTGGTCCGGTGCTGCGTCCCGTGTTACCCGTTAAAGCGACAACATCACCGATGCCAACCTTTTGCCCTTTTTTAACCAGAACTTTGCTCAAATGCAAATAGCGGGTGCTGTAAGTTTCGTTATGCTGGATGGTCATGTGAATGCCTGCCGCATGGTGGTTGCCAATACGGGTGACAACGCCATCACTGATGGCCCTGGCCCTTGTGCCTATTGGGGTGGCAAAGTCAGTACCGTTATGCGGAGAAATTCTTTTGGTGATAGGGTGATGGCGTCGTGGATTAAATTTGGAGCTGATACGGAACTTGTTAGGGATAGGTCTGCTCAGGAAGGCACGGTTCAGGCTTTGTCCTGATTCATCATAATATTGACCATCGTCGTTCAGGAAGGCGGCAAGCTGTTTACCCCGATTCACAAAGACGACAGCCTTCAGAGTTGATCGACCAGTGTGAGTGTCTCCGACATAGATGTCATCAAACAGCATCTGGAAAGTGTCACCTGCGCGTAAATCTCTGGCAAAATTGATTTTATCTTCAAACAAGCGGGATATTGTCTCGATTTCTGCCGGGCTCAACCCTGCCCTGGAAGCACTTTGATACAGGCTGTTGTTAATAACACCATCTACCTTTCTTTCAACAAGATTGGTGACGTGGGAAAGCATTTTGCCGGTGTATTCATCACCATCCCGATTAAATTCCAGCGTATGAATACTGTCGATAACTACCTGCATGCGGGTAACCAGTTGGTTTTCACCTTCTCTTACAAAGAGCAGTTGCTGGCCTGGCTTAAGATTATCGAGCTGTACGAAATCAACATCTGCATCAAGGAGTTTGTACATTGTCGCTTGAGGGAGTTGCAGTTTGGCGAAAATTGACCCAAGGGTGTCGTTGGCTTCAATGGTGTAGTCTATTTGCTCTATTTGCTCTATTTGCTCTATTTGCTCTATTTGCTCTATCTGCTCTATCTGCTCTATCTGCTCTATCTGCTTATCCTGAACTACTTCCACAGGTTCGGCTACAGACTCTTCAATAGCAGCTTGTGTTGTTAATGGTAACTCAACTTCACTGTAAGGATTCGAATCACCTGATGGCCAGAGTATTGCTGTTGTGGAAGCCAGTAAAGCCGTTAATACGATAGGTTTTCGGTGCTTTAGACAGAAATACTTTATCGATGCCATTCGTCGTTGCTCTTAAGCCTGGGGGGAAATATCCAATAAAACTAAATACAGAGGTTGGTCGCCAAGCGGTGTTTACTCGTATTGTTTTTGTATAACTGCCGTCTTTGTCAGTTATTGGCACGGTAGTTTACCATTTTGTGGGTAATTTTACGTGCCTGAAATGGTCGTTATCACAAAGCCGGTAGCACTTAATTACTGATAAGGCTTCGACAATGAATTTAAAGAAAATGTTATAATATAACTTTTGAATTTTGACAACAGGCTTTTATTACTGACTGGAAGTTGCAGCCGTTGACAGGCAAGGTTCGGTATAACCCCCTTGCCTGTTTTCAGGCAGGGTAGCAAATAATGTTTTGGAAAACGGCGCTGTTAAGGATTAACTTCTGGTTTGAACTGACGGTACTGAATTATGTTTCGAATATTTCGGCGTATATTTTCACAGAGAGGTATACAGGGCACCTCATTACCATTGGGCGGAATGATAAGACTGTACACCTATGACAGGCCTGGTCTGAATATCCAGAATCTTGCGATTGAGGCTTTCGGTCACTACACCCCTGAGCAATATGTACAGGGAAGGGCTGCTGACGATAGTTGTTTGAGATCGACAAACGCTTTTGATGTACCCGCATCAATGTTATTTGATGTGCCTGCCGAGTCGACTCTGTTTTTCTACGGCCCCCATGGAAGCACGCTAGTGTGTTGGTTGAGCATGGTTGTAACGTGCCGATACCCTTATTTTGAAGTTTGCCTGCCGGGACAGAAAGTGGTTAATTACTTCCTGAGAAACGCCTCTGTTAGTAAAGAGGGGGGGCCGATGAATGATGATGAGCGAATAAAGAACATTTTGAAGTGGTCAGCCACCTTTTTTGAGCCAGATCCTCACCATCCGTTCCTTAATTTCGATATTGTCACTATAGAACCAGGTTCTAAAGTAGAGCTTTCTAGCTTACTCCGTACTTTGAAGTCGTCGGGGCATGTTTATCAAAGAGTTCACTGTGTCTTTTGTCGTTGCAGGGAAGGCGAAAAGGATTTCGTCTATGAACCTGGCTTTAAGCGTCACCCGGGCTTTCGGGGTGTCCCCGGCTTGTCAAAATAATCTCCGTTCTGATTGGTTCTGGTATTACGAATTGAGTTCACACCCAATTCACCTCCCTGCTATTTCGCAGGGAGGTGAATTTCAGAAAGAGATAGTTTAAATTTAAGGAAAAACTTCGGTTGGTGACTGATATACCCCATCATCGGATTGTCCTCTCACAATGGATTCCCTATCCGGAGCTGCCTTATAACTTACGGACATGGTTGCGCCCAAACTGGCTGCAAAGAAAGCTCTTATTGCTGCCCTGTTTTTATACACAGCAGTTCCAGTGAGAGCGACTACAACTAAGCCTATCACAGGGCCTGCTACTGCTCCCACTATTTCTCCAGAACTCATACCAGAATTATCACCTCCTTTTTGCTTCTGAAACCCTGGATTGGAAGTCGAATTGGGGATGAAGGAAGAGTTGGTCGTAGAGACATTAGTGATTGGGCTTCTCAGCCCCGAAAAGATGACTTTCAGATTATAAAATAAATCCTCACCACTTACTTTCTGCACTCCCGGTTTATTAGCAATCAACTGGATGTCATCATTGGTTTCAATAGTGACCTGCCCGGTTACTTTTGTAATGTCAGAGGGTGAGATTGTCCTTTCTGACAGGTTCAGGATATGCCGGTTAACAGGCCAGTTTTCAGGAACCGTAACAGGCTTTAGTGTTTCCCCTCCTGTGTAGACCCCAAGGTGTAGTCCTTTCATTAACGCGTTAACAACACTGCCACCAGCCCGTGAATACTTTTCCATATTATTAAAAGCCAAGCCTATGTAGGCCATATCCTGAGTTGATATCGAGTTTTTTGTTAATCCGATATAGATACCGTCAAAATTGATATCCTCAGGGTTAATAATATCGATAACGTTACGGTATGGCATGCTCGAGTCTAAAAAAACATCGTGTACCCAGACATCCTTTGCTTTGATTTTGGAACAATTGCGCAAAGAAATTGCACTACTGCTTAAAATAGACGGTGTTTTGTGTCTGTTTTCTTGCTCAAAACTGGTTCCAACATTTTCCAGAATAATTGAGTTAGCACTTGAGACTACAAGCAAGCCTGTGCGAGAGTGGTTAGCACTGATATTCCTTAACTCCATCTCTGTTTTGCGTCCAGAGACATAAACAGGTAATGAGTGGGCGTTCTCAGTCGTTGGATCAATATTAATATTGGCCAGCAGACAGCGCTCACAGTCCTCCCATTTAAGCATCGTGTCATTTTTCTTACTCCCCTTAAGCGTTGGGTATTCTCCATGAAGACCAGCCTCAGCCTCCCCTATAATGGCAACATTTTTTGCATTTGTAATTTTGATAACATCTTCAAACTGGAACTTCCCGGGAGGAACGATATAAACAGTATTGCTACTGTACTCTCTGATAGGTTTGTCTTTTCCAAGATATTGAATACTGTATCCATATCCGGGTGCAGTAAATTCTTTACACAGTTTCCGTGAACTCTCATTATTCAACATTTTACATGTCAGTTTTTCTTCGTAATGAATGATGGTCGTATCATTAGCTCCGTAACGTTCGTGAATATTTAAAATTCCCGTACTATTATCCAGACCTCCAATTGAAATGTCTGACCCATTAATGATAATCGGAATATCTGTCCCATTAATGTTAAAATCACCATCTAAGTTAGCTGTTACAGAACCAGGTATTAAGAGAAAAGACAAAAGAGCGCTACTAAAGAAGCCTCCTTTTTTGTGAAATTTATTATATATACTTTGTTCGCGAACAAGAGGGTGAAAACAGTTGTTGTTTTTTTTAGGTCGTTTATGATTGTTAAAATTTTTCGACGGCTTTATTTTCTTTCCTATCTTAAAATCAAACATTATTAAAACCTCGGTAATACTCTATACACCAGTTTATAGCTAATTGTGTTATCTATAGCTTTTCATGATTTTAATACAGCATGAAAATAAATATTTTCGTTAAGCTGCTTTTTGATATTCCCTGCATTTTATTATTAACCTTGACATCAAATTTTGAATAGCTACAAATTTGACCCCTGAAGTGCCTGAAATAAAAGACACTTTACTTTTGTTATTTGTCATTATGCAGATAAATAACATTATAAAAAGTAGACTATGTTAAATTAGTTTATCAACATCGAATTAGCTCTTTAGGCTGAATTGACACCCAACAATCGGTGTATTGGTGGGTGTCAATTCAGTCATCATGTTAAATTCTTGCAATCAATCTTGATGGGAGTAAACAGTTTTTCAGTGGCTGACCGCGAATGCCTTATCCAGTGTGCTGTACCCCAGCCCCACTTCCTTACTGACATGAATCTGCATGGGAATACGCTCTTTCAGGGACTCAACATGAGAGATGACTCCGACCATTTTGCCGCTGGCATTCAGGCTGTCCAGGGCATTCAGGGCGATTTCCAGGGTTTCCTGATCCAGAGTTCCGAAACCTTCATCAAGGAACAGGGAATCGATGCTGGTCTTATGGCTGACCAGATCCGATAACGCCAGCGCCAGCGCCAGACTGACCAGAAAGCTCTCACCCCCGGAAAGGGTTTTGATATCTCTCTGAACCCCAGCCTGCCACTCATCAAGAATTTCCAGACTGAGTTCTTCCGATTTTTTCCGGTTCAGCTGATAGCGACCATGCAGGCGCTGAAGCTGCTGGTTGGCAAGGTAGATCAGGTGATCCAGTGTCAGCCCCTGGGCAAACTTACGGAACTTGTCGCCTTTGGCAGAGCCAATTAACGTATTGAGGTGATCCCAGAGTTCAAACTGTTTTTTCTGTGCTGAAATCTGGTCGAACAATTCAGACTGCTTCTGACGTTTGTTTTGGTCATCATTCAGTGCCTGCCGGATCTCTCCCTGACGCTGGTTAACCAACCGCTGTTCATTGTCCACACTGTGAATTTTCTCCTGCAATGCGTCGGCTGTTTCTTCTGTTAAAGGGGTGGCCTGAAGTCTGGCCAGCTCGTCTTTTATCAACAGCTCCCGCTCTGTCGTACGGGTAATAGCCTCTTCCAGATTTTGCTTAAGGTTTTGCAGGGTTTCCCGCTGTTCAGCTGGCAGGATCGCCTGTTCAAAAGCCTGTGTATCTGCAAAAGGGCTGCCTTTCAGTTGTGTTTCCCAGTGACGGGTCACCTTTTCCAGTTCGTCACCCAGCCGCTGTAATGTCTGTTCCTGCTGCTGTAAAAAACCAGACTGTTCACTGACCGTTTTCTGAGCCGCCCGGGAGCGGGCTTCAGTCTGTTTTAATGACTGATCAGCCTCCGCCACTGACGCTTCCAGACGCTGGCGTTCTTCTGCAACATCCAGATCACCCAGTAACATAAAGCGCTGTGTCCTGGCTTCTTCCAGTTGTTCAGTGAGATGTGTCAGGTTTTTCTGCTGCTCATCCAGCTGCTGTTGACTGAGGTTTTTTTGCTGCGTATTCAGGGCAAGGTCGTTTTCCTGTGCCTGCAGAGACTGTTGCAGGGTTTCTGCCTGTTGCTCCATAGCTTGCCAGGTGGTCTTCAGGCTCTCCTGATGACTCAGCCACTGCTTCTGCTGACTCAGGTCTGGCAAAGGTTCATTCAGTGACCGGGTAATCTGCTGTTCCAGATGGTTCAGCTCGTTTTGCAGTTTCTCTGCTTCCCGATGTTGTGCGTCCTGCTCTTTCTGACGCTGTTCATACTGCTGACTTTGCAGTTCCATTTGATGTTGAAGGCTGGTGGTGTTCTGCTTCTGCTCTGTCTGTTTCTGCTGTAACTGAACGAGGTTGTCACTAATCTGTTTTAGCTGCCGTGTTTTTGCTTTAAGGCTGATGCCCTCTTCCCTGGCTGTTTGCAGCCAGCTGGCAATAGTGTCCGGCTGTTGAATAGTGAGTTTTTCCCCAATCGATGCACAGAGTGTTTCCCATCCAGTCAGACAGGAGGCTTGCTGCTGACTGAGTTCAGCAATACGCTTCTCTGCCGTCTGGCAAAGCGTTTGCAGTTCGACCTGACGTGCTTTTTTCTCAGTACCTAGCCGTTCCATCTGGCTGAGAAGCTGGCGCTTTTCTTCAACCCTTTGCCGGGTTGCGTCACTGTCGATATGACTATACACGTCGATGGAAGGATGTTCCCGTGAGCCGCACAACGGGCAGGGCTCGTCTTTCTTTAAACGATTTCGGTGTTCTGTCAGGCTGACAATTTTCTGTTCCTGAAACAGCAGGGTTTCCAGATCATCCAGATGCTGTTTTTCCTGTTTGTACTGTTCGCGGTTTAGCTGTAATTCATGGCTGAGAGGTTCAAGAGCCTGTTGGCTCTGGAGAAAAGCAGCCTGTTCAGCCTGTAAGGTCTGAGTGGTGTCACGGTACTGTTGTTCAGTGTTTTTTATTTCCAGATACAGGGGGGCGATAGCATCAAAGCGTTCTTCCTGTTTCAGCAGTTGCTGCTCATCGGTGCCTTGCAGAAGTGCGGCTTTCTGGTTCTCTGCCTGTTGCAACGATACCTGTGCCTGTTCACTGTCGTGCAGGCTCTGCTGAACCTTTTGATCACTCTGCTGCATTGCCAGATGCAGCGTTGTTAATTCTTTCTGCTGCTTTTTCAGATCGGTTTGTGTCTGTTGCTTCTGTCGATTAAGCGACTCACGACGCTCAAACTGAGCGCGCCAGAGAGGCAGCTGTTCAGCCAGAAGACGGTGATGGGCATTGCCATTCAGATACTGTCTGGTGGCTGCCTGCTGTTCTATAGACGACTGACGCTGTTGTTGCAGCGAGTTAACCGTTTGCAGGTGTTCTGAAAGTTCTTTTTCAAGTCTGGTCGCCTGCTGGCTGGCCGTGGTCAGTTCTTCTTTTTTCTGCTGAATCTGCTGGTCGAGGGGAACCACCTGCTCGTTGATCAGGGTTTCTGTTTCAGTTTTTTGCTGTTTAACTGTTGTAAGGTTTTCCTGTGCTGCTGTGGTTTCGGATTGTGCCGATGTCAGCTTGTCGGAGGCCTGTTGTAACTCTGCCTGAAGCTGCTGGCACTTAGTTTCTGAATGATTAACCGCTTCTCTGGTGGACTGAAACTGGTCGAAAGCGGGTTTGATGTCCAGGGCAGGCAGTGCATGGGTAAGGCGTTCAAGCTGTTCGGCCTGTGCCGCTTTATCGTCAATCGCTTGTTGTTTGAGCTGTCCTGCCTCTTCAACGTCGGTTGTCAGCTTACTGACCTGTTGCAGCCATTCAAACTGTCCATTAAGCGTTTTTTGCAGGGCTTCCGTTTGACTGGCTTTTTCTGACAGGGTGGTTTGTTCCTGTTCGAGCTGCCCAATCACTTCGTCATCCAGCAGTTGAACCCCTTCGGATTTTGCCTGCAGCAGCTTCAGTGTTTCCTGCTCCTGGCGCATCCGTTCGAATACACGACGGGAAATATCACCGTAGATTTCTGTTCCCGTCAGCTCTTCAAGCAGTTCGGCACGATCGTTGGCAGTGGCTTCCAAAAACGCGGCAAAACCACCCTGAGCCAGCATCATCGACTTGGTAAAACGAGCAAAATCCAGCCCGGTAATGTCGCTGACCCGCTTGAGCTTCTCATTGATTTTGTGCGTGATAATGGTGCCATCGAGCTTTGCCAGCTCAACCTGCGGGTTTTGCAGTCTGCCTTCAACCTTTCCCCTGGCACGCTTCTGGGACCAGAACGCCCGGTAACCTTCACCTTTGACTTCAAACTCCACTTCCGCCAGCGACTCGGCAGTGTGGCGAGTCATCAGCTCATTGCTGCTCTGGGAGATGGTACTTAAACGGGGTGTCTGGTGATAAAGCGCCAGGCAGATAGCATCCAGCAGCGTGGTTTTTCCAGCGCCGGTTGGACCTGTAATGGCAAACAGACCATTATCGGCAAAGTCTGTTGAAGTGAAGTCGATTTTCCACTCCCCTTTCAGGGAGTTAAGATTTTTAAGACGCAGACTCAGAATTTTCATTGCGCGACTTCCTCTTCAGATACTGGTTTGCCGTCGTTTGTATCATCGTTTAAATCATCGCTCAGATGATGGTGTATAGCGTCCAGCACTTCATTAAAAGCACGGGTCAATGACTGAACTCTGTCGTCTTCCAGAGGCTCGTCTTCAAGTCGTTTTTTGAAGACATCGGAAACGTCCAGCTCTTCCAGGGTTTCACGGGCTTCCCGCACCAGACTGGCTGACCGGGTGTTACGTTGCCTTCTGATCCGGAGTACTTCCAGGGGAAGGTCGGCCACCATGTCCTGAACCGGGCTCTGGACATCACTCAGGTAGTCATCGGACGCCACTTCTATTTCCAGCCAGGGGACGAGGTCAGAGTCTGTGCTGACCTGTTTGATCTGTTGTTCGATCGCTTCGAGTGAACCTTTGATGCTTAACAGTGGGCGAAAGACCGGAACCGGTATTTCCGTGATTTCTGGTTTTGGACTGTCGCTAAACGACACCATGACGACCTGTTTGGCAGTGGCGGTTTCATCAAAGCTGAGTGGAATCGGTGATCCGGAATAACGAACATGCTCCTGTCCGGAGACTGTCTGGGGCTTATGCAGATGCCCTAGTGCAATGTAATCTGCGGGTGGAAAACCACTGGCAGGAAAGGCGTGTAGTGTACCGATATAAATTTCCCGGACAGACTCGGACAGTTGGCCATTAACAGTGGTCAGGTGTCCGGTGGCGACAACGGGCAGGTTATGTTCAGCGGCTTTGCTGAATACAGTCTGGTAATGGCTGGCAATAGCGTTCTGCAGAGCCAGCTGCTTGTCCGATTCACTGTCTCCTGAACGGCTTTCCAGAACATCGCGGGGACGAATATAAGGCACTGCACACAGGGCAACAGCGGGCTCATCGCTGGCATTTTTTAACAGTACCACCTCGTCGTCAGGGGTTTCGGATACGCCACCGACAACCGTGGTGTTCAGAAAAGCCAGCAATTCGCGGGATTCATTGAGGGTTGATACAGAATCATGGTTCCCGCCCACAATCACCAGCTGTCGGCAGCAGGTTTGCTGCAGGCTCACAATAAACTGGTTGTACAGGGTTCGCGCATAGCTGGGTGGCGTTCCGGTATCAAACACATCACCGGCAATAATCAGGGCGTCAATGCGGTGTTCATTGACTGTTACTTTTAGCCATTGCAGAAAAGCTCTGTGTTCCGCTTCCCTGCTTTTGCCCATGAAATGCTGTCCCAGGTGCCAGTCGGATGTGTGAAGAATGCGCATAATCGATTGTGGGTACTTTCTGTTGTGGAGCCGTTGTTGTAAAGAGAACTGCACAGAGAGTACAGCAGATTTTTTACCGACAGAACAGTTTTCTCTGGTCTAGTCTTACCACTCGCTGTTAACAGACAGCCAGTAAGAGTAAGGATGAAATGATAGCAGGGAAGACAGGTTTTGATTATCAGTAAAAAATTACCCTAACCATAAAAGAAAGAGCTTTATCGTCATGTCACTTGGCTACAGTTGTCTTAACTTTCAAAGAAGAGCCCTCTTCGTCTTTTGGATTTCGGTTTTGATTATTTCTAATGGGCAAGCCGCCCATCGTGAAATAATTTCCGTCGAGGCGGAGAGCGAGATTCCTTACCGGGAGGAAGGAGATGATGTTACGATTTTTTATCGTTTCAGAACCCAGGCGTATAGTCCTGAAAAACAGCCTCAAACCGTAGAGCTGTATAAACTAAGGGATCATTTCATAGGGCGTGCTTTTAACCAGACATTTCAGGTTGTCTCACCATTTGACAGTTATATCAGTGTCAATAAATCTGAATACAACATGAGTGTGATTATTTCAGAGATGGATCAATCTAAAGAGGGCGAGTATCAATTAATAATAGAAAGTGGTGATTCACGCTTAAATCATACGACAGCTGTTATAAAAATGAGGGATGCCTGTACGGAGGATTTACAGGGTCCGTTGACTGAAATAACGCCTGAGCGTAGCCGCTGGCCATTGAAAATAAAATCGCTCAGACTATGTTCTTCTAAAGAGCGTTCTTCTAAAGAGCGACCTTCTGAAGAAAATACTTTCAATCAAGGGCTTTATTGCGTCAAAAACACCAAAACTCCAACAGATTTACGGTTCGCTTTTGAATATTATGAGCACCCTGAACTGGCTAGAGACACAGTAACCGGCTTTGTTTTTTACGAGGTAAACCCCTATAAGGAACGAAGTCAGAATTATATCTTTGGTATTAGCATGGATGCGAAAACAAAAAAATACAGAAGACACGAGCGTTTAAACAGCATTTACACCGTAGCGCCTTATTACTCTGATAACGGCATAGCCTTCAGGTTCAACTTTACAAACAGTACAGAATGTACTTTGACTTATATTGGTCTGACTATGCGTAAAGAAGGCAAGAAAAATGTTTTTATGCGTTTCGCCCTCAGAACGGATTGTCACGGCAATGGCTGCGCAAACTTCGCCAGCACCCAGACAGCAGAGGCTCATACTGTTATGACAGACGGAACTTCTGTGGACACGCCTGAATATATCAGTGTGAAGCCATCAGGACATTCAGGAGGTAACCTGCAGTCAGGTATTCAAACGGCTGTCATCATGGCGGCCTTTCTGGTTTCGCAGATTCTGAGCCAGTCGGAGTAGGGGCTTATTGGTTACTGCCCGCACAGTGATCTGAAGCAGCAAAGATGCAACCGGGAGTTAAAACCCTGACATTTGTTGCTCTGCACAGCCTTTATCATTTGTTAAATGAGTAAGTGCTAACAGGAAAGTCGCCGTGAACCAATGGTTTGCTCCATTATGGATGATCACAACGGGAGGTTGACTGGACTGCCGTATAGCTTCTCTCCAGTCACTTTCTGCTTGCCCGTTTGAATGAATATAGCCAACATCAACGGTGGATCCACCGGGAACTATCTGGAGCAGGGGGCGTTCAAAAATAATGGCCAACAGAGGAAGGGAGGAAATATCAAGCCATTCACCAAAGTTGTTAACACTATCTAAGAACTGCTCAGCCATTTGATAAGTAATCGGTGAATTGGAATCAGGATCCAATAAATGATCCATGTTGATAAATCTCTCCCTGTATTCGTCAACATCACTTTGCCTGAGCAAGCCTCTACCTCCTGATGCGGTCACCTCATTTCGGGACATTAGATAAGTGTTCATAAAGTCCTGAATTCTGGTACGAATATCCTCAATGCTCGATCCGAGTTCATTGTCGTATAGTACATGGTATAAGCAGAAGTTATCATGAGGGACATCCCTGGCTTCAATATTATTTGAAGCCAAAAAATGTCTTAAATTGGATCGATACAGCAACGAATTTTCTGTTAACTCTGAATCGTGCCAGTCAATTGAATTTAGAACGTTTGACCAGTAATCGTCATCGGTAGTTTCCAGATGTCTTAATCGGTTTAAATTCTCACCAGAATATTCCTGCATTAATTCACTTACAGTTACCAGACCCTCCATTCTTTCGTTCTTATATCTTGCTGCAGCATACAGTACCTGCGTAGCAACAGAAATCCATCGTGGGTATTTTTCAGCCAGTTCCTGGTAGTTGTCAATAAATTTCTGAATATAATCTGCTGATACAAGGTCATCTGCGTATTCATATCTTTCAGATAACGCACCGGGTTTTTGTAACAAAAACAGCAGGGTTAGTAATTGTAAAACTGAGTCTTCTTGCTCTTGCGGTTTGCCAACTAATTTAATCAGGCTGTCTCGTTCTGCTTCGATACAGTCCAATATGTCGGATGTTTCGATTCGGGTTTCTTTATTAATAGTGATATTCTTAAAATGGCATTCAATGAAACGACAGCAATACAGTTTAGTGCCTCTGAAATCGGTGTTTTTAAAATCACAATCTTCAAATGACATTCCTTTAATCAATGAATCAGCAAATGGGAAACCATCAAACGTTATACTATGGAAGCCTGCTGGTGAGAGTTGTCTTTGTTCATCATAGTTTTCGGGTTGCCTTAAAAAAGCTACTTCTTTAGTCGTTATATGCCCTGATAACAGCACGCTAACTATTTCCGCATAGTGTAACCAGAGTGTGGGAATAGTCACCATTTTACTGCTAGAAGTGATAGTGTTGTTTTCTTCAGCATATGTATAGCAATGGCAAGTGGCCAGAGCATTAATCAGTTGACTTTTATTAATTTCATTAAAGTTCTCTAGCCTGTCGTCTATAAAATAAGGGTCGTATGTCTTTTGACTGATAATCTCATGGATGATTAATCCAAGGGGGGCAACAGCAAGGAGTTGAGTATCTTTTTGTAAATAATCCCAAAACGCCGAAGCTTGAGTGAACTCAGGTAAAATAGCCCTTATATTTCTCTTATTGATTTTCTTAAGAGTTTTTGGAAAGTCATTTTCCGGATCCAGCCTGGTGTCTTCACCGCCCTCTCTTTGTAACGCATTCAGGTTGAGTTCATCCCAGAGCGCCGCGTTCAAACTTCGTAAATATCTGATGGAGTCCTTATCAGGTGTTTTGGAATTACCAGGGCCAGCAAGAGCCCCCTCGCCCTGAATTAATAAAACAAAGAGAAGCATAGTAAACGCAATGCGCATGACGACTCCGTACATAGAGGTTATTGGCTCTTTTGAATTTTAAGTGGGAAAGCAATTTCCTGAAAAAGGCGGTATCCAGTGTAGAGTAAAATATTAATATGTCTTGAAAATTACCTCTTCCTGACTCTGTCAATGGGAATAAGGAAGAGGTAGCTAAGGTGGGTGAAGGTGGTTAATAAAGCACCCGGCAGCGAATGGTACCTTCAATTTCCCGCAGTTTTTCCTGCGCAATTTCACTGCGCTCTGCATCCACATCAATCACCACGTAACCGACCTGCTCGTTAGTCTGCAGGTACTGGCCGCTGATATTGATATTGTTGTCGGAAAAGACCTGGTTAATAGAGCCCAGAACGCCTGGAATGTTTTTGTGGATGTGCAGCAAACGGTGCTTTCCGGTATGGGTTGGCAGTGCCACTTCCGGGAAGTTAACAGACGATAGGGTTGTACCGGTATCGCTGTACTTGATGAACTTGTCGACGACTTCGGCACCAATGTTTTCCTGGGCTTCCTGTGTGCTGCCACCAATGTGCGGAGTCAGGAGAACGTTGTTCATACCGCGCAACTGGCTTATGAACTCATCGTTATTAGAGCGGGGTTCTTCAGGGAATACGTCAATGGCGGCTCCCAGCAGTTTGCCGGCTTCAAGGGCTGAAGCCAGAGCTTCGATGTCAACCACTGTACCTCTGGAAGCATTGATTAATACACTGCCGTCTTTCATGGCTTCAAGCTGCTCTTTACCCATCATCCATTTAGTTGCGGCGGTTTCCGGTACATGCAGGCTGACCACGTCAGACATTGCCAGCAGCTGGTTAAGGTCTGACACGGGTTTGGCGTTACCCATGGGCAGCTTGGTGACGGTGTCGTAGAAATAGACGTCCATGCCCAGAGATTCAGCAAGAATGCTCAGCTGGCTGCCAATGTTGCCATAGCCGACAATACCCAGCTTTTTGCCTCGGCTTTCGTAAGAGTTGACAGCGCTTTTCTGCCATCCGCCACTGTGGGCCAGGGCATTTTTTTCGGGAATACCGCGCAGTAGCAGAATAGCTTCTGCCAGCACCAGTTCTGCCACAGAACGGGTGTTGGAATAAGGCGCGTTGAAGACCGGAATCCCCCGGACTGTAGCGGCATTGAGGTCAACCTGGTTGGTGCCAATACAGAAACAGCCCACTGCGATCAGTTTGTGGGCTGATTCGAAAATGTCTTCCGTCAGCTGGGTTCGGGAGCGAATGCCAAGAAAGTGAGCGTCTGACAGGCGTGCTTTCAGTTCTTCCGTGGGTAAGGACTTGGTGACGTAGTCAATATTGTTGTAACCGGCAGCTTCCAGTACTTCTACGGCTGAAGGGTGTACACCTTCAAGCAGAAGGAATTTGATCTTGCTCTTGTCCAGAGATGTGGATGGCATAGTATTCGCTCAGTTGTTTTTTTCTATGGGCTTTGGCGTTAATGGGACCGTGCATCCGGTTCAGGGCATAATAGCTGGGATCCGTACCAGCTGCCTGATAAGAATGTAGTTATGGTTGTCCGAGCAGAAAATGATACCACAGCGACAGCTGGAAGCTGCCGTTTTTGCTCATGATTTCAATGATCAGCTGTCGCTTTGTGGTTTTGCTACTTATGAAACTACTACTTATGAAGGCTTAAACCTGTGGTCAGGAAAGGTTAACATACCTCGCAGGACTTAAATGCCGATACTGGACAGGGTGGTCATCACCTGCCTGATGGCCTGGGATAGCGCAGGATGTGCTTCGCTGAAGCGTATAGCCTCCTGTTCCAGCTGTTCGTTGTACTCCTGCAGTGGAATGTCACCTTCTGCCTGTGCCAGTGCAATCTGGATTTCGTCGGTGATCTGTTTCAGTGAACCAGCCGTGCAATCATCAACAGGCTGACCTTGCAGCAAGTCGTGCAGATCCTGGATATTGAGATGGAGTTCTTCTGACATGGTTCTCTCCTTCGGCTTGGAAGCCTGATGGAATAATTCAGGGCCAATGGTTATCTTGTTGGGCTCCGGGCTGCCGGGAACGTATCGGCCACATTACAATGATAAGATAAAAAGGAAGCCTAGATGAAGTACAGGCACCGCTGGCTTAGTGGCGACCGTATTGACCTTCCAACGGGTAAAATTGTCTGTGTTGGCAGAAACTATGCCGAACACGCTGAAGAACTAAACAATCCGCTGCCGGATGACCCGGTGTTGTTTATTAAACCAACAAGCTCTGTCGTACACCTGGAGCTGCCGTTTAAAATTCCCCGGAACCGGGGCGACGTGCATTTTGAAACAGAGATTGCCCTGCTGATTGATAAACCTCTCTGCAATGCCAGTGAGCATGAAGCGACAGATGCTATTAAGGCGTTAGGGCTGGCTCTGGACCTGACCCTCAGAGACCTGCAGGCAAAAATGAAAAGCCGGGGGCTGCCCTGGGAGGTAGCCAAGGCTTTTGATGGCAGCTGTCCGGTCTCATCGTTTGTCGCGAAAGAACACCTGCCTGATCTCGAAAACATAGCCTTCAGTCTGAAAATAAATGGTGAAGTCCGGCAGCAGGACACCAGCGCTAATATGCTGACGTCTATTCCGGGGCTGTTGAGTTACATCAGCCGGCACTTCACTCTGGAACCAGGGGATATAGTGCTTTCCGGTACCCCTAAAGGAGTGGCGCCGCTGTACGCAGGTGATCGTCTGGAACTGGCAATAAAGGATGTTTTTTCTGTCGAAACCTCTTGTCGGGCGTCCTAAAGATTTGCCCTGGGTGCCAGATAGTTAAATAGGTAGTTTTAAATAGATAGTTTTAAATAGATAGTTAATCTGCCGAAAGGGCTATCTGGTGTCAGAAACACTGCCTGACTTTAAACTCAAAATCCTGGTCGCAGAAGACAACCCGGTTAATCAGATGGTGGCGCAGGCACTGCTGAAAAAACTGGGTTGCTCTGTGATCATCGTAGAAAATGGAGAAGCTGCCGTTCAGAAAGTAGCGCAGGAGTCATTCGACCTGGTGTTGATGGATTGCATCATGCCGGTTATGGATGGCATGGAAGCCACCCGAACCATCAGGGCATCCGGCCAGTCTTATGACCAGATCCCTATTATTGCTTTTACCGCCAACGTTACGGATGAAGACCAGCAGGCTTTTCAACAGGCCGGCATGGATGATTTCATCGACAAGCCCGTGACGGTTGATAAAATGACCGGACTGTTACAACGCTGGTCTGACAAACTCAACGGTTAATGCGTTGAGTACTGCCTGAGCCATCAACCGCCACAAAGACCATTGAGGTTTCTGTCAGCTTTTTCTGTGAAACAGAGTCGCCGTTGTCGTTTTCTATCCAGGCTTCCACAATCACCCGGATGGATGTTTTGCCCACTTCTGTTACCCGGCTGTACAAGCCAATAATGTCACCAACCTGTACCGGCCGCATAAAGCTCATAGCACCAATGCTGACGGTAACGACTCTGCCTTTGGCAACTTTTCTGGCCTGAATTTCTCCAGCCTGGTCGACATTCATCGCTACCCAGCCAGCAAATACATCGCCGGTGTGATTGGTGGATTGGTTATCTGCCAGTACCTTCAGAGTCAGTTCCCCCTGAGGTACTGGGTTGTCATCGTTCACGAGATTCATTCATTCTCTCCCGGTCTTCTTCTTATTGTCTGCTGCGGGTTCAGCTTTTGCTCTTTTAACAAAAATTGTTTTTATGGCGCATCAGCCATAGATGTGTGCTGGCAGCCAGGTGGCCAACTGTGGCCAGACTGCCAATGCGACCAGCATAATCAGCTGAATGGCGATAAAAGGCACTACGCCTTTGTAGATATCCGCTGTTGCCACCTCTTTTGGAGCAACCCCTCGCAGGTAAAACAGGGCAAAGCCAAAAGGAGGGGTTAAAAAAGAGGTTTGCAAGTTAACAGCAATCATAATGCCAAGCCAGACCGGGTCTACACCCATAGCCAGCAGGACGGGCCCCACCATTGGCACGATAACAAAGGTGATCTCAATGAAATCAAGAATAAAGCCGAGCAGAAACATGACCACCATCACCAGCAGTACCGCTGTGAAAACACCGCCGGGCAGGCTTTTAAACAGAGACTGAATCAGCTCTTCACCACCAAACCCCCGGAACACCAGCGAGAACACCGACGCTCCGATAAGAATCAGGAACACCATGCAGGTGATTTTGGTGGTACAGGTCACCACTTCATGCAGAATCTCACGATGAATCTGCCGCCGTGCAGCTGCAAGGGCAATAGCGCCCAAAGCGCCGACGCCTGCAGCTTCTGTTGGTGTGGCAATGCCTGTGAGGATAGACCCGAGTACAACGATAATCAGCAGCACCGGAGGCAGCAGCGTCATCAACAATGGGGTCTGGCTGCCTTCATCAAACTGTTTAATCTCCTCATCGGTTAACGCAGGTGCTGACTCAGGTTTCAGCCATGCCACGGCCATGATATACACCGAGTAAGCAAGAACCAGCAACAGTCCCGGAATCAGTGCCCCCACAAACAGGTCGCCAACCGATACGGTTTTGGGAGAGAAAATTCCCATATTCAGCTGAGCCTGCTGATAGGCGGTGGACAACACGTCCCCTAACAAAACCAGTGCAATGGAAGGAGGAATAATTTGTCCAAGGCTGCCAGTCGCACAGATGGTGCCGGTAGCCAGCTGGGCAGAATAGCCTCTGCGCAGCATGGTCGGTAGCGATAACAGTCCCATAGTGACCACTGTGGCACCGACAATACCGGTACTGGCTGCTAACAACATACCCACCACTGTTACGGAAAGCCCCAGTCCCCCACGCAGCTGACCAAAGAGCCGGGCCATGCTTTCCAGCAGGTTTTCTGCAACTCTGGACTTTTCAAGCATGACGCCCATAAAAACAAACAGTGGAACCGCCAGTAACGTCTGGTTGCCAACAATGCCAAATAAACGACTGGGTAAGGCTGTCAGGAAAGAGTCGTCAAAGTGTCCTGTTAGTGTACCGATGGCTGCGAAAATCAGGGCGGTACCTGCCAGGGAAAAAGCGACCGGATAGCCAATCATCAGCACAGCGCAGACACAGGCGAACATAACCAGGGGGATAAACTCAGCTATTAATTCAGCCATGCTGCACCTCCTGTACGTCAGCCAGTAGCATTAATGAGCGGAGGAGTTCAGCAATACCCTGTAAAAACAGGGTGAAGGCCAGAAACAGGATCAGGCTTTTCAGCAGGAAAACAGCAGGCAAGCCTCCCGGGTCCGTGGAGGTTTCCATAATGCTCCAGGACTGCATTACGTATTCCCAGCTCATAAACCCAATAAACAGGCAAACAGGAATGAGCAGAAATAGCGTACCCATACTGTTCACCAGAGCCTGACCTTTTGGCGACAGGCGCCGGTAAAATACATCAACCCTGACGTGTTCCTGGTGTTTAAGGGTGTAACCGCTGGCCCCGAGAAAGATCAGCGCATGGAAGTACATGGCGGTTTCCTGCAGGGCAATAGAGCCAACATTAAGAAAGTAACGCAGCAAAACCACAAGACAGACGGACAGAACCAGTAAGAGATTAAACCAACTGATCAGTTGACCGGTTTTTTCCGTCAACTGATCGATCCCGGCTACAACTTTGTGCAGCACAATCCAGCCGGATTTCATGAGATTCCCCTGACTTATTATTGTTATGGTGGTTTTGGATTATACCCAGCCACAGCCTGAACCTGCAAAACGATGGACAGGCTCTACTTACAAAAAGTCTATACATCCCCATCACCCTCGCTGTAATCTTATCGCCACTGTTTTTTGAGTGCAGAGGGAGAGGGTTATTCCTTACCCTGCCCTATTTAATTTTTATACCCTGCCCTATTTACTTTTTATACCCTAATATATTTATATTTTTTACCCTACATTATTTTCATTTTTTACCCCACATTATTTGTATTTTTTACCCCTGTCACTATACTCAGAATTAACTATTTAAATGCCTGAATTTTGGAGTCTTAAGCTTTGGCATACATAAAAAGAGACATTGAAAACAAGATTTTAGATGCTCTCACCGACACTCCGGTTGTTGCTATTATTGGCCCAAGGCAATCAGGTAAAACAACTACAGCCAGACACATAGTCAAAAATGCAAGCTATATCACGCTAGATGATGAAGATAGCTTGATGCTGGCTAAGACTGATCCTCAAGGTCTTCTCAGGACACTAAAAAAGCCAGCGATCATAGATGAGATCCAACGTTGTCCGGAAATAATGGCCACAATAAAGCTGCTGGTTGATGAAGATCGGCAGCCAGGCTCATTCGTACTAACCGGATCTGCAGACCTGCTTGCAGTACCCCGGTTGTCAGATTCTATGGCTGGCAGGATTGAATTTCTAACGTTGCTGCCATTTTCACAGTCAGAGCTGGCAGGCGGAACCAGTTCATTTCTAAAAAGGCTGGAATCAAACGATTTTACTGAGATTGAAGGTACTACCAGTCAGGAAGAGTTATTTGACAAAATTACGATGGGTGGGTATCCGGAGATATCACAGCGCATAAAAAGACGGCGAAAAGCATGGTTTTCTGCCTACTCTACTGCATTGATTAATCGTGACATTACGCAAGTTTTTGAGCTGTCAAAAGCAGCAGAACTGACGCAAATGTTCACAGCTTTGGCCGCACTGACGTCCTCTGTGCTGAATATAAACGCTCTATCGCGGTCAGCCGGCCTTAGTGCCGCGACAGTTACCAAATACTTATCAGCCCTGGAAAGTATGTTTCTGGTGAAAAAAATACCGGTCTGGCATGCAAACGAGTTAAAGAGGCAAACCAAGGCTCCGAAAGTCCATTTTTTAGATACGGGATTATTATGCGCTACCCGTCAGCTTACTGCGGATGACTTTGTGAAAAACAGGAATTTGCTAGGAAATGTTTTTGAAACGTTTGTTGTCTCTGAGGTTTTTAAACAGATTACAAATTCAGAAAATGAGTACCAGATTTTTCACTATCGGGATCGGAAAAAAAATGAGGTTGATGTGATTCTATCCGGACCCAAATGCAGCACGGCAATAGAAATAAAATCGAGTATGAGCATCAGCAGCGCTAATTTTGGTACTCTGTATAAGCTAGTCGAAACAGGCGGAATTGAGCGTGGGATAGTTGTATACACTGGTAGTAAAGTCGTGAAACTAAGCGACAGAATTACTGCAGTGCCATTCGATGTGCTCTTCAGCTAGCGGTGGAGCATAAGGGAATCAAAGCATGAGTGGCCCTTTCCTCTCTCAACCCCAACGTAATTTAAACTCTGTCTCATAGCAGCGAACGATTATTCAAGGATTAACCGTTGGTTTTCCTGCTGTTCACATAATTGTCATATTCCCTCCCTATGATTTCAGCCATCAGACAATTTTATTACCATGAACATTTGTTCCTGCATGCGAAGCTGGCAAGTCCGTTCATGGCTGTTGGGTCTGTATCGTCTCAAACGCGGAATAGAACGCAACGAATAACAAGAACCCTCTCAGGAGAGACCAACCAATGAAACTGAAAGCGCTTATCACTGCTGTGGCTCTGGTAACAGGAGTTGCTGGAATGCAGACCGCAGTGGCCAGCCAGATTGACGCCGATATGCCGGTCTATAAAAAATCCAGTGGTGTATCCGGAAACCTGTCCAGTGTTGGTTCCGATACACTGGCCAACCTGATGACCCTTTGGGCTGAAGACTTCAAGCGCGAATACCCGAATGTCAACGTACAGATTCAGGCTGCCGGTTCTTCGACTGCGCCTCCTGCCCTGACGGAAGGCACTTCCAACATTGGCCCCATGAGCCGGAAGATGAAGGACAAAGAGCTGGAAGCTTTTGAAAAACGTTACGGTTACAAGCCTACGCCGGTTCCTGTAGCGATTGATGCCCTGGCCGTCTTTGTGAACAAGGATAACCCCATCAAGGGGCTGACTATGGCGCAGGTGGACGCCATCTTCTCCACAACCCGCCGGTGTGGTGGCGACCAGAACATTACTACCTGGGGGCAGGCTGGTCTGGGAGGCCCCTGGGAAAATCGTTCTATCCAGCTTTATGGGCGTAACTCTGTATCCGGAACCTACGGGTACTTCAAGAAAGTGGCACTGTGCAAAGGCGACTTCCGCAACAATGTCAACGAACAGCCCGGCTCGGCGTCTGTCGTGCAGTCGGTTTCTGCCTCCATCAACGGGCTGGGTTACTCTGGTATCGGTTACAAGACGTCCAGCGTCCGTACCGTTCCTCTGGCGAAGAAAGCGGGTGGTGATTTTGTTGATGCAACGCCAGCGAATGCAGTGAACAACAGCTACCCACTGGCTCGCTTCCTTTATGTTTATGTGAACAAGCAGCCAAACAAGGCGCTTCCTCCGCTGGAGCGTGAATTTTTGAAGATGGTTCTGTCACGTCAGGGGCAGGAAGTCGTGGTTAAGGATGGTTATATTCCACTGCCAACCACTGTCGTTGAAAAATACCTGAGTGCGCTGGAACTCTGATCACTCCAGTCTGCTGAAATAAAAAATCCCCGCATACCTGAGGCAGTGCGGGGATTTTTTATTCAGTGTTTTTACAAAACCATTGCCGCAATCCAGCCAAAGATAATCATTGGCAGGTTGTAGTGCAGGAAGGTCGGAAGAACGGAGTCGCGAATGTGGTCGTGCTGTCCATCAGCATTCAGGCCTGCTGTTGGACCAATGGTGGAGTCAGACGCTGGAGAACCCGCATCACCCAGACCACCCGCAGTACCTACCAGTGCAGCAGTTGCCAGTGGCGAAAAGCCCAGCGCCATAGCCAGAGGGACGTACAGGGTGGCGATGATTGGCACTGTGGAGAACGAGGAGCCGATCCCCATGGTGATCATCAGGCCAACCAGGAGCATCATCAGTGCCGCCATGGGCTGACTGCCACCAACCAGATCCTGAACCATATTCACCAGAACCGGAATGTCGCCAGTGGTGCGCAGCACTTCGGCAAAACCGGCTGCAGTGATCATGATAAAACCACAGGCTGCCATCATACGCAGACCCTGGGCAAACACGTCATCCGCTTCGCGCCAGCACACGACCCGACCCAGAATCATAATGATGAAACCGGTAGCGGCACCCAGAGCCATGGAGCCTGTACTGAGTTGAATACCCAGTGCTGAAGCAACGGCCAGTACGACAGAAACGACACTTGCTGTGTTCAGGGTCACTTCTTCGTTCTGGGCCAGCTGGCTTTTTTCAACGTGGTAGGAGCGAGGTTTGCGATAGGTGACAAATAGCGCAAACAGCAGGCCCAGGAACATACCACTCACTGGTATCATCATGGCAGAAGGCATCAGGCTCAGGTCGATATCCAGACCGTTTTTCTGCAGATTGCCACCCAGAATCTGCATCAGGTAGATATTACCGAAGCCAACAGGTACGAGCATGTAAGTGGCTGTCAAACCAAACGTCAGGAGGCAGGCAATCTGACGACGGTCGATGTTCATGGCACTAAAGGCAGACAGCAACGGTGGAATCAGTACTGGAATAAAGGCAATGTGGACAGGCACAAGGTTCTGAGAGGAAAATGCCATCAGAAGAACCATGACAAACACGCCATACTTCAGTGAATTTCTGCCATTTGTCCTGGCATTACTTTTCACTTTTTTGATAATCTTGCCTGCCATCCACTCAGGCACGCCAGAGCGTGAAATGGCAACGGCAAAAGCACCCAGCATGGCGTAGCTCAGGGCAATGCCTGCACCGCCGCCAAGACCTTCAGAAAAAGCGGCTATGGTTTCGTGGATATCCAGTCCACCGGACAGACCACCCGTGAGGGCTCCCAGAAACAGTGCCAATACAACGTTTACGCGCATTAAACTCAGCGCAAGCATCACTGTAACGGCCAGAATTACTGCGTTCATTGAATTTCCTGATTGTTATTTCCAGCTAACTGAATGTTTGTTTATATTATTTATTGCAGTCAGCTTTTACTTAACCACTATCCAATATGGACTAATTTTGTGGCGTTGAATGTTTTAGCCGTATCAAAACAGAAAAGATCAGACTAAAGAATGTTATAACGAAAGGGTTCCCGGAGGGAATCAATGGTGAGAGTGATGATGTCGGTGGGAGTGCAGGGAGGTAAGATATTCCTGATAATATTGCCCACTTTGTGAGCTTAATTGTTGTATTAGCATGGCTTTTATTAACATGAAAGGACTCGATTAATGTACTGCGCCCTTAGCGCGAGTTACTTAAAATACTGATTTTTCCAATTCGGTGCAAACGTAATATTTGCACCGATTAAAGTTTGGGCGAATTCAGAATGTTTTGACAACTGGCAACACGATAGTTCACTTTTTTTCCTGTTGTAACATTTTTGTCACATGTTCGTTTTATCTTACGCTCATTAATTCGTGCGACCAGAGCCATGTACCAAAAAACGATAGAAAGCAGCCCTGGTGTCGATTTCAACACCCCGGCCCTGAGAAGAAAGCGCTCTTTGCGCTTTTTAAAAGACAATATCGCCCGGTGGGCTGTTGCTGTAGGTGGGCTTGGGGTTATTGCCGCCATAACCCTTATATTTTTCTACCTTGTGTACGAAGTAGCGCCACTATTCAGGGGAGCGTCGGTTATCCCGCAAAGCACATGGACCCAGAGTATTGATCAGGACAACCCTCCGCTCTATCTGAGCATGGAAGAACAGGGTGAGATAGCCCTGAGCATCAACCGTACTGGTGAGCTTGATTTTCGCTCAGCCCGAACTGGCGACAATAATTCGCGCTTTTATCTGCCTCTGCCTGCCGGTACAGAAGTAACAACCCTGGCCAGTGACCCTGCGAATTCCAGCCTGATGGCGGCTGGATTAAGCAATGGTCAGGCAATAGTTTTCAAGATTGGGCATAAAATCAGCTGGCCTGATGACCAGCGGGTTATTACGCCTGTTGTTGAGTACCCATACGGCAAACAGCTTCTGACGCTATCAGACAATAGCCTCAGTGACATTACCCTGGCTGATAACGACAGGCAGTTGTTTATCGCTGCGGTCAGCAGTGACAGGATGGTTTCAACAGCGTTCAGCAAGGAAGAAAACTTTCTGACAGAAGAAGTGACTCTGGAACAACAGGCCGTCACGCTGCCAGCCATTCCCGGCACCCCTGAGCAGTTAAAAATCGATCCAGACCAGCGCTGGCTGTTTGTAAGAATGGCTGGCGATGAAATGGCAATTATCAACGTTGCGAACCTGAGTCAGCTGTATCTGCATTCGATTACTGACCTGACAGTTGGGGATGCCAGTATCACTGAAATTGAGTTTCTTCTGGGCGGGGTTTCGCTCCTTGCAGGCGATGATAGTGGTTTAATCAGTCAGTGGTTTATGGTTCGTGATGACCAGAATGAATGGTCTTTGCAGCGGGTTCGTGACTTCAAACTGCTGGACAGCCCGATTACCTCGATAAAACCTGAACATCGTCGTAAAGGCTTTCTGGCGGCTGATGAAGAAGGCAATGTTGGTGTATTTTATACGACTTCCGGCCGGTCTCTTATAAAACAACAGTTGTCCGATGGTTCCATTAACCAAATGGCCATTTCGCCAAGAAGCAACTACCTGCTGGTGGATGGGCAGGAAGGCGTTGAATTCTTCAGGGTTGAGAATGAACACCCTGAAGTATCGTTTTCTGCTTTATGGCAAAAGGTCTGGTATGAAGGCTATGAACAACCTGAATACATCTGGCAATCCTCAGCTTCAAACAACGACTTTGAGCCGAAGCTCAGTCTGACCCCCCTCTCTTTCGGTACCCTGAAAGCAGCCTTTTATGCCATGTTGCTGGCCACACCTCTGGCGATTGCGGGTGCCATTTATACCGCTTACTTTATGGCTCCGGGTATGCGCCGAAAGGTGAAGCCTATGATCGAACTGATGGAGGCGTTGCCTACCGTTATCCTTGGTTTTCTGGCGGGTTTGTGGCTGGCACCACTGATTGAGAATAATTTGCCGGGTATTTTTGCCCTGCTGCTGTTTGTGCCGGTGGGTATTCTTCTGTTTGCTTTTATCTGGGATTCATTACCGGGCAGAATCCGTCATACCATTCCGGAAGGCTGGCAGGCTGCTTTGTTGATACCTGTCGTCCTGTTCAGTGGCGCTGTTGCCTTCTCAATGAATGGCGTGCTGGAAGTCACTTTCTTTGATGGCGATATGCGTACCTGGCTGACATCGGAACTGGGTATTCCCTACGACCAGCGTAATGCCCTGGTGGTAGGGCTGGCCATGGGCTTTGCGGTTATTCCCACCATTTTTTCCATTGCCGAAGACGCTATTTTCAGTGTCCCCAAACATCTCAGTTACGGCTCTCTGGCACTGGGCGCAACCCCCTGGCAAACCCTGGTTCGAGTGGTTCTGCTGACTGCCAGTCCGGGGATTTTCTCTGCCGTTATGATTGGCATGGGACGAGCGGTGGGTGAAACCATGATTGTGCTGATGGCAACGGGTAATACCCCCATTATGGATGCCAATATCTTTGAAGGTATGCGAACACTGGCGGCCAATATTGCGGTAGAAATGCCGGAATCGGAAGTGGGCAGCAGCCATTACCGCATTCTGTTTCTGGCGGCACTGGTTCTGTTCCTGTTTACCTTCGTCGTTAATACCGCAGCTGAAATTGTCCGCCATCGTCTGCGCAAGAAATACAGCTCACTGTAAAAGGAATCATGTCAATGAAAACAGTGACAAACAAAGCGTCAGTGGGAAGATGGTTCAGCAGTGGTTCTCCCTGGGTCTGGTTAAACGCCGGAGCCGTAGCAATCAGCGTGATTCTTGTTGTCGGTCTGCTGGCATTGATCGCCGTTCGGGGGCTGGGGCATTTCTGGCCGGGCAGTATTATCGTGACGGAATACCAGATTCCCGGGCAGGAACCCAGAGACATTGCCGGTGAGATCGTGGAGTCAGAAGAGGTTCCGGCTGCACGCCTGAAGGCAGCGGGTTTACCCATTGAAGATAATGAAGATGAAGTGGTGCGTGACCTGTTGAAAGTTGGCAACCGGGACATCTACGGCTCCGATTTTGCCTGGGTTGTGGATCGCTGGCTGTTTAAGCGCAAATACCCTGAAGACATTATGGCGCTTGAACGCCGAGAATGGGGCAACCTTTATGGCTATTTGCAGAGCATCAAGGAAGAAGGTGTTGTGGTGGCCACGGGGGCAGGGGCATGGGACGAGCTGCAAACCCGCCTGAATAGAGCCCTGGACATCCACAAACAGATTTATGCCATTGAGAAACACGATATCGGTTCGGTAAATGCCAGACTGGAACGGTTGCGACTGCAACAGCGAAGCCTTGAGTTGAATAACCGGCTGACACCAGAAAGACTGATGGATATAGAGTCTCAGCGTCGTGTTTATCAGGCGGAATACAAGGTCATGGAAGAACGACTGGCGCAGCTTTATACCGCCTTTAACCGCGACAGCTTTGTTGCTACAACGGTTGAAGGACGCGAAATTGAGCAGTCTTTCAGCAAGATTGTCAGGGCATACCAGCCTAACGCTATGTCGGTCTGGCAGAAAATCGGTTTTTACTTCAGCAAACTGAAAGAGTTCGTCACCGAAGACCCACGAGAAGCGAATACCGAAGGTGGTGTATTCCCTGCCATCTTCGGTACGGTCATGATGGTCATCCTGATGTCGATTATTGTGACGCCCTTTGGTGTCGTGGCTGCTGTTTATCTGCGAGAGTACGCCTCTCAGGGATGGCTGACCCGTGCCATTCGTATTGCGGTCAATAACCTTGCCGGTGTGCCATCGATTGTTTATGGCGTATTTGGTCTGGGCTTTTTCATCTATTTCGCAGGTGGACAGATTGATCAGCTGTTTTTCCCGGAAGCGTTGCCTGCCCCAACGTTTGGTACGCCGGGGCTGCTCTGGGCATCCATTACACTGGCGCTGCTGACCCTGCCGGTGGTGATTGTGGCAACAGAAGAAGGTTTATCACGCATTCCGCGCTCGGTACGTGAAGGTAGTCTGGCGTTGGGGGCGACGAAAGCAGAAACTTTGTGGCGCGTTGTACTGCCCATGGCGAGCCCGGCAATGATGACTGGTTTGATTCTGGCGGTGGCTCGTGCTGCTGGTGAGGTGGCACCGTTGATGCTGGTTGGTGTGGTGAAATTGGCCCCCAGTCTTCCGCTTGACGCTAACTATCCTTTCCTGCATCTGGACCAGAAGTTTATGCATCTGGGCTTCCACATTTACGATGTTGGCTTCCAGAGCCCGAACGTTGAAGCGGCAAGACCGCTGGTGTATGCCACAGCGTTGCTACTGGTCGTTGTGATTGCGGTGCTGAATTTGTCAGCGGTGGCTATCCGCAATCAACTGCGCGAGAAGTACAAGAGTCTGGAAGCATGATGGCCTTGAATAATTGGGTTGCTTTCAGTCACAGAATAAAACTTTTAAATGGTATATGGTGTAGATAATCACATGCTGAATGAGGCACTGGACGTGAGCACATCATCCCGGACCGGGGAGGGGCAACAGGCTGCCCGGACTGCGACGACGGAATCCTCCAGCCCGGCGTTTAATCTGGAAAGCCTGGGGCGCAGCCGTCGTAAGCTGTATCTGGATCAGGAAGAAACCTGTTTCAGTGTCGAACAGCTGAATCTGCAATATGGCAGGAAGCAGGCTTTGTTCGATATTTCCATGAAGATTCCCAAGAAGCGGGTGACTGCTTTTATCGGGCCTTCTGGCTGTGGTAAATCAACCTTGTTGCGGACAATGAACCGCATGAATGACCTGGTTGAAGGGTGCAGTGTTACCGGCAAAATTCTGCTGGATAATCAGGATATCTATGAAAAAGGTGTGAATGCCGCCGACCTGCGCCGACGGGTAGGGATGGTTTTCCAGAAACCCAACCCATTTCCCAAGAGCATTTATGAAAACGTAGCTTATGGCCTTCGTATTCAGGGGATCAATAAAAAGCGGGTTCTGGATGAGGTGGTTGAGTGGGCGCTGAAAAGTGCTGCGCTCTGGGATGAAGTCAAAGACCGGCTGCATGAAAGCGCTTTAAGCATGTCGGGTGGTCAGCAGCAGCGACTGGTGATTGCCCGTACCATTGCGGTTGAACCTGAGGTTTTGCTGCTGGATGAACCGGCTTCAGCGCTGGACCCGATATCAACGTTGAAAATCGAAGAGCTGATCAACAAACTGAAATCAAAATTCACTATTGTGATTGTGACGCACAACATGCAGCAGGCAGCGCGTGTGTCTGATTACACTGCTTTTATGTACATGGGCGAGTTAATAGAGTTTGGTGATACCGACACGGTATTCACTAACCCGGCCCGGAAGCAGACCGAAGACTATATTACCGGCCGTTACGGCTGAGGCAGAATAAGTATATGGATACTAAAACAGACCTTATGACCCATCATATTTCCCAGCAGTTCAACACCGAACTGGAGGAGCTGAGGAATAACCTGTTGTCTATGGGGGGGCAGGTTGAGAAGCAGGTGTCGGATGCTATTGATGCCCTGGTAAATGCAGACAGCGAAGGGGCGATCTCGGTGTGTGAAAAAGACACCGATATTAACGCCATGGAACTGACTATTGATGACGAGTGCAGCCGCATTCTTGCCCGGCGCCAGCCTGCTGCCAGTGACCTGAGACTGGTACTGGCCTGCACCAAGGCTTCGACAGACCTTGAGCGTATTGGTGATGAAGCCGCCAAAATTGCCCGTTTTGCCATTTCCCTGACAGAGCAGGGTGAAGCGCCTAAAGGCTATATTGAAGCCCGTCATATTGGCAACCATGTCCGTCAGATGGTTCAGGATGCCCTGAATGCCTTTGCCCGTTTTGACGCAGATCTGGCGTTAGCTGTGGCCAAAGAAGACAAGTCTGTGGATCGCGAGTACAAAAGTGCGACCCGTGAACTGGTGACTTACATGATGGAAGACCCGCGCTCTATCACTCGTGTGCTGAACATTATGTGGGTACTGCGTTCACTGGAACGAATTGGCGACCATGCCCGCAATATTGCAGAGTATGTGATTTATCTGGTGAAGGGTAAGGATGTTCGGCATATCGGTATCAAGCGTATTCAGGCAGAAGTGTTTGATAAATAACGGCAGCTGTCATTACTTCCATCAATATTTCTGACATTTCAGAGTATAAGCGTGCAGGTTCAACGGATACCAATGGCTGAAGGTTTAAATCAGTGCCATTGAAACAAGGATGTTCTCGTTGAAATCAGTGCTGAAGGGGGTCAACAAAGAGGTTTTCAGGCAGTAGTCGTTTTACATTCGGAGTGAGTTGGGTGTAACGTTGCTCCGGGCTGGGGAGGTAATGTCCTGAGTTATGATTCCAGCGGACTAATTTACTCCCACGAAACTCTAAATCTCCGGCGTATAAAGCATCACCCCCTAAGGATACGGAGGCGTGTCCCCGAACCCCCAGTCGATAATCGTAATTTAAGTTTGTTCGATCTGCTGCCACCATAACCTGTTGTGGATGGTCCGCTACGATGACGTACACAAACAGGCCGTCAAAAAGTGGTGGGGGGCTAAGGTTCGTTCTGCCAAATAAGGGGCTCGGTAATAAATAGTAATTCTCTCCACACTTTTCCAGCAGAAAAATATTGTGCTCGTTCCCGGGTTGTTGTGGAAACCCCCGCATCTTCAGTGGCGTTATCTTACTTAAGTCATCGAACAACTTTTCCAGATCAGGATAATTCATAAAAAGCTCCTTTTTAATTACTCCAATGAGTCAGACAGCGAGTCGGGGGAATCTTCCGGTGACTAGAATCATTGTCCCGCACTGCGTATTCGGAACATAAAGTTTTGCAGAACTGCTGGATAGAGCTGGAAAAAGGCTGCTTGCGACAAGAGTCGATGCGGCTTTTAATAGTGATCTTCTTGTTTTTGACTCCGGGAATTTGTTCTGCATTTTTAATCCAGTAATAAACGTTCTTTTGCCAGGAAAATATAGTTCGACAATTCAGTTATTTGACGGAAAAAGACCAAAGTTTTAAAAAAGAAAAAGATTGCGACGGCTAGTACAAGAGCAGTCTTTTACCGGCTATCGTCATTACTAATAAAGTTGATTCTTTTTTACTTTTTTGCAGAGAGTCACTTTTGGCAAAGTAGTCTGTTTTAATTTCGTATTCATTGGCAGGGATCCATGGATCAGACAATTGTAGCGACTGAGGACTGGGGCGTACCAGAGCAAGACCAACTGGAATTTGATCCTTTACTGGAGTGCCTGGCTTTCCTGACACGTCATTACGGCAAACCTTATTCTCACGATTCTCTCAGGGCAGGACTGCCTCTTGAAGAGGGTTTATTTAATGCCGATCTGTTTATTCGTTCAGCCAACCGTGCCGGTTTGGCCAGTAAGGTACATAAACGGGACCTGGCGGATATTTCCCCACTGGTTACCCCCGTGGTTCTGTTTCTCAAGAAACGAAAGGCCTGTATTCTGCTGGACATAGATCACGAGGAAGGTCATGCCAGAGTGGTTCTTCCTGAAACAGGTGAAGGCGTTAAGCGTATTTCTGTGGACGATCTGGCTGAGCATTACACAGGCTATGCGATTTACGTTCGGGAAAAACACCGTTACGACAAGCGCAGCCCGACCACTCTGAATGTGAAATCCAGGCACTGGTTCTGGGGAACCATTCTGGGTTCCTGGCGCATTTACCGCGATGTATTGCTGGCTTCCCTGATGATCAACCTGTTTGTCGTCGCTAGCCCGCTGTTTGTGATGAACGTGTACGATCGGGTGGTTCCCAATCAGGCCTTTGACACCCTGTGGGTGCTGGCTGTGGGGGCGATTATTGTATTCAGCTTCGATTTCATTCTGAAAATGATTCGAAGTTATTTCATTGATCTGGCAGGGAAAAAGTCCGATATTCTGCTGTCGTCCAGAATCATGGAGCGGGTTCTTGGGTTGAGCATGTCAGCACGCCCTGCTTCTGTTGGCTCTTTTGCCAAGAACCTTCAGGACTTTGAAAGCATTCGGGAATTCATCACTTCTTCAACCGTTACGGCTCTGGTTGATCTGCCTTTCACCTTTATCATTCTGATGGTTATTTTCATGCTGGGTGGGCCACTCGCCTTTATCCCGCTGTTCTGTATGTTCCTGATTGGTGTGTACAGTTTTGCCATTCAGGGGCCACTGCGCCGTTCGGTTGAAAAGACCCTGCGTTCTAATTCCCAGAAAAGTGCCACGTTGATTGAGAGTCTGACGGGCATGGAAGCATTGAAAATTGCCCAGGCTGAAAGCGATATACAGTACAAATGGGAGAAGTCTGTTGGTCATATTGCGACCTGGAGCATTCGCACTAAATTATTGAGTTCATCGGCTTCAACCGTAAGCGCTTATGTTCAGCAAATGTGTAACATTGGTCTGGTGGCTTCGGGTGTTTTCCTGATTTCAGAAGGTGAGTTGAGTATGGGGGGGCTGATTGCCTCCGTCATGCTGGCAGGTCGCTGCCTTGCTCCCATGGCTCAGGTAGCCGGTCTGGCGACACGATACAATCAGGCAAAGTCTGCGCTTGATGGATTGAACCAGGTGATGGAAATGCCTGTTGAACGTCACGAAGACCGGGATTATGTTAATCGCCCGGAACTGAAAGGCGGCATTGAGTTTGACCAGGTTGATTTCACCTACCCTGAGCAGGAAATTCAGGCACTCCGTGGCATTTCCCTCAATATCAAGGCGGGTGAAAAAGTTGCGATCATCGGGCGCATAGGCTCAGGCAAAACCACCATTGAAAAGCTGATTCTTGGTCTTTATGAGCCAGAAAATGGTGCGATTCGTATTGACGGTATCGATCTGAGACAGCTTAACCCTTCTGACCTTCGCAGCAGTATTGGTTGTGTTTCTCAGGATATCACCCTGTTCTACGGTTCCATCAAAGATAACATCACTCTGGGTGCCAGCTTCATTGATGATGAGGCTCTGCTGAAAGCCGCTGAAATTGCCGGTGTTACTGAGTTTGCCAATAAACACCCCAATGGTTTGGATATGGTGGTGGGTGAGCGTGGACAGAATCTTTCCGGAGGGCAGAGGCAGAGTATTGCTCTGGCAAGAGCCCTGTTGATGGATCCACCGATTCTGGTACTCGATGAGCCCTCCAGCTCTATGGACAATACGACTGAGCAGCGCATGAAGGAGCAGCTCAAGACTCGTTGCAAAGATAAAACCATTGTTCTTGTCACTCACAAAGCCTCTATGTTGGATATGGTGGACAGGCTGGTGGTGGTGGATAACGGCAAAGTGGTTGCAGACGGACCCAAGGAACAGGTGCATGCTGCTCTGAAGCAGGGCAAGCTGAAGATTGATTAATAAATGGTATTCCAATGAGCGATCAAAAGGACACTGATCCAGGCAAGCAGAATGAACAGCAGGCTCTGCAAGAGCAGGACGTTCTGGAACCTGATGAAACGGCAGCAGAGGCTGATGGAGAAGACAATGTTGAATCTTCTCTGGAAGAGCATGTAAAGCCTGAAGATCTGGAATATATGTCAGATACCAGCGCCGCCATGCTGATGAAAACACCGAGAGGTGGCCGGTTGCTGATTTACATGATGCTTCTGGCAGTTTTTTCTGCTGTTATCTGGGCCAGCGTGGCTGAACTTGACGAAATCACCCGTGGCATGGGTAAAGTGATTCCCTCATCCCGGCTACAGGTCGTTCAGAACCTTGAAGGCGGTATTCTTCAGGAACTTTATGTTCAGGAAGGCGAGCTGGTTGAAGAAGGTCAATTACTGCTCAGACTGGATGACACCCGTTTTCGCTCCACCTACCGTGAAAGTGCTGTTGAGTACTACAGCGAACTGGCCAGGGCAGCACGCCTGAAAGCCGAATTGAGCGGCAAAGACATCTATTTCCCGTCAGAACTTGATGATTATCAAGAGTACATCAAGCGTGAAGAAACGATATACGAAAACCGGAAAGATGGTTTGAGGGCAGAACTGGATATTGCTAACCGGCAGTCGAGTCAGGCAAAACATGAATTGTCAGCGTCAGAAGCCCAGCTGGAATTTCTTACAACCAGTCTTGATCTGGGAGAAGAAGAACTGGAATTAACCAAACCGCTTGCCAGGCAGGGTGTGGTGTCTCACGTAGAGATGATTCAGTTGAAACAGCGGGTTAATGACCTTGCTTCCGAGAGGAAAATGACGGAATTGTCTATTCCCAAGTTAAAGTCAGCCTATGAAGAAGCGCTTGCCCGCAAAAGAGAGCTGACGGTTAAATTCAGGGAAGAAGTAGTTCAGGAATTGAGAGAAACAGAATTAAAGCTCGACCAGATGACTGAGTCTCATACCAGTCTTGAAGATCAGGTTAACCGGACGCTGGTTCGTTCACCGGTTCCGGGTATCGTTAAGAAAATCAATATTAATACCATTGGTGGTGTTATTCAGCCAGGCATGGATTTGCTGGAGATTGTACCGGTTGAAGATAATCTGCTCATTGAAGCAGAAATCAGCCCTAAGGACATTGGTTTTTTACGGGAGGGTATGCCTTCGGTCGTGAAATTAACCGCTTATGATTTTGCTATTTATGGTGGCCTGAAAGGAACACTCGAGCATATTGGTGCAGATACAGTTGAAAACGAAAAAGGCGAAAGCTTCTACGTCGTCCATATTCGTACAGACAAAAACTACCTTGGTAATGAAGAAACATCGCTGGAAATTATTCCCGGAATGAAAACCAATGTTGATATTCTTACCGGAAAGAAAACCTTAATGGATTATTTGCTTAAGCCTATCCTGAAAGCCAAGCAGAATGCATTAACTGAGCGATAAATTTGCTACCAGTCTGTAATGAAATATTTCAAATTCCCCTCCTGTGGAACTCAATTAAGTTGTTTCATGTGGTTTATTTAAAATAAACCACACTCTTGCTATTTATATTCCCATTTTAATTTCAATTTACTATATAAATTAGGGCGCATTACACGCTTATATCTGACTATTCTGAAATTAATAAACGTTTTATTTATTTTTAATAAATAAGGTGCGAAGGGAATTCGCCCTACCCTGCGTTTCGTTTTCCTGCCACAACGCTTAATTCGAATTCCCATTGCTCCTATGGATTGAGAGTGAGCATAAACACTATGAACTCTAACTCTGGAAGCTCTACGCCTGTTATCGGTGAAATCACAGCGGCTACAGGTACAGTCATTGTTATTAAACCGGATGGAACTAAAAAAGTTCTCGAAAAAGGGTCAAAAGTTTATCTTAATGACCGGGTTGTTACGGAGAATGGGGGGTCTGTTGTTATTACAACAGCCAGCAACCAGGTCATGGAACTGGGTGCACAGCAGCAACTTATTCTCACTGATAGCATGCTGTCCACAACGAATGATGAACCTGATGAGGATCTGTCTTTTGAGGAAGTTCAGGCTGCTATTGCAGAGGGCGCTGACCCTGCCGCGATTGCACAGGCTGCCTCCGCAGGCGATGAGCCGGGATCATCTGATGAAGGAAGTTCTGATGTTGTAACGATTCAGCGAAAACCCCTTGATATACCGATTATTGAGAATGAAGGGATTTTGCAGAGAGAGTTAAATCCTGATGATGACCCTTCATTAGCAGCTACTGGCTCAGAGGAGACTTCGGCTGCTACCAGCCAGCCTGGTGATCAGCTCGAAGAGGAAGCCGAGGAAGCTGAAGAAGCTGATCGAATTTCCTACAAGCCAATAGCCCAAAGCTCCGAAATGGTTGCCACCGAAGATGCCTCTGTGCTTAAGGGGCAATTGTATGCAACGGATGAGAATCCTGATGAAATAATGACGTTCTCGCTGGTTTCGCCGCCAGAAGCCGGTTCTCTTAGTATTGCTGCTGATGGTTCGTTTGAATTCAGTCCTGAGGGCGATTTTGAATATCTGGCAGAAGGTGAAAGCCAGACAGTTACTTTTGTTTTTGCGGTAACCGATCCCCAGGGAAACACGAGTCAATCATCCGTTGAGATCAAAATAGAAGGCGTCAATGATACACCTGAGGTAGAGGCGCCGATCATTCTTGATGCCACTCAGAATGATGCCAGCATTAACTTGAACCTCCTGCAGAATGCCAGTGACATGGATGTCACTGATGAACTTTCAGTCACCAGCCTACGACTGGTTTCCGGTAATGAAGCTGGCATCAACATCGGTGAAAATGGTTCTGAGCTGGTTATTGATCCTGAGGCTTATAAGTATCTTGCTGTCGGAGAGACAGAAACCCTTACCTATGAATACCGGGTAACGGATCCACAGGGAGATTACACCACCCAAACCGCTACCATTACTCTGGCGGGAAGTAATGACCTTCCGGTGATTGATAATGCCATTGTACTGAGTACTGACCAGAACTCGGCATTACAGGATATTGATTTACTCGCAGGTGCCAGCGATGTTGATGGTACAGATACGATCAATGTGGTGAACTTGCAGCTGACCGCCGGTGATCCGGTAGGCATCAGTATTTCGGACGATGGCAATAACCTGTCACTGGATGCGTCCAATTATGACCATCTGGCGGAAGGTGAATCAGAAACACTCGAATACACCTATGACATTGATGACGGTCATGGTGAAACGGTCAGTCAGACCGCCTCAGTAACGATCGAAGGTCGCAACGATGCACCTGAAGACGTACAGCTTAGCAATACTGCCGTTGATGAAAATGCTACAGGCGCTGTTATAGGCACTCTCTCAACTACAGATATTGATGTTTCTGATACTCATACCTACACAGTGGATGATAACCGGTTTGAAATTGTAGATAACGAACTCCGGCTAAAAACCGGTATCTTCCTTGACCATGAAACAGAAGAAACCGTCACCGTTAACGTTACCACGACAGATAACAACGGAGCTGCTTTTACTGAGCCATTTACTGTCAATGTCAATGACATTAATGAAGCACCCGAAACTTCCGCCAGTTCTCAAACCATACCGGAAGACAGCCTGTATCGCTTTAAACTTACCGATTTTCCCTACAGCGATACGGATGATGGAGACATTCTTGAATCGGTATTTATTGACGCGCTGCCCGCCAAAGGTGTTATTGAGTTGGATGGTCGTGCAATCAGTGCCGGTGATGAAATCAGTCGTGCAGACATCGAAGCGGGCAAGCTGACCTTCCTGCCTGATGCCCATGAAAGTGCTACGGATTATTCCAGCTTCCAGTTTCGGGTACACGACGGTGAGCTTTCATCATTCCCTCAGGCATTTACCTTCTCTGTCACCCCGGTTGTCGATGCTGCTGAGCTGTCGTTGAATCTTCCAGATGCTGCGGCAGTTTACTCAGACCCCGCTTATGACTACAGCATCAGCAGCCTTGAGGATGTACCCTTATCATTAGAGCTAACTCAGTCTCTGGTAGACACTGACGGTTCCGAAAGCATCAGTTTAAAACTGTCAGGTTTGCCTGCTGACAGCGTTTTAACAGATGGCACCAACACTGTTACGTCTGACGGCAGTGATCTTGATATCAGCAACTGGCAGCTCAACCAGTTGCAAATGACGCCCCCGGCTAACAGCAATACAGACTTTACGCTGACATTTACTTCTACAACCACTGAGTCTGCAACCGGAGAAACAGCTTCCGTCGCCAAGAGTCTGCATGTTGATCTGATTCCGGTTAATGATGCTCCTGAAACGGTCAGTACTGCAGCAACGATTGATGAAGATACGCCCTATATTTTCTCATCCAGTGATTTTGCATTCACCGATATTGATACCGGGGATGCCTTTGAGCGTATACAGATTGCTGAGCTTCCTGTTGCAGGGAAGCTGTTATACAACGGTTCAGAGATTACCGTTGGCCAGGATGTATCAAAGCTTGATCTTCTTGCAGGACGTTTAAAATTTGAGCCGGACCTTCATGAAAATGGTGCGAACTATGCATCCTTTGAATTTAAAGTCAGCGACGGAGAGCTTCTTTCTGAAGCTGTCAGTTTTGGTTTCAATGTTACACCGGTCAACGATGCTCCTGTCGTTGATGGCTACGCTGATAACAATAACCTGATCATTGAAGAAAACAGTGTCAATGGCTCAGTGGTTGCGACCATCAATGCCACCGACATTGAAGGCGATACTCTGACCTACAACCTGACAAACGATGCTGACGGACGCTTTGTTATCAACAGCAGTTCCGGAGAAATCACTGTTGCCGATGGTTCCCGCCTGAATCACGAAGACAGTGCCAGTCACTCTATCACGGTAAAAATCAGCGATGGCGAGGGTGGAGTCACCACCAGAAACTACACGGTTGATATTTCCGACCAGAGTGAAGCCGCCCTTATCGACGGTGAAGATGCTAGCAGTGTCACAGAAGACGATGCCAGTATGCTGACAACCAATGGCATTCTGGATCTAACGGAACAGGACGAAGGTGAAGACAGCTTCGTTGCAGAAACAGTTACTGGCAGTTATGGCTCCCTGACCATTGATGCTAGTGGCAACTGGAGCTATTCGGCGGATAACAGTCAGTCAGCTATCCAGGCACTGGGCGACGGTGACAGCCTGACGGAAACCATCACGGTTAAGTCTTTTGATAACACCACCCACGATATCGTCATTACCCTCAACGGTACCAACGATGACGCAGTGATTGGTGGTGTTGATACCGCCTCGATAACGGAAGACGACGCGGCCACATTAACCGCTTCTGGTGCGTTGACCGTTTCTGATACCGATACTGGCGAAGCCAGCTTCGCTGCAGAAACGGTCAGTGGTAGTTATGGTTCCCTGACCATTGATGCCAGTGGCAACTGGAGCTATTCCGCAGACAACAGTCAATCAGCTATCCAGGCACTGGGCGACGGTGACAGCCTGACAGAAACCATCACGGTTAAGTCCTTTGATAACACCACCCACGATATCGTCATTACCCTCAATGGCACCAACGATGCGGCAGTGATTGGTGGTGTTGATACCGCCTCGATAACGGAAGACGACGCAGCCGCATTAACCGCTTCTGGTGCGCTGACTGTCAGCGATACCGATACCGGCGAAGCGAGCTTCGCCGCAGAAACGGTCAGTGGTAGTTATGGCTCCCTGACGATTGATGCCAGCGGTAACTGGAGCTATTCCGCAGGCAACAGTCAATCAGCTATCCAGGCACTGGGTGATGGTGACAGCCTGACAGAAACCATTACGGTTAAGTCCTTTGATAACACCACGCACGATATCGTCATTACCCTCAACGGTACTAACGATGCGGCAGTGATTGGTGGTGTTGATACCGCTTCGATAACGGAAGACGATGCGGCCACATTAACCGCTTCCGGTACACTGACTGTCAGCGATACCGATACTGGCGAAGACAGCTTCGCCGCAGAAACGGTCAGCGGCACTTATGGCTCCCTGACGATTGATGCCAGCGGTAACTGGAGCTATTCCGCAGACAACAGTCAGTCAGCTATCCAGGCACTGGGCGACGGAGACAGCCTGACGGAAACCATTACGGTTAAGTCCTTTGATAACACCATCCACGATATTGTCATTACCCTCAACGGTACCAACGATGACGCAGTGATTGGTGGTGTTGATACCGCCTCGATAACGGAAGACGACGCAGCCACATTAACCGCTTCTGGTGCGCTGATGGTTTCTGATACGGATACCGGCGAAGCCAGCTTCGCCGCAGAAACCATCACCGGCAGTTATGGCTCCCTGACCATTGATGCCAGTGGCAGCTGGAGCTATTCCGCAGACAACAGTCAGTCAGCTATCCAGGCACTGGGCGACGGTGACAGCCTGACGGAAACCATCACGGTTAAGTCCTTTGATAACACCACGCACAATATCGTCATTACCCTCAACGGTACCAACGATGCGGCAGTGATTGGTGGTGTTGATACCGGCTCGATAACGGAAGACGACGCGGCCACATTAATGGCTTCTGGTGCGTTGACCGTTTCTGATATCGATACCGGCGAAGCCAGCTTTACTGCAGAAACGATTAGTGGCACTTATGGCACCCTGACCATTGATGCCAGTGGCAACTGGAGCTATTCCGCAGACAACAGCCAGTCAGCTATCCAGGCGCTAGGCGACGGTGACAGCCTGACGGAAACCATCACGGTTAAGTCCTTTGATAACACCACGCACAATATCGTCATTACCCTCAACGGCACCAACGATGCGGCAGTGATTGGTGGTGTTGATACCGCCTCGATAACGGAAGACGACGCGGCCACATTAATGGCTTCTGGTGCGTTGACCGTTTCTGATATCGATACCGGCGAAGCCAGCTTTACTGCAGAAACGATTAGTGGCACTTATGGCACCCTGACCATTGATGCCAGTGGCAACTGGAGCTATTCCGCAGACAACAGTCAGTCAGCTATCCAGGCACTGGGTGATGGTGACAGCCTGACGGAAACGATCACGGTTAAGTCCTTTGATAACACCACGCACGATATTGTCATTACCCTCAACGGTACCAACGATGCGGCCGTCATAGGTGGTGTTGATACCGGCTCGATAACGGAAGACGACGCGGCCACATTAACCGCTTCCGGTGCGCTGACTGTCAGCGATACCGATACCGGCGAAGCCAGCTTCGCCGCAGAAACGGTCAGTGGCAGTTATGGCTCCCTGACGATTGATGCCAGCGGTAACTGGAGCTATTCCGCAGACAACAGTCAATCAGCTATCCAGGCACTGGGCGACGGTGACAGCCTGACGGAAACCATCAGCATCAAGTCATTCGATAACACCACGCACAATATCGTCATTACCCTCAACGGTACCAACGATGACGCAGTGATTGGTGGTGTTGATACCGCCTCGATAACGGAAGACGACGCAGCCACATTAACCGCTTCTGGTGCGCTGATGGTTTCTGATACGGATACCGGCGAAGCCAGCTTCGCCGCAGAAACCATCACCGGCAGTTATGGCTCCCTGACCATTGATGCCAGTGGCAGCTGGAGCTATTCCGCAGACAACAGCCAGTCAGCTATCCAGGCACTGGGTGATGGTGACAGCCTGACGGAAACGATCACGGTTAAGTCCTTTGATAACACCACGCACGATATTGTCATTACCCTCAACGGTACCAACGATGCGGCCGTCATAGGTGGTGTTGATACCGCCTCTGTCATGGAAGACGACGCAGCCACATTAACCGCTTCCGGTGCGTTGACCGTTTCTGATACGGATACCGGCGAAGCTAGCTTCGCCGCAGAAACCATCACCGGCAGTTATGGCTCCCTGACGATTGATGCCAGCGGCAACTGGAGCTATTCCGCAGACAACAGTCAATCAGCTATCCAGGCACTGGGTGATGGCGACAGCCTGACAGAAACCATCACGGTTAAGTCCTTTGATAACACCATCCACGATATCGTCATTACCCTCAACGGTACCAACGATGACGCAGTGATTGGTGGTGTTGATACCGCCTCGATAACGGAAGACGACGCAGCCACATTAACCGCTTCTGGTGCGCTGACTGTCAGCGATACCGATACTGGCGAAGCCAGCTTCGCCGCAGAAACCATCACCGGCAGTTATGGCTCCCTGACCATTGATGCCAGTGGCAACTGGAGCTATTCCGCAGACAACAGCCAGTCAGCTATCCAGGCACTGGGTGATGGTGACAGCCTGACGGAAACGATCACGGTTAAGTCCTTTGATAACACCACGCACGATATTGTCATTACCCTCAACGGTACCAACGATGCGGCCGTCATAGGTGGTGTTGATACCGGCTCGATAACGGAAGACGATGCGGCCACATTAACGGCATCCGGCAAGCTCGATATCACCGATGTTGATACTGGCGAGGCTGCCTTCTCAGCAGAAACAGTTTCTGGAACCTATGGTTCACTGACTATTGATGCTGATGGCAACTGGAACTACGAAGCCGACAACACCCAGAGCGCTATCCAGGCACTGGGCGACGGTGACAGCCTGACTGACACCATCACCGTTCAGTCGGTGGATGGTACGAGTAAAGACATCACGGTCACCATCAACGGCAGCAACGATGTTGCGGTGATTAGCGGCACAGAGGCAGCCTCAGTCACTGAAGACGACGCAGCCACATTAACGGCATCCGGCAAGCTCGATATCACCGATGTTGATACCGGCGAGGCTGCCTTCTCAGCGGAAACTGTCTCTGGTACTTACGGTAATCTCACCATCGACGCCGGCGGCAACTGGAGCTACGAAGCCGACAATACCCAGAATGCTATTCAGGCATTGGGCGACGGTGACAGTCTGACAGATACCATCACGGTTCAGTCCGTTGACGGCACAGCTAAAGACATCGTTATTACCATTAATGGCAACAATGATGTTGCGGTGATCAGCGGTACAGAGTCTGGCTCGGTTACTGAAGACGAAGCCGCCATATTAACTGCATCCGGCAAACTCGATATCACCGATGTTGATACCGGCGAGGCTGTCTTCTCAGCGGAAACTGTCTCTGGTACTTACGGTAATCTCACCATCGACGCCGACGGCAACTGGAGCTATTCAGCAGACAACACCCAAGATGCTATTCAGGCATTGGGCGACGGTGACAGTCTGACAGATACCATCACGGTTCAGTCCGTTGATGGCACAGCTAAAGACCTCGTTATTACCATTAATGGCAACAATGATGTTGCGGTGATCAGCGGTATAGAGTCTGGCTCGGTTACTGAAGACGAAGCCGCCATATTAACTGCATCCGGCAAGCTTGATATCACCGATGTTGATACCGGCGAGGCTGTCTTCTCAGCGGAAACTGTCTCTGGTACTTACGGTAATCTCACCATCGACGTCGACGGCAACTGGAGCTACGAAGTCGACAATACCCAGACAGCTATTCAGGCACTGGGCGACGGTGGCAGCCTGACAGACACCATCACCGTTCAGTCGGTGGATGGTACGAGTAAAGACATCACCATCAATATTAACGGCACCAATGATGTTGCAGTGATCAGCGGTACAGAGTCTGGCTCGGTTACTGAAGACGAAGCCGCCATATTAACGGCATCCGGCAAGCTCGATATCACCGATGTTGATACCGGCGAGGCTGTCTTCTCAGCGGAAACTGTCTCTGGTACTTACGGTAATCTCACCATCGACGCCGACGGCAACTGGAGCTACGAAGCCGACAATACCCAGACAGCTATTCAGGCACTGGGCGACGGTGACAGCCTGACAGAAACCATCACGGTTAAGTCCGTCGATAACACCACGCACAATATCGTCATTACCCTCAACGGCACCAACGATGCGGCAGTGATTGGTGGCGTTGATACCGCCTCGATAACGGAAGACGATGCGGCCACATTAACCGCTTCCGGTACACTGACTGTCAGCGATACCGATACTGGCGAGGCTGCCTTCTCAGCAGAAACCGTTTCTGGCAGTTATGGTTCACTGACTATTGATGCTAATGGCAACTGGAACTACGAAGCCGACAACACCCAGAGCGCTATCCAGGCGCTGGGCGACGGTGACAGCCTGACTGACACCATCACCGTTCACTCGTTGGATGGCACTGCTAAAGACATCGTTATTAGCATTAATGGCACCAACGATGCGCCCGAGCTGACAGGTACTCTGGAAGATCAGACGACGGCGGAAGAAACCGCATTCTCTTACACCATTGATGCGAATGCCTTCACAGATGCAGAGGGTGAGAGCATTACCTACTCGGCCAGTCTCAATAACGGCGATCCATTGCCTGACTGGTTAAGCTTCGATGCCGCCACCCGAACCTTCAGTGGTACACCGGATGATGCCGACCTTGGTACCCTTCAGGTGACCGTCACCGCCAGCGACGGTGCCTTAAGTTCGTCTGCTGATGTCAGTATCACTGTCACCGGTGTTAATGACACTGCCGTGATTACCGAAGTCGCAGTGCCTAATCCGGATGTGGTTGCAGCCTATGACATGAGCAGCAACAGTGACATTTCCGGTCATAATCACGATGTGACCTTTGGCAATGGTGCTGTTATTGCCAATGGTGCGGTTGACCTAAATGGTGCCGGAGGCAACCTCGGTGCCATCCAGATGGGCGGTGCAATCACTATCGCAACGTCGTTTACCTTCGACAGCTTCCATGGCTGGGCGCGTATTGTCGATTTTGGTAACGGCGGTGGCGGAGACAACATACTCATAGGCACTACCAGTGAAGGGTCGCTGGGCGTTGACATTTACCGCAGTGGCGAAGGTGCCAAATTCCTCAGGGTCAATGACTTCTACGAACTGGGAGAAGAGTTCCACGTCACACTGACCGTTGACGACAATGGTCATATGCGCCTGTACAAAGACGGCGTACTGATGGGTGAAAACGCCAACGGCCATACACCCAATGATGTGGTGCGAACCAACAGTTACATCGGTCAAAGTAACTGGGCAGAAGCCAATACCGACGGCTCCATGAGCGACCTGATACTGCTGAACCATAGTCTTGATGCTAATGGCGTCAATGACCTCTACACATCGGTCAGCAACAACGACTTCAGTGCTTACTCAGCATTAACCACCGACTATGCCGTCACAGAAGACAACGCTGCGACACTGGCGACCTCTGGCAAGCTGGATATTACCGACGCTGATGCGGGTGAAGAAAGCTTTACTGCAGAAACCATCACCGGCACTTACGGCGACCTGACCATTGATGCAGAAGGTAACTGGAGCTACGAAGCCGACAATACCCAGAATGCTATTCAGGCACTGGGCGACGGTGACAGCCTGACCGACACCATCACCGTTCAGTCGGTGGATGGTACGACCAAAGACATTACCGTCACTATTAACGGCACTAACGATGTTGCGGTGATTACTGGCGTAGAGACTGCCGCAGTCACTGAAGACGACTCAGCCACCTTAAGTGCTTCCGGCAAACTCGATATCACCGATGTTGATACCGGCGAAGCTGTCTTCTCAGCGGAAACGGTTTCTGGTACTTACGGCGATCTCACCATCGACGCTGACGGCAACTGGAGCTACGAAGCCGACAGTACCCAGTCAGCCATCCAGGCACTGGGCGACGGTGACAGCCTGACCGACACGATCACCGTTCAGTCGGTGGATGGCACGACCAAAGACATCATCGTTACCATTAACGGCACCAATGATGTTGCAGTGATCAGCGGTACAGAGTCTGGCTCGGTCACTGAAGACGACGCAGCCACATTAACGGCATCCGGCAAGCTCGATATCACCGATATTGATACCGGCGAGGCTGTCTTCTCAGCGGAAACGGTTTCTGGTACTTACGGCGATCTCACCATCGACGCTGACGGCAACTGGAGCTACGAAGCCGACAGTACCCAGTCAGCCATCCAGACACTGGGCGACGGTGAGAGCCTGACAGATACCATCACGGTTCAGTCGGTGGATGGCACAAGCAAGGACATCACCGTTACTATTAACGGTACCAACGATGTTGCAGTGATCAGCGGCACAGAGTCCGGCTCGGTCACTGAAGGCGACGCAGCCATCTTAAGTGCTTCCGGCAAGCTCGATATCACCGATGTTGATACCGGCGAGGCAGCATTCTCAGCGGAAACCGTTTCTGGCTCTTATGGCGACCTTACCATCGACGCCAACGGCAACTGGAGCTACGAAGCTGACAATACCCAGACCGCTATCCAGGCACTGGGCGACGGTGACAGCCTGATAGACACCATCACCGTTCAGTCGGTGGACGGTACGACCAAAGACATTACCGTCACTATTAACGGCACTAACGATGTTGCAGTGATTAGTGGCGCAGAGACTGCCGCAGTCACTGAAGACGCCGCAGCCACATTAACCGCTTCCGGCAAACTAGATATCACCGATGTTGATACTGGCGAGGCTGCCTTCTCAGCAGAAACAGTTTCTGGTTCTTATGGCGACCTTACCATCGACACCGACGGCAACTGGAGCTACGAAGCTGACAACACCCAGTCAGCTATCCAGGCACTGGGCGACGGTGACAGCCTGACCGACACGATCACCGTTCAGTCGGTGGATGGCACGACCAAAGACATCATCGTTACCATTAACGGCACCAATGATGTTGCAGTGATCAGCGGTACAGAGTCTGGCTCGGTTACTGAAGACGAAGCCGCCACATTAACCGCTTCCGGCAAGCTCGATATAACCGATGTTGATACCGGCGAGGCTGTCTTCTCAGCGGAAACCGTCTCTGGAACCTATGGTTCACTGACTATTGATGCTGATGGTAACTGGAACTACGAAGCCGACAACACCCAGACCGCTATCCAGGCACTGGGCGACGGTGACAGCCTGACTGACACCATCACCGTTCAGTCGGTGGATGGCACAAGCAAGGACATCACTGTCACCATTAACGGCAGCAACGATGCTGCGGTGATTAGTGGCGCAGAGACTGCCGCAGTCACTGAAGACGACGCAGCCACATTAACGGCTTCCGGCAAACTCGATATCACCGATGTTGATACCGGCGAAGCTGTCTTCTCAGCGGAAACGGTTTCTGGTACTTACGGCGATCTCACCATCGACGCTGACGGCAACTGGAGCTACGAAGCCGACAGTACCCAGTCAGCCATCCAGGCACTGGGCGACGGTGACAGCCTGACCGACACGATCACCGTTCAGTCGGTGGATGGTACGAGCAAAGACATTACCGTCACCATCAACGGTACCAACGATGCTGCAGTGATCAGCGGTACAGAGTCCGGCTCGGTGACTGAAGACGCCGCAGCCACATTAACCGCTTCCGGCAAGCTCGATATCACCGATGTTGATACTGGCGAGGCTGTCTTCTCAGCGGAAACGGTTTCTGGCTCTTATGGCGACCTTACCATCGACGCCGACGGCAACTGGAGCTATTCAGCAGACAACACCCAAGATGCTATTCAGGCATTGGGCGACGGTGACAGCCTGACAGACACCATCACCGTTCAGTCGGTGGATGGTACGAGTAAAGACATCACCATCACTATTAACGGCACTAACGATGCTGCGGTGATTAGTGGCGTAGAGACTGCCGCAGTCACTGAAGACGACTCAGCCACATTAACCGCTTCCGGCAAACTCGATATCACCGATGTTGATACCGGCGAAGCTGCCTTCTCAGCGGAAACCGTTTCCGGTTCTTATGGCGACCTTACCATCGACGCCGACGGCAACTGGAGCTACGAAGCTGACAACACCCAGTCAGCTATCCAGGCGCTGGGTGACGGTGACAGCCTGACCGATACCATCACCGTTCAGTCGGTTGATGGTACGAGTAAGGACATTACCGTCACTATTAACGGCGTCAATGACGCTGCCGTCACAACACAGGTTGACCTTGGCAGCACCAACGAAGATACCGCGATAGTTATCACCAAAGACCAGCTGTTAGCCAACGCATCCGACGCTGATGGCGACACCTTAAGCGTCAACAGTCTTGCACTGGCTGATAACAGTCATGGCTCTCTGGTGGACAATGGCAACGACACCTGGACGTTTACGCCGGCTGCTGACTTTAACGGTGATGATGTTGCGTTTACCTACAACGTTAATGATGGTTCTGTCGATACCGCAGGTAGTGCAGTTATTGATGTTGCAGCTGTTAATGACGCACCTGATGTGACCAGCCCGGCTCCGGATCAGCTGGACTTTACCTGGGGTGGCAGCAGTATCGGTAACTCAGCGGGTAGCTATGCATTCCCGGATGACTACCAGATGGGTGAATCCGTCTGGTTAACCATGTCGGATAATACCCATACAAAAGCGGTTCAGATCGAGATTAATGAGAACGACAGTGGCACCCTGACAGTCAGGACTCTGCAAGCTAAATACACAGATACAAGTGTATGGAATGGTCTTACGGAAGCCCAGCAAACCACGTATTTTGATACATCAGGCATACCTTTTTCTGTTTCAACATCCGACAGTCAGTCTGGTTATGGCATAAAAGATATCTCCATAAATGGCGGCGAAGTGGTAACAGGCTTTGTGGACACCATCACCGGTCAGGATGTAGTGCCTCCCTATCATTTCCGCATTGATGAAAACAGTATTGACGGAGCCGTGGTTGCACAAGTCAATGCAGCGGATATTGATAACGACACACTGACCTTCAGCCTGACCGATGACGCAGGCGGACGGTTTGCTATTGATGCCAGCACAGGTGAGATCAGTGTTGCAGACGGCTCCCTGCTGAACCATGAGGCAGAGGACTCACACTCCATCACCGTACAGGTGGACGACGGTAATGGTGGTGTAACAGAAAAGAGTTACACCCTGAGCGTTAACGATATCAATGATGCACCGTTGCTCGACTCCCATGTATTAATTGACGAAGTCACAGCGGCTTTCAGCTTTGACGATACCACCGATGCCACTGGCAACGGGCATAGCCTGACCCTGAGTGGCAGTGCCACCCTGGGAACGGGTCATGATGGTTCGGGTACCGCTTTTGAAATGAATGGCACTAGCGGTGGCGGTGAAATTGAAGGGTTGGTGACAGGTGGAGCTATGTCGGTGTCTACCTGGGTAAGGTATGACAACTTCAACCAAAACTATATCCGAATTTTTGATTTTGGTGATGGGCAAGCTGATAACAATATTCTGTTGGCGCGTAACAATGACGACCTTCGCCTCCATATTGTCAACGACCCGAACGTAGGTGGGATTCAGGTTGCGGTTCAGGACTTTTTCACGGTGGGTGAGTGGGTACACGTTACAGCGACCATAGCCGATGATGGCACCATAAGTCTCTATAAAAACGGTGAGCTGGCGGGAGAAATGGCAGGCATTGTCCCTACTGAAATGGTTCGGAACAATAACTACATCGGTAAGAGTAACTGGGATCAGAATGGTTACCTGGATGGTGCTGTCGACGAGTTTGCGGTCTACAGCAAAGCGCTCAGTGCCGCTGAAGTACAGGCGGTCTTTATGGCCAGTGATGTCGATAACCAGCTCGGTCACTCAATGCACATTCAGGAGAACAGTGCCGATGCGACAGTGGTTGGCACTGTGTCCTCTCAGGATGAAGATAACGACAGTGTTACCTACTCGCTCACAGACGACGCTGGCGGACGTTTTGCTATTGATGCGTCAACGGGTGAAATCACCGTAGCCAATGGCGCACTGCTTGATCATGAGGTGGCGGACAGTCATACGGTGACGGTTGAGGCCAGTGACGGCAGTGCCAGCTCAACCCAAACTTATACCGTTTATGTAACCGATTCTAACGATGCAGCGTTGACCAGCACGGTAGACTTGGGTGCCACTGATGAAGGTAATTCTATTGTCATCACCGAAGCGCAATTGCTGGCCAATGCCAGCGATGTGGACGGTGATAGCCTCAGCGTTAACAGTTTAGTCTTGGCTGATGCGGGTCAGGGTACCCTGGTGGATAACGGTGACAGTACCTGGACGTTTACGCCTGCTGCTGACTTCAATGGCAACGATGTAGCCTTTACCTATAACATCAACGACGGCACAGTGGATACTGCAGGCAATGCTTTGATTGATGTGCGTGCGATAAACGATGTGGCCGTAACCAGCACCGTAGACTTGGGTACCACGGATGAAGACACGGCCATCATCATCACCGAGGCGCAATTGCTGGCCAATGCCAGCGATGTAGACGGTGATAGCCTCAGTGTTAACAGTCTGGCTCTGGCTGATACGGGTCAGGGCAGACTGGTGGATAACGGTGACAGCACCTGGACGTTTACGCCTGCTGCTGACTTCAATGGCAACGATGTAGCCTTTACCTATAACGTCAACGACGGCGCAGTGGATACTGCAGGCAATGCCCTGATTGATGTGCGTGCGGTGAACGATGCAGCTGTGACCAGCACAGTTGACCTTGGCAGCACCAATGAAGATACCGCAATTGTTATCACCAAAGACCAGCTGTTAGCCAACGCATCAGACGTTGATGGCGACACTTTAAACGTCAACAGTCTTGTACTGTCTGATAGTAGTCATGGCACTCTGGTAGATAATGGTGACGACACCTGGTCGTTTACACCTGCGGCTGACTTCAATGGTAACGATGTTGCCTTTGCCTATAACGTCAACGACGGCACAGCGGATACTGCAGGCAATGCCCTGATTGATGTGCGTGCGGTGAACGATGCAGCTGTGACCAGCACAGTTGACCTTGGCAGCACCAACGAAGATACCGCAATTGTTATCACCAAAGACCAGCTGTTAGCCAACGCATCAGACGTTGATGGCGACGCCTTAAGCGTCAACAGTCTTGCACTGGCTGATAACAGTCATGGTTCTCTGGTGGACAATGGCGACGACACCTGGACGTTTACGCCTGCTGCTGACTTCAATGGTAACGATATAGAATTTACCTACAGCATAAACGATGGCTCCGGGGATACCGCAGGCAGTGCCGTTATTGATGTGACGGCAGTGAATGACGGACCGGACTTTGCTCCTGTCGGCCTGGTTCAACTGGACTTCACCTGGGCGGGAGGCAGTTTAGGCGAGGGTTCCGGTAGCTACACATTCCCGGAGAATTATCAGTTAGGCGAGTCGCTCTGGATAGCCAGACCGGGCTCTCCCCATATAAAAGCGGTTCAGATTGAGATCGCTGAGAACGACAGTGGCACCCTGACGGTCAAGACACTCCAAGCTAAATACACCGAGACCAGCGTATGGGATGGCCTGACAGAAGCCCAGCAAGCCACATATCTTGATACCTCCGGTACTTCTCAACCTGTTGCCACATCCGGTGATGAATCGGGATATGGCATAAAGGATATTTCCATTAACGGTGGAGAGACCGTATCGGGCTTTGTGGATAACCTCTCCGGCACCGATGTAGACATTAATGCCGACCGTCTCTACCTGAGGGTTGATGAAAACAGCTCTGACGGCACTGTTGTTGGCCAGGTCAGTGCGACGGATACTGAAAACGACACACTGACCTTCAGCCTGACAGATGATGCAGGCGGACGGTTTGCCATCGATGCTGCTACTGGCGAGATCAGTGTTGCAGACGGCTCCCTGCTGAACCATGAGGCAGATGCCTCACATACCGTCACCGTGCAGGTGGACGACGGTAACGGTGGTGTGACAGAAAAGAGTTATACCCTGAGCGTTAACGATATCAGTGAGACAGCCGTGATTGACGGCACCAATGCCGCTACCGTCACAGAAGATAATGCTGCCACTTTGACCGTTTCCGGTGCCTTGACTGTTGCTGATGAAGACGCTGGTGAAGCTGGCTTTACCGCCGAAACGGTGACCGGAACTTATGGTTCTTTGACTATCGACTCTGATGGCAACTGGAGCTACTCAGCGGACAATACCCAGACCACTATCCAGGCACTGGGCGACGGTGACAGCCTGACTGACACCATCACCGTTCACTCGTTGGATGGCACTGCTAAAGACATCGTTATTAGCATTAATGGCACCAACGATGCGCCCGAGCTGACAGGTACTCTGGAAGATCAGACGACGGCGGAAGAAACCGCATTCTCTTACACCATTGATGCGAATGCCTTCACGGATGCAGAGGGTGACAGCATTGCCTACTCGGCCAGTCTCAATAACGGCGATCCATTGCCTGACTGGTTAAGCTTCGATGCCGCCACCCGAACCTTCAGTGGTACACCGGATGATGCCAACCTTGGTACCCTTCAGGTGACCGTCACCGCCAGCGACGGTGCCTTAAGTTCGTCTGCTGATGTCAGTATCACTGTCACCGGTGTTAATGACACTGCCGTGATTACCGAAGCCGCAGTGCCTAATCCGGATGTGGTTGCAGCCTATGACATGAGCGGCAACAGTGACATTTCCGGTCATAACCACGATGCGACCTTTGGCAATGGTGCTGTTATTGCCAATGGTGCGGTTGACCTAAATGGTGCCGGAGGCAACCTTGGTGCCATCCAGATGGGCGGTGCAATCACCATAGCAACGTCGTTTACCTTCAACAGCTTCCATGGCTGGGCGCGTATCGTTGATTTTGGCAACGGTGCAGGATCGGACAATATTATAATGGGTACCACCAGCCAGGGAACACTGGCGGTTGATATTTATCGGGGTGCCAGAAGTGTTAAAAGCATCAGTGTAGACAACTTCTACGAACTGGGTGAAGAGTTCCATGTCACTCTGACGATCGACGACAACGGTCACATGCGTCTGTATAAAGATGGCGCATTAATGGGCGAAAATGCCAATGGTCATACACCGAACGACCTGGTTCGCACCAACAGTTACATTGGTCAAAGCAACTGGGCAGAAGCCAATACCGACGGCTCCATGACCGACCTGATACTGCTGAACCATAGTCTTGATGCTGATGGCGTCAATGACCTCTACACATCGGTCAGCAACAACGACTTCAGTGCTTACTCAGCATTAACCACCGACTATGCCGTCACAGAAGACAACGCTGCGACACTGGCGACCTCTGGCAAGCTGGATATTACCGACGCTGATGCGGGTGAAGAAAGCTTTACTGCAGAAACCATCACCGGCACTTACGGCGACCTGACCATTGATGCAGAAGGTAACTGGAGCTACGAAGCCGACAATACCCAGAATGCTATTCAGGCACTGGGCGACGGTGACAGCCTGGCCGACACCATCACCGTTCAGTCGGTGGACGGTACGACCAAAGACATTACCGTCACTATTAACGGTACCAACGATGTTGCAGTGATCAGCGGCACAGAGTCCGGCTCGGTCACTGAAGACGACGCAGCCACATTAACGGCATCCGGCAAGCTCGATATCACCGATGTTGATACTGGCGAAGCCACCTTCTCAGCGGAAACCGTTTCTGGTTCTTATGGCGATCTTACCATCGACGCCGATGGCAACTGGAGCTATTCAGCAGACAACACCCAAGATGCTATTCAGGCACTGGGCGACGGTGACAGCCTGACAGACACCATCACCGTTCAGTCGGTGGACGGTACGACCAAAGACATCATCGTTACCATTAACGGCAGCAACGATGCTGCGGTGATTAGTGGCGCAGAGACTGCCGCAGTCACTGAAGACGACGCAGCCACATTAACGGCATCCGGCAAGCTCGATATCACGGATGTTGATACCGGCGAAGCCACCTTCTCAGCGGAAACAGTTTCTGGTACTTACGGCGATCTCACCATCGACGCTGACGGCAACTGGAGCTACGAAGCCGACAATAACCAGAATGCTATCCAGACACTGGGCGACGGTGACAGTCTGACAGATACCATCACGGTTCAGTCCGTTGATGGCACAGCTAAAGACCTCGTTATTACCATTAATGGCAACAATGATGTTGCGGTGATCAGTGGTACAGAGTCCGGCTCGGTCACTGAAGACGACGCAGCCACATTAACCGCTTCCGGCAAGCTTGATATCACCGATGTTGATACCGGCGAGGCTGTCTTCTCAGCGGAAACGGTTTCTGGTACTTACGGCGATCTCACCATCGACGCCGACGGCAACTGGAGCTACGAAGTCGACAATACCCAGACAGCTATTCAGGCACTGGGCGACGGTGACAGCCTGACTGACACCATCACGGTTCAGTCCGTTGATGGCACAGCTAAAGACCTCGTTATTACCATTAATGGCACCAATGATGTTGCGGTGATTAGTGGCGCAGAGACTGCCGCAGTCACTGAAGATGACGCAGCCACATTAACGGCATCCGGCAAACTCGATATCACCGACGTTGATACTGGCGAGGCTGCCTTCTCAGCAGAAACAGTTTCTGGAACCTATGGTTCACTGACTATTGATGCTGATGGCAACTGGAACTACGAAGCCGACAACACCCAGACCGCTATCCAGGCACTGGGCAACGGTGACAGCCTGACCGACACGATCACCGTTCAGTCGGTGGATGGTACGAGCAAAGACATTACCGTCACCATCAACGGTACCAACGATGCTGCAGTGATCAGCGGTACAGAGTCCGGCTCGGTCACTGAAGACGCCGCAGCCACATTAACCGCTTCCGGCAAACTCGATATCACGGATGTTGATACTGGCGAAGCCGTCTTCTCAGCGGAAACCGTTTCTGGCACTTATGGTTCACTGACTATTGATGCTGATGGTAACTGGAACTACGAAGCCGACAATACCCAGACAGCTATTCAGGCATTAGGCGACGGTGACAGCCTGACAGACACGATCACCGTTCAGTCGGTGGACGGTACGACCAAAGACATTACCGTCACTATTAACGGCACTAACGATGTTGCAGTGATCAGTGGCACAGAGTCCGGCTCGGTCACCGAAGACAACGCAGCCACATTAGCGGCATCCGGCAAGCTCGATATCACCGATGTTGATACTGGCGAGGCTGCCTTCTCAGCAGAAACAGTTTCTGGAACCTATGGTTCACTGACTATTGATGCTGATGGCAACTGGAACTACGAAGCCGACAACACCCAGACCGCTATCCAGGCACTGGGCGACGGTGACAGCCTGACCGACACGATCACCGTTCAGTCGGTGGATGGTACGACCAAAGACATCATCGTTACCATTAACGGCACCAACGATGTTGCAGTGATCAGCGGCACAGAGTCCGGCTCGGTCACTGAAGACGACGCAGCCACATTAACCGCTTCCGGCAAACTCGATATCACCGATGTTGATACTGGCGAAGCTGTCTTCTCAGCGGAAACCGTTTCTGGTACTTACGGCGATCTCACCATCGACGCCGACGGCAACTGGAGCTACGAAGCTGACAGTACCCAGTCAGCCATCCAGGCACTGGGCGACGGTGACAGCCTGACTGACACCATCACCGTTCAGTCGGTGGATGGCACAAGCAAGGACATCACTGTCACCATTAACGGCACTAACGATGTTGCAGTGATTAGTGGCGTAGAGACTGCCGCAGTCACTGAAGACGACGCAGCGACCTTAACCGCTTCCGGCAAGCTCGATATCACCGATGTTGATACTGGCGAAGCCGTCTTCTCAGCGGAAACAGTTTCTGGCAGTTATGGTTCACTGACTATTGATGCTGATGGCAACTGGAACTACGAAGCCGACAACACCCAGAGCGCTATCCAGGCGCTGGGCGATGGTGACAGCCTGACTGACACCATCACCGTTCACTCGTTGGATGGCACTGCTAAAGACATCGTTATTAGCATTAATGGCACCAACGATGCGCCCGAGCTGACAGGTACTCTGGAAGATCAGACGACGGCGGAAGAAACCGCATTCTCCTATACCATTGATGCGAATGCCTTCACAGATGCAGACGGTGACAGCATTACCTACTCGGCCAGTCTCAATAACGGCGATCCATTGCCTGACTGGTTAAGCTTCGATGCCGCCACCCGAACCTTCAGTGGTACACCGGATGATGCCGACATTGGCACCCTTCAGGTGACTGTTACTGCCAGCGACGGTGCCTTAAGTTCGTCTGCTGATGTCAGTATCACTGTCACCGGTGTTAATGACACTGCCGTGATTACCGAAGTCGCAGTGCCTAATCCGGATGTGGTTGCAGCCTATGACATGAGCAGCAACAGCGACATTTCCGGTCATAATCACGATGCGACCTTTGGCAATGGTGCTGTTATTGCCAATGGTGCGGTTGACCTAAATGGTGCCGGAGGCAACCTCGGTGCCATCCAGATGGGCGGTGCAATCACTATCGCAACGTCGTTTACCTTCGACAGCTTCCATGGCTGGGCGCGTATTGTCGATTTTGGTAACGGTGCAGGATCGGACAATATTATAATCGGTACCACCAGCCAGGGAACACTGGCGGTTGATATTTATCGGGGTTCCAATGATGTAGAAATACTCAGAGTCGAAAACTTCTACGAACTGGGTGAAGAGTTCCATGTCACTCTGACGATCGACGACAACGGTCACATGCGTCTGTATAAAGATGGCGCATTAATGGGCGAAAATGCTAATGGTCATACACCGAACGACATGGTTCGGACTAACAGTTACATTGGTGAAAGCAACTTTAATGAGGCCAACACCAATGGGTCAATGAGCGACCTGATTCTTCTGAATCACAGTCTGGATGCAGATGGTGTTACAGAGCTCTATGAATCAGTCAGCAACAATGACTTCAGCGCTTATGCAGGGCTGACAAATGCCTATGCCGTTACGGAAGACAGCGGCGCAACACTGGGAACATCAGGTAAGTTGGATATCACCGATGTCGATGCTGGTGAGTCGGCGTTTGTGGCAGAAACGGTTTCAGGTACTTACGGTTCTCTGACCATTGATGCCAATGGCAACTGGAGCTATTCAGCGGATAACAGCCAATCAGTCATCCAGGCTCTTGGTGATGGTGACAGCCTGACGGAAACTATCACTATTAAATCTGTTGATAACACCACGCACGATATTGAGATCACTATCAATGGCACTAACGATGCCGCCGTCACAACTCAGATTGACCTTGGCAGTACCAACGAAGATACCGCGATTGTTATCACCAAAAACCAGCTGTTAGCCAACGCATCCGACGTTGATGGCGACACCTTAAGCGTCAACAGTCTTGCACTGGCTGATAGCAGTCATGGTGCTCTGGTGGATAACGGTGATGACACATGGACGTTTACCCCTGCAGCTGATTTTAATGGCAATGACATTGAATTGAGTTACAACGTCAATGATGGTTCAGAGGATACTGCTACCAGTGCGGTTATCGATGTCATCGCTGTGAATGACGCACCTGTGTTTAAACCTGCCGAACTGGTGGCTCATTTCACTCTGGATAACATTACCAGCACAACTTCAACGATCACCGATACGGTGGCGGGGCTGGAAGGTACTGCTGTGGGTACTCTGGAGGAAGGCGTTGGTGAGTCGAAGGACGGAGGGCATGCCCACTTTGACGGTACTCAGGAAATTCAGGTAGCGAGCACCGGTGTCGATGCCGAAGCGTCAGATGTCACGGTTAGCTTCTGGATGAAATGGGATGGAAGCAGCAATGTGATGCCGGTTACGTTTGGGTCTTACGCCCTCTGGATCCAGTCAGGGCGCATTGGTTTCAATACGGGTAATAATGAAATATTCGGAACTTCTTTTAATCAGTTGAGTTTGCCGGAAGGTTCTGTCGGGCTGGCGAATGAATGGCACCATATTACGGCGACTTTCCATGATGGCGACTCAACCCAGTCGACTCTGCGCATCGACGGGATAACTCAGGATATGGGTTTTGTTTTTGGCAACGGTACCAGGCCTGCAAATGCCAATATTCATCAGGGCATGACTATTGGTGGTAATCGTTTTTCAGCTCTTTATGGTTTTAAAGGCGAGCTGGACGATGTTCAAATCTTCGACAGAGCCTTCACGGATGCCGAAGCAACAGAACTTTACAATGCCGCCCGGAACGAATTTCCAGTGGATGAAAATACTACGGCAGGTACTTTGATACTGGATGGCTCAGCTACAGATGTCGACACTGGCGATACGCTTACTTACTCACTGGCCGACGATGCGGGTGGGCGGTTTGTAATAGACAGCCTCACTGGTGAGGTTTCTGTGGCTGAAGGTGCAGACCTGAACTTCGAAGCCATCAATGAGCATAGCCTGACCATCAGGGTAACGGATTCGGGAGGTCTGTTCTCTGATAAAAACATTACGGTCCGTCTGAACGATATCAATGATGCACCGGATCTAATTGGAGACACAGATTCAGGCAATGCCAGTGGTGGCGGTCAGACCATTACCGGAGCCACTAGTGTACTGAGCAATGATTCAGACGAAGATGGTGACAGCCTGACCGTTTCTGATGTGAATGGTACGGCAGTATCTGGCTCAACGGTGATTGCCGGAGTCTTTGGTGACCTGACCATCGCAGAGGACGGTAACTGGACTTATACACCAGCATCCCTTGATCTCGACCTTGAGTCTGACCTGATTGCTCACTGGACCTTTGACGAGGCATCCGGTTCTGTTGCCAGTGATATAGCCCCGGGTGATGCAGAAGCTGATGACATGACTCTGCAGGAGGGTGCACTCTTTGTGGGAGATGGCGTCAATGGCGGGGCGATGGAGTTTGATGGCGGCAGTTCACGGGCATCCTTCGATAGTTCCGTAGAAATAAGTCACTACGATGGCAGTAAAAACCAGCGCACGATTAACTTTGAATTCCAGCTGGATGCTGACAATGACTTGAGTGGCCGGCAGGTTGTTTACCAAGAGGGAGGAGCCGCCAGCGGCTATAACATTTACATCGATAACGGCACACTTTATGTGGGGGCATGGTCAGATTCAAATGGCTGGGATGGTGCCTGGATCAGTGCTGATATCAGTGGTCTGGATTCATCGCAATGGCATCAGGTCGCCCTGGTTCTGAATGCGGATAACAATACAATGGAAGCCTGGTTAGAGGGGCAGTCTATCGGCTCGTCTACAGCCTCTCTGATGGCATCCCATGATTACGGAAGCTTTGGTAGCCTGATCGGAAATACTAAATTTCATGATGGTGACAGCGTCTCGTCTGAAGACTATGGCTTCAATGGCCGTATCGACGAAGCACGCCTCTACGACCGCGCCTTGAGCCATCAGGAAGTCAACGCACTCAAGCAGGAGTTTGAGTCAGACAGTCTGCAGGATATCTTCACCTATACCGTTTCTGATGGTACTGACACCGCCAGTACTACCTTAACCATTGATGTTAACCGGGTTCCGGAAGCATTAAGTGGCACTCTATCGGCTACGGAAGATGGTGGCAGCATTGTGGGGCAGCTTGAAGCTATTGACCATGATACCAGCGACACCCTGACTTACAGCGTTGAAACCCAACCGGCGGAAGGCAGTGTCACCATTAATGCCGATGGCAGCTACAGCTTTCACCCCGGTGCAGATTTCCAGGATCTGGCGCAGGGTGCCACACGAGATGTGACCTTTGACTACCGGGTGACGGATTCACAGGGCGACTCCAGCACTGCGACGGTAACGGTAACGGTGACGGGAGTGAACGACGCTACCGTCACAACACAGGTTGACCTTGGCAGCACCAACGAAGATACCGCGATTGTTATCACCAAAGACCAGCTGTTAGCCAACGCATCCGACGTTGATGGCGATACTTTAAGCGTCAACAGTCTTGCACTGGCTGATAACAGTCATGGCACTCTGGTGGACAATGGCGACAGCACCTGGACGTTTACGCCGGCTGCGGACTTCAATGGCAACGATATTGAATTTACCTACAACGTTAATGACGGTTCTGTCGATACCGCAGGTAGCGCGGTTATTGATGTCGCAGCTGTTAATGACGCGCCAGAAGTGGTCACAGCCCTGACTGAACCGTTCGCTTCAGCAGAAGCTCTGTTCACTTACACACTGCCTGCCGAAGCCTTTAACGATCCGGACGGCGATACCATTACGTTCTCTGCCAGCCTGCCCAATGGTGACCCGTTACCAGACTGGTTAAGCTTTGATGCAGCCACCCGAACCTTCAGTGGTACACCGGAGGTGCAGGATATTGGCTCTCTGGCCGTAGAGATTACGCTGTCGGATGGTTCTGAGACAACTGAGGTACTCTGGTCTATCGAAGTGACTGAAGTCAATGACCCGCCCTTACTGGACTCTCATGTCTTAATTGATGAAGTAGTGGCAGCTTATAGCTTTGACGACAATGATGATGCCACAGGAAACGGGCATAACCTGACGCTGAGTGGCAGTGCTACTCAGGGAACTGGTTATGATGGCTCAGGTACAGCCCTGGAAATGAATGGAACCAGTGGTGCGGCTGAAATAGGCGGGCTGGAAACCGGTGGAGCCATGACCGTGTCTACCTGGGTACGGTTCGACAGTTTTGCCCAGAGCTGGTCCCGGATTTATGAATTTGGTGATGGACAGGGTGATAACAATATATTTTTAGGTCATGCTGGCACCAGCAATGCACTGGCTCTTCATGTTATTAATGATCCAAATGCAGGTTCGTTCACGTTTGAAATACCGGACTTCTTCACAGCTGGTGAGTGGGTACACGTCACGACGACCTTTGCTGCTGATGGCACCATGAGCGTCTATAAAGACGGTGAACTGGTTGAAGCACGAGACGGTGTAGTAATCACTGAGGCGGTTCGGAACAATAACTACATCGGTAAGAGCAACTGGTGGTATGATGGTTATCTTGATGGTGCCATTGATGAGTTTGCTGTGTTTGACAAAGCCCTCAGTGCTGAGGAAGTCAAAGCAGTCTTTATGGTCAGTGATGTTGATAACCAGCTGAACGATGCCCTGCATATTGAGGAAAACAGTGCTGATGCCAGCGTGGTTGGCACAGTATCGGCTCAGGATGTACAGAATGACAGCATTACTTATTCGCTGACAGACGACGCCGGTGGACGCTTTGCCATAAACGCTACAACAGGTGAAATCACCGTAGCGAATGGCGCGCTGCTTGATCACGAGGCTGCAACCAGCCATACCGTGACGGTTGAGGCCAGTGATGGCCGTGCCAGCTCTACCCGGGACTACACCGTTTATGTGACCGATACCAACGATGCGCCCGAAGCCAGCGATAACACCTTGCTTCTCAGTGAGAATGACAGTTACACCTTCAAGGCAAGTGACTTTAATTTCAGTGATGATGACGCTGGCGAGACGCTGCAATCGGTTACCATTACGGCACTGCCTGCATCCGGTTCGTTAATGTTGAGTGGTGCAGCTGTTACCGCTGACCAGGTCATTACTGTGGCAGATATAGAAAATCTGTCCTACGTATCACCGACAACCGATACCGATGTCAGCAGCAGCTTTAACTTTATCGTCAGCGATGGCAACCTGAGCAGCCAGGCACAGACATTCTCCTTGAATGTGAAAGGTTCATTATCTGATAACTTCACCGGAACCGATCAGTCGGAAGTCATTCACGGCACTGGTGGCGCAGATATTGTTGAAGCCGGAGATGGTGGTGATACGCTGATCGGTGGCACAGGAGATGACATCCTGACTGGTGGTGGAGGGGATGACATCCTGACCGGAGGCGACGGTTCGGACAGCTTTATCTGGCATGCGGATGATGTGGGTACGGCAGCCAGCCCGGCAGAAGACACGATTACGGATTTCCACGCCGGGCAGGGTGGTGACGTGCTTGATCTCAGTGATGTACTGGTGGATGAAGAAAACCATCAGCTGGATGAGTACCTGCACTTTAATTTTGCCGATGGTGACACAACCGTAGAAATCAGCAGTGAAGCTAATGGTGATGTGACTCAAAAGGTGACACTGAAAGGTGTCGATTTATCCTCCATGGGCAGTACGGACTCTGAAATCATCAGTAACTTGCTGGATGATGGTAATTTGCAGATTGATCAATAATCGACCTGTAGTGGCTATTCAATCAATGTCTGGCTGTCCATACCTGCGTGGGTCACTGTTCAGTCGTTGACGTTTGAGTTGTTGATGAAAGTTGCAACAAAGTCGCTTTGTTTGAATCTGGCATTAAGCAGGTCTGTCTGCCTGATGCGAGACTGCCCAAAGCGACATTGACCAAAGGCTGGTTCCTGTTGGTTATTCGTCTTCCATTACGTGATTTGCCAGATCCAGAACGACATGGCGAATGTGGTAATCGTCCAGTTCATACAACATCTGCTTTCCCTTTCGAGATGATTTCAGGATGCGTGCTTCCCTCAGTCCTCGCAGATGGTGACTGGTAAGAGGTTGAGACATGCCTGCGATTTCAGACAGGCAACATACCGGCTGTGGGCCATCAAGGCAGGCCATGACGAGTCGTAACCGTCCCTCATCACCCAGCAGGCGAAACAGTGAAGCGAGTCGGGCCAAACGCTCATCAGATAAGCTGGGGATATCTGCACAACATGTCTGCTGGGAGTCTGTCATAGATTACTTTTTCTGGGTGTTACTGATTTCAGTGCTCGCTATGGAGTCTAACCTCTTCAATCAAATAGAAAAAGTCAGTGTTCACCTGAAACGAAAAACCATTGAAGCTAGCTTTTTTTAAATTTGTTTTAGAGGCTGTCTGAACGTGTTTTTATCAGTCTTATGCGGCAGATACTCAGAGTCATGAGACTGACGACTGGTTAGCATTAAAAAGAATATAGCGTATTGGAAACGAGAAAAGTTCTAAAAAAAGAAGGCAGCTTTATTATTCTTGTTATTTCGCTGCTCGACTGCAGGAAGGGAATTATTGTTATTATTGGGACTGTTATTATTCTTGTCACCTGTACTTATACAACCAACGTGCCAGTTTTCGAGGTTCTACCAAAACAAAAGAGGTACGTAGTTTCCCTTAGTGTATTTGATCTATACTGAGCAAAATTCAGCCAGGCAATGTGTTACGTATCGATACAAAAAGTGTAACGTCAGATCCTATGTGTTACGTCACTGAAACACTAAAAGTCTTTAGTCGTCTACTAGATTGGGTGTCGTTTAACAATCAGAATCATCGTAATCAGCACAGATATTTAAAAAACAGCTTGTTTCCTGTTTTGCTCAAGAAGGTGCGGTGCATTCACGCATGGCGTTGCGGTATGTCCTGTCTGTTTTATGATCACTGCTACCTCTAGTATTCACATACGACCTCTTTTTTAAACATGAGTGAGCAATTTCGCAATGAGCCGAGCTGAATCCCACAATATCCATACAGGTTTGTCCGGACGGATGTTGTTAGAGAACCCACTGCTGAATAAAGGCACAGCCTTCACTTTGGAAGAGCGGAGCGAGCTGGACCTTCATGGTCTTCTGCCACCTCGTGTTGAAACACTGGAAGAGCAGTGTCGTCGAGCCTACAAGTCGTTTTCGGTTAAGCCCACTCCGATTCTGAAACATATTTATCTGCGCTCCCTGCAGGATACGAACGAAACCTTGTTTTTTGCCCTGGTGAAGCGTCATCTGGAAGAAATGCTGCCCATTATTTATACGCCGGTAGTCGGGCAGGCCTGTCAGCGTTTCAGCGACCTTTACCGTCGTCCCCGTGGCCTTTACATCTCCTATCCGGAACGTGCCCGCATGGATGCTATGCTGGCAAACTTCAAACGCAATATTGAAGTGATTGTTGTAACCGACGGTGAACGTATTCTTGGCCTGGGAGACCAGGGTGTTGGTGGTATGGGCATCTGTATCGGTAAGCTGTCGCTTTACAGCGCTGTTGGTGGCATTACGCCAAATCAGACGCTGCCGATCATGCTTGATTGCGGTACCAACAACCAGAAGCTGTTGGAAGACCCGAACTACCTGGGCTGGAGACACACACGAATTGACGATGAGCAATACTACGAGTTTGTAGAGAGCTTTATTAAGGCTCTGAAGCGTCGCTGGCCAAATGCCCTTCTGCAGTTTGAAGATTTTGCCATTAACCATGCTACTCCGCTTCTGGAAACTTACCGCGACGAGCTGTGCAGCTTTAACGATGATATTCAGGGTACTGCAGGCGTTGCTGCTGCAACGCTGCTGGCGGCTGCCAAGGCTGCTGATAAATCCATTGAGGATATGAACGTTGCATTCCTTGGTGCTGGTTCTGCAGGCTGCGGTATTGCAGAACAGATTGTCCGTCTGATGATGGCGAAAGGTTTGTCTGAAGAAGAAGCCCGCAAGCGTATCTACATGGTGGACCGTTTTGGTCTGGTACACGATGAAATGTCTGACCTGCGCGCATTCCAGCAGAAACTGGCGCAAAAGCACGATGATATTCAGCCATGGATGACTGATGGCTCTGTGTCACTGGCTGATGTTGTGAAGCATGCCAGACCTGACGCCATCATTGGGGTTTCCGGGCAGCCGGGTCTGTTCACTCAGGAGATCATCGAGCAGATGTCTCTGAACCACGAACAGCCCATTATCTTCCCGCTGTCTAACCCGATCAGTCAGGTTGAAGCCGCTCCTGAAGATATTATCAAGTGGAGTAAAGGCAAGGCTCTTGTTGCTACTGGCAGTCCGTTTGATCCGGTGAGCTTTGAAGGTCGTAGCTACCCGGTCGCCCAGTGCAACAATATTTATATTTTCCCGGGTCTGGGTCTGGGCGCACTGGCTAGCGGCGCACGTCGTATTTCTGATGGCATGCTGGACGCTGCGGTTCAGACTCTGGCTCTGTCCTCCCCGGCACTGATTAACCGTGAAGCGCCTCTGTTGCCTACTCTGGACAACATTCAGCGAGTGACAAACGACATTGCGCTGGCAGTGGCTTTGCAGGCTCAGAAGGAAGAGCTGGCTCCGGAAACCGAGCTTACGGAAATTGAACAGCGTATTCGTGAAAAGCGCTGGAGCCCGGAATATAGACGTATTCGTATGTCTTACTGCTGATTAAGGCATCTGACTGGGTCGGACTTTCAGGAGGCTGGAATCAGGTGAAATAAAAAAGAAAGTAAGTGGATTGGTTTTCAGACCGTTGCGAACAACCCTGCAAACCAATCCACTTAACACCAGCCTTTATTATTTTTATTATCGGCTGACTCACTGCCTTATTATTATTTTTATTGCGGCAATGTTTGCTTTCAGTCGTGTATATACAAGCTGTATGCCAACTTTTTTATGACTCACTAACCAACTGATTTTTATAAGCTTATTCTTTATTTCAATCCATAGCTCCAGGCTGGAAGCGACTTCATTGCGTTACCTGCTTAACGGAATATGTAACCTTTCTGTTTGCACGTAACGCTGACGTTTATTGGAGAACGGTTCTTGATCGCAGTCCCCACTACACTCACAATGTGCAGCGCAAAGCTTTAAAACAGCAGATTTCAACCCAATATAATCAAAACGACGTATTCCAGGGCTTGGGAGCCATATTGATGACAACAGATACACACTTTGACTATCTGGTAATTGGTGGTGGCAGCGGCGGCATCGGTACGGCAAACCGTGCCGCCATGCACGGTGCCAAAGTAGGTCTGATTGAAGCTAAATACCTCGGCGGTACTTGCGTGAATGTTGGATGTGTTCCTAAAAAAGCCATGTGGTTTGCCGGTCAGATATCCGATGCGGTGAAGTATGGCCCGGATTATGGCTTTGATCTTGACCATGATTCTGTACTTAAAAACTTCAGCTGGAAAAAACTGGTTGAAAGTCGCGAAGCGTATATTGGTCGCATTCATCAGTCTTATGATCGGGTACTGGGCAACAACAACGTTACGGTTATTAACGGCTATGGTCGTTTTGTTGATGCAAAAACCGTTGAAGTCAATGGTGTACAGTACACCGCTAACCACATCACGATTGCCACCGGTGGTGAGCCAGCCATTCCACAGGTTCCCGGAGCTGAATACGGCATTGACTCTGATGGCTTCTTTGATTTGAACGACCGCCCTGAACGGGTTGCAGTTTTGGGGGCTGGATATATCGCAGTGGAGCTGGCAGGCGTACTTCATGCACTGGGCAGTGAAACGCATCTGCTGGTTCGAAGACATAAGCCTCTGCGCAGTTTTGATGACATGTTGTCTGATACGCTGGTGGACATCATGGCAGCAGAAGGCCCGGCCCTGCATACGCATTCCGTACCAAAAGAAATCACCAAAGAAAACGACGGTAGCCTGACGGTTCATCTGGAAGATGGTAACAGCCTGAACGTCGACACAGTCATCTGGGCAGTGGGACGGAAACCTCACACTCATAGCATTAATCTCGAAGCCGCAGGTGTTGAGACCGATCAGCGTGGTTATATCGCTGTGGATAAATTCCAGAATACCAATGTACCGGGCATTTATGCGGTGGGTGACAACATTGGCAAGATAGAACTGACACCTGTTGCCGTAGCGGCTGGTCGTCGCTTGTCTGAGCGACTGTTTAATAACAAGCCGGAAGAACACCTGAATTATGACAATGTAGCGACCGTTGTCTTCAGCCACCCTACCATTGGAACCGTTGGCCTGACTGAAAAAGAAGCCGTTGAACGTTACGGTGAAGATAATATCAAAGTGTATGGCAGTGGCTTCACTGCGATGTACTCAGCCCTGACCAGTCATCGACAGCCCAGCAAAATGAAGCTGGTAACGGCTGGCAGAGAAGAGAAAATTGTGGGCATTCACTGTATCGGACACGGTTCTGATGAAATGCTGCAAGGCTTTGCTGTTGCCTTAAAAATGGGGGCAACTAAGGCAGATTTTGACAATACCGTTGCGATTCATCCAACGTCAGCGGAAGAGTTTGTTACCATGCGGTAGTGAATTTTTTGGTTGACCGTAAAACTTCCGTCAACTGGTAAAAATTTGGTCAACTAGGAAAATATTGGTCAACTTCACCCAGTTGAACTACCCTCCATAGGAGTACTCTACAGTACTCCTTTTTTGTTTTTTAGTCCCCTGTTTTCTACTGTATTGAGAATGTGCCTGATGTCAGTTGCTCCCAAACTTAGCTACGAAGCTTGGCAAGCTTTCGTTGAAAAGAATGGATATCGAGGATACATCACCAACCGGAATTTCAGCTCACATGCTACCTCATCAGAGTGGTATAGTTTCAAAAATGAACGCATGATTTTCTCTGCATCTCCGTCTGAGAAGAGGCATCACTTTAACCTTGAGTTTGAGGATGAGGTTTCATCGTACTTTGATCAATTTCCAATTCATCCTGAAATCAGTGAGCGAGTCTGCAGGCAGAATGGTTTAAGGCACCATCTTAACGGTGAATTTGTTGTAACAGTGGATGCACTAAAAGTCTTGTCTGATCGAGATGATGCTACCTGTGATTCTGTCAAGGCGGACAGTGACCTGCATCCTGAACTTACCACTCTTACTAAAACCCAATACCGAAGACTTCAAGAAAAATTATTAATAGAAATGCTCTCAGGTTTAGAGTTCTTAAAACATGAACGTTCGGTAAAATATTTAGCGTCGGCGCAGCCAACCCCGTCAGGCACACAATTTAAACCTGCCTGAACCGTTTAAATCATTGGTTCTGAGTTCATTTATGTCGTTTTTCCAAAAAAACTATCCGAACGTTCGTTTTTATCCGGCAATTTCAGCTCTAATTTTTGCTCATATCGGTTCCAGCAGCCACGAATTCGAAACTGCGGAATAATCCAAAACAGCGCGCGCCTAAGCATTCCGGCCGTGACTGTATGGGGGTTCCTCCAGGCAGTTTTGGCCAACGCAATGGCCGCAGGATTTTGACAAATGGTCAGCAATTGCACCAGCGCATACCCTGCCATTTTAATGTGCATCCATCGTAACAGCGTTCTGAGTTTCTGCTGCCATAAATGCTTGCATCCAAACTCGTGTTTAAGTTGCTGGAACATAGGCTCTATAGGCCACCTGAGCGAGTAGGCTAATAGCACTTCATCGGCTTTCAGGTCAGGATTTGTGGACAGAAATAGTTTGGTTTCTGTTTCTCCCTTGTCGTTTTCAAAACGACTCCAGACGACTCGGACAATACGGCCTTTCAAAAAACGAGCCCGGCAAATACAGGAACGAAAAGAGACAGTCCGGTTCTTTCTGTAAAGCCAGAGAGTCATCTTGGTCTCTGGTAATTTCTCTACTTCCTCAGGTGTCATTTTGACACCATACTTACGCTTGCGGCCTTTCCTTTTGAAAGGAGAGGGAGGAAGTGCATCGACTGGAAGCGCATAAAGTGCCCGGTTTTTGGGTATATGACCAATGACCTCATACCCAAGCTCAAGCGCGGGCTGCATCATGGTGTGATTCATAAACCAGCAGTCAGTGAGTAGCCGAAAAGCTCGCCCCTGAAGAGTCTGCCGTACAGATTTCAGCATGGCCTTTGCAATTTTAAGTTTACTGATATTGCCTGATTTAGGTGATGGAAATGCCATCACTGGAACCGCAGTATGCACCTTGTCTGATGGTCTCTGGAAAGGAATAGCCAGAAAGACCCAGCATTGACCAAGAAGATAAGTACACCGGTTCTTTTTCTTGCTGTGTTGGTGATGTATTCGGCATGCCGGTGCTTTGTCAGAGCAACGTTCGAGTGTCAGGTCGTCAAGAATCAGGGGAATGGTCTGACCGTCAGGCACTTTAGAACTGACCAGCAATATCAGACGATGCGCCAGGTTTCGCCAACGCCACTTACCTTGAGAGACCCAATGATGGTAGCTGTTCCAGAAATTCTCGTAGTGGATCGTCAGGAGAGCCTGTGTAACAAAGCCTTCGCCAGAAAGCATGCCACCCAGAAGTAACTCACAGAACGTTGGTGCCGCAAGTGGTGATAGCGCTTTTGCAAGAAATGTCGTATATAAAGAAAGCTCTCGAAGGATTACTTTCTGATCTGAAGTGAGCATGGCAACCGCTTTTTCCTGGTAGATGAAGCGGTTGCTTAACCTATTTCGGCATCAAAAAATACAAAACGTTAGTACTTATAATTCTCTAAACTCGAGTCCATTATTGATACGGATCAATAACTATGCAGGCTGTCAGGAGTGCTTGCCCGGTAGTGTCTGGTGGGTGTTTTTATCTGTAGTTTTCGGGTTTTAACTGTTATTTAACATATTCATTTTGTGGCAGGTTGTTAGTCTTGAAAAAAGGGCTTCAATTCAGAAGCCCTTTTATACGACAAGATGTGTTGGAAATTAGTCCAGCATATCTTCAGCAGCCGCCACAATGTTATCGACAGTAAATCCAAAGAACGGGAACAGGTCACCGGCTGGCGCAGACTCACCGAAAGAAGTCATGCCGATAATGCGACCGTCCAGACCTACGTACTTGTACCAGAAGTCAGCGTGAGCGGCTTCGATAGCGATACGGGCCGGAACTTCCAGAGGCAGAACCTGTTGCTTGTATTCAGCATCCTGAGCGTCGAACACTTCAGTAGAAGGCATGGATACAACGCGAACCTTGCGACCCTGTTCGGTCAGTCTGGCTTCGGCGTTCATAGCCAGTTCGATCTCAGAACCAGTGGCGATGAGGATCAGCTCTGGCGTACCTGCACAGTCTTTCAGAATGTAACCGCCACGGGCGATGTTAGCGATTTTCTCTTCATCACGAGCCATGCAAGGCAGACCCTGACGGGAGAAGATCAACGCGCTTGGGCCGTCGTTACGCTCGATGGCGTACTTCCACGCTACGGCAGATTCAACGGTGTCGCATGGACGCCAGGTGTTCATGTTGGGTGTGGAGCGCAGGTTAGCCAGTTGTTCGATGGGCTGGTGGGTCGGACCGTCTTCGCCCAGACCGATGGAGTCGTGGGTATAAACGAAGATGGAACGCTGCTTCATCAGGGCAGCCATGCGAACGGCGTTACGGGCGTACTCCATGAAGATCAGGAAGGTGGCGCCGTAAGGTACGAACCCACCGTGCAGGGCGATACCGTTCATCATGGCGCTCATGCCAAATTCGCGCACGCCGTAGTACAGGTAGTTACCGGCAGCGTCGTCTTTCTCAACGCCTTTGCAACCGCTCCACAGAGTCAGGTTGGAGCCGGCCAGGTCGGCAGAGCCGCCCAGCAGTTCTGGCAGTAGAGGACCATAAGCATTCAGGGTGTTCTGGGACGCTTTACGGCTGGCGACTTTCTCGGCTTTTTCCTGACACTCACGAATGTAAGCGTCGGCTTTTTCAGAGAAGTCTGCTGGCAGTTCGCCACTCATACGACGCTTGAATTCAGCAGCCAGCTCCGGATGAGCTGCAGCGTAAGCTGCGAATTTCTCGTTCCAGTCTGCTTCTTTAGCAGCACCGGCTTTCTTCGCATCCCAGCCTTCGTAAACGTTGGCAGGCACTTCGAAAGCACCATGGTTCCAGCCCAGACGCTCGCGAGTCAGTTTGATCTCGTCATCGCCCAGAGGCGCACCGTGGCACTCTTCCTTGCCTTCCTTGTTAGGAGAGCCGAAGCCGATAACGGTCTTGCAGCAGATCAGGGTTGGCTTGTCAGTTTCCGCACGACCGGCTTCGATGGCAGCCTTGATGGCTTCCGGATCATGACCGTCAACATTTGGAACAACGTGCCAGTTGTAGGATTCAAAACGTTTAACGGTGTCGTCGGTGAACCAGCCTTCTACTTCACCGTCGATGGAAATGCCGTTGTCATCGTAGAAGGCAATCAGCTTACCCAGACCCAGAGTACCAGCCAGGGAGCAGGACTCGTGGGAGATGCCTTCCATCATGCAGCCGTCGCCCATGAATACGTAGGTGTAGTGGTCTACGATGTCATGGCCTTCACGGTTGAACTGACCTGCCAGTGCTTTTTCAGCAGCAGCAAAACCAACGGCGTTGGCAATACCCTGACCCAGCGGGCCAGTAGTGGTTTCGATACCAGGTGCATAACCGTATTCCGGGTGACCGGCGGTTTTAGAATGCAGCTGGCGGAAGTTTTTCAGGTCTTCGATGGATACATCGTAACCAGAAAGGTGCAGCAGGGAGTACAGAAGCATGGAGCCGTGTCCATTAGACAGGACAAAACGGTCACGGTCGGCCCACTCCGGGTTAACCGGGTTGTGGTTCATGTAGTCGCGCCACAGCACTTCGGCGATATCGGCCATACCCATTGGGGCGCCAGGGTGTCCGGATTTGGCTTTTTGGACGGCATCCATGCTCAGGGCACGGATGGCATTGGCTAGCTCACGACGTGGAGACATAGAAATCAGGGCTCCTGATGATCAAGTCATTAAAATGTGGGAGCGTATTCTAATCGCTATCAGGGCAAAACGGTATTGCAGAAAGCACCAAAAATGATCAAAGGGTGATTTTTGGGAATGTCCGACAGGCTTCTAGAAAAGACCAGTACTGGTGAAATACACGGGAGGATTGCCGGCCTTGTCACTGCGGTTATTTATACCTGATTGCTACGACCCTAAAGTAGACGATTCATCGGAATCTCAGGTTATTTCTGCCAAGCTCCTGAATGTTTCTGCAGCCCATCAGCTTCATATCCCTGACCAGTTCGGCGTGCAGGCATGAAAGCGCCTTCTCTACACCGGCCTGCCCGGCTGCTGCCAGCGCATAAAGGTATAGTCGCCCCCCGGAACAGGCTTTAGCCCCAAGGGAGAGTGCCTTTAATACATGTGTGCCTCTGCGAATGCCACCGTCACAGATGACGTCGATCTTGTCACCTGTGGCATCGACAATTTCAGCCAGCTGATCAAAAGGCGAGCGTGATCCGTCCAGCTGACGGCCGCCATGGTTGGAAACCATAATGCCTGCTGCACCGATATCAATGGCTTTTCGGGCATCATGCACCGACATAATGCCTTTGATGATAAACGGTTTTCCCCAGTATTTAGCCAGTGCTTCGGCATCCTGCCAGTTCATGGACTGATCCAGCATGGTATTAAAATAATTGGCCACTGATAGCGGAATACTGGAGCCTTCATTCACATAAGCCTGTAACTGAGGGAGTTCGAATTTCTGCCGGAAATAATAGTTGAAAGCCCAGGCGGGATGCAGGGCAAAGCTGATCAGGCTTTGCAGGGTAGGTTTAGGGGGTACGGTAAAACCTGTCACCAGGTCTCTTTCCCGGTTGCCGCCAACCGTGGTATCAACCGTCAGTGCCATGACATCGAAGTGAGCGGCTTTGCAGCGATCTATCATGTCTCTGGTCAGCCCTTTGTCTTTATGGACGTAAAGCTGGAACAGTTTTGGCGTTTTAATCAGCGTGCTGATTTCTTCAATGCTAACGGTACCAAGAGATGATAATCCAAACATGGTTCCAAACTGTTCGGCAGCCCTGCCTACAGCCAGTTCACCTTCGTAATGAAACAGTCGTTGCAGGGCTGTGGGAGAGAGAAAAAGCGGCATATCCAGTTGTTGCCCGACAACGGTTGTTGATAAATCAACTTCATCGGTTCCCCTGAGTACGTTGGGTACAAGATCGCAGCGGTCGAAAGCCAGGGTGTTTTGTTGGCAGGTCTTTTCATCATCAGCGGCACCATCAATGTAATGAAAGATGGGAGACGGCAGACGTCTTTTAGCCAGTTGGCGAAAGTCATAAACTGAATGGCAGTGTTTCAGTCGCATGGGTTAGCCAGCCTGAAGGTGCAAAGCAATCGTTATAGAAGGTAGTAGTTATAGAGGGTTTTCAGGAAACGGGGTGACTATTTTCTTTCAGAAGGTTTTTTTCAGAAGAGCTGTTGCTGATGAGTTGTTGAGGGATAGCTGCCGGGGAGTGCTTTTCAGGGGGGGGAGATAAAACAAAGGCAGCTTAAGGAAGCTGCCTTTGGGAGACTGAATCGAAGTTACAGAACAACGATGTCTTCAGCCTGAGGACCTTTCTGGCCTTGAGTTACGGTGAACTCAACGCGCTGACCTTCTTTCAGGGTTCTGAAACCGTCGCCTTTGATCTGACGAAAGTGAGCGAAAACGTCTGGTCCGCCATTTTCCTGAGCGATGAAACCAAAACCTTTCTCTTCGTTAAACCACTTAACAGTACCTGTGGAAGTAGACATATTTATATCCTGACAGTTGATAAATTTGTTTTTGCCTCATTACAAGGCGGTTGAGCTAGAAGTTTTGTTATTGTTTATGAAAAGCAGGATGCGCTACGACACACAGTACATCTGAATTAAACATAAAGAACTAAACACACTTTTAACCCAATCATTGTATAGCACTCTATCGAATGCACAATGAGTATTTCTTTCAATGTTCCTCTGGAATTATCCTATCAGGCACAATTTCAGGGGAAAAATGAGCATTATACCAGTTAAAATTCTCAGCTTCATCGTGTGTATTTCCGCAAGAGCCTGTGCAGACAGGCAGGTTCTTTCATTTCAGCCCTCCTCTTTTTCTCTGAAGCCCTTTTCTATAAAGCCATAGCGACGGTACTGTTTCGATAAAGCACCCACAGATACCATCCAGACAATGGTAATGATCATGAATATACTGGCCAGCCAGTGCATTGAGGCGGTCAGTGAGCCCAGGGTAACGATCAGAAACTGCTGTACAAGAGCGCTGGACGATTTTCCCGCACGGCTGACGATCAGCTCGATGGATGCCTTGCCTTTCAGCTTTTGTTCATTATTCAGGGGGACAAAAGCCATTTCCTTGGTGACATCAAACAGAGTGTATTTTGCCGATTTACTGGCAACATTACACAGTGTTCCAATGCTGATACCTGCCAGCAGCATTGGAGCTGAAAGCGCTTCAGGCAGCCAGCTGCTGTTCGATAGTGCGACGGCAAGAAAGAAAGGAATGCCGGTACACACCATCAGCAGCGGAGTCCCCAGAGCAGCAATTCGCCAGCCGAAGCGCATCAGTCGCATCGTTACTACTGCCATCAGTAAGCATCCCAGGCCGGTATAAAATGTTAACTGTCCCATCAGCATGGAGTACTCGGATTCGGTGGAGTACACACGCACGAGCTGGCTCTTCCATGCGACTTCCGCCATGTTAATGGCGATACAGTAACCCAGCATGATCAGGGCGATACTTCTCAGGTAAGGACACTTTGCCAGGAAAAGAAAGCTGCTTTTTAAAGGCAACCGGGTAGCGGTATCGCCATGATTTTTCTGTGGGGCAGAAAGGGAAGGGGCCAGCGTCATGCTGTGATAGTAAAGCCAGATAATAATCAGCCCGCAGACCACAAAAATCATTGAGAGATAGATCAGACTTACCTGCCAGCCATTGTCATTGTGTCCGGTCAGCTCGCGAACCAGTAACAGGATCATTGGACCAGAGAGCAATGAGGCGCTGTTTCCAACGAGTGTCAGCAATGGGTACTCCCTTGACGCTGATTTAACCGTACTTGTGTCGTTTACCGTAGACCAGAACAGTGTGCAGAGAACCCCGGTACCCCAGAGTTCGGCACAGGCAAACAGAATGGTTAAAGGCCAGTTTTCCAGTAGCCCGCTGATCAGGGTCAGGTTGTCTGGCAGATAGTCGGACATCATCTGACAAATAGAGCTGGGGGCGAGTTCAGCCAGGTTGGGGTAGAGATACAGCGAAAAGACGGGCATCCAGACCAGAAATGGCACAATGGTAAAAACAAACAGGTGTTGTTTGGAAAGGCGGTTCGCCAAAAAACTGTAACAGAAGACAAAGAGAAAGGCTGATGGGGTAACGACCCACAACTTGATAAATGGAATAATCTCTGCACCCATTCGAGTGACCAGCAGAGATTCTTTCAGATTGCGCAGTATGTCGAAGTTGATGATGCACAAAAACATCATAAAGGCGTGGTTGAGGAAAAGAGAGTGTTTTTGCAGGCATCCCGGAAGCATGGATGTACCTCTTGCGTTGAGTGGCATACGTTTTGATACAATCAGAGCTATATCAAAAAATTTTGATATACATCATAGTGCTTGCTAAAATTCGCAATGAAGTAATGGATGCGAAACTAAAAAGCTGCAATAACCGCAGGTCTTTTTTCATGGCATGAGGAGCATAGCTTGTCAGATACTGAAATGGTCGATCAGCTTGCCATTTTCGGCAAAGCCATTGGTGACGCTCTCAGACTGCAGGTCCTCAGGGTGCTCAGCACTGACTCTTTCGGGGTGCTGGAGTTAAGCCATGTGTTTGGCATGCGTCAGCCAGCCATGAGTCATCACCTCAAAGTACTTTCCCAGGCCGGACTGGTGTCAACACGCAAGGAAGGTAATACCGTTTTTTACCGCAGGTCACTGCCACCCTCTGTCGAAGCTTTTGGTGATGCGGTTCGCTCCCTGTTCAGGGCGGTTGACGGGTTAGTTCTGCCTGCTGAGCTGGAACTCCGGCTTGAAGCCATCAGGGAGCAGCGTGCAGAACAGTCCATGGCGTTTTTTGCCCGGCACGTGGAGGAGTTTCGACAGCATCAGGAGCTGATTGCTGACCACGAGCTTTATGCCCGGTGTGTTGCCGATGTACTCAAAAGCACAGAAATGCCTGAGCGGGCTCTGGCTCTGGAGCTGGGTCCGGGAGAAGGGGAATTTCTGCAAACCCTCAGCCAACGCTTTAATCAGGTCTATGCTGTTGATAATTCTGGAGAGATGCTCGCCAGTAGCCAGCATTTCGCTGAAAAATACGCTCTGAAAAACATAGAGTTTATCCATGGTGAGCTGAAAACACTGCAACATCTTGAAGAGCAGTTCGACTGTATTGTCGCCAACATGGTGTTGCACCACATACCCAGTCCTTCAGGAATTTTCAAACAGGTAGCCAGCCTGCTGAAGCCCGGTGGCAGTTTTCTGATCAGTGACCTGAGTCAGCACGATCAGGACTGGGTACGGGAATCCTGCGGTGATATTTGGCTGGGGTTCAGTAGCGATGACCTCGATAACTGGGCTCAGGATGCAGGTCTGAACTCCGGAGAATCGCAGTATCTGGGGTTACGTAACGGGTTTCAGATTCAGGTTCGCCGATTTTATCGCTAGCGAATGATCGATAGCTGATGGTCGGTAAACGACGATTATCTAATGATTAAGAGGCTGGCTGGGAATAGTTTTAATGATTTTATTCGCAGCCAGCTTCAACGTACTAATTTTCTGTGGTGCGGTTTTATCCCGGTAAAGGATAAACGGCATCATGGTTGTTTAATGAGGCACAAGAAGACAATGGCAGATTATTCTCTGTTTACCTCCGAGTCTGTATCGGAAGGTCATCCGGATAAAGTAGCGGATCAGATTTCTGATGCGATTCTGGATGCGATCCTGAAAGACGACCCGGATGCCCGTGTTGCGGTTGAAACCATGGTTAAAACCGGCATGGTGATCGTGGCGGGTGAGGTTCGTACCGAGACTTACGTTGATATTGAAGAGCTGGTGCGTAAGGTCGTGACAGGGATCGGTTATAATCATGGCGACCTGGGCTTTGACGGTGAATGCGTTGCTGTCCTGAACGCCATCGGTAAGCAGTCCCCGGACATTGCTGTTGGTGTAGACGAAACCGAAGAACACGAAATGGGTGCTGGCGACCAGGGCCTGATGTTCGGTTATGCCACCAACGAAACGCCGGTTCTGATGCCTGCGCCTATTTATTACTCCCATATGTTGGTAAAGCGTCAGGCTGAACTGCGCAAAAATGGCACACTGCCATGGTTGCGTCCGGATGCCAAGAGTCAGGTTACTATGCGTTACGACGCACAGGGCAAGGTTCAGAGTGTTGATGCTGTTGTCCTGTCTACCCAGCACGACCCTGAAATCTCTCAGGAACAATTGCAGAAAGACATTCTGGAACATGTTATCAAGCCAGTGTTTCCGGCGGAGTGGCTGCACGAAGAGACTCAGTACCACATCAACCCAACGGGTATCTTTGTTATCGGTGGCCCGGTTGGCGACTGCGGCCTGACGGGTCGTAAGATCATTGTTGACACCTATGGCGGTATGGCTCGTCACGGTGGTGGTGCGTTCTCCGGTAAAGACCCCTCCAAGGTTGACCGTTCCGCTGCTTACGCAGGTCGTTATGTAGCCAAAAACATTGTAGCTGCGGGTCTGGCAGATAAGTGTGAGATTCAGGTGTCTTACGCGATTGGAGTGGCAGAGCCGACTTCAATCTCCATCAACACCTTTGACACTGGCAAGATTGCCGACGAGAAAATTGTTGAGCTGGTGCGTGCACACTTTGATCTGCGCCCTAAAGGTCTGATCAGCATGCTGGACCTGAAGCGTCCGATCTATCAGAAAACCGCTGCCTATGGTCACTTTGGTCGTGAAGACGAAGAGTTCACCTGGGAGCAAACCGACAAGGCTGATGCCCTGCGCGCTGCCGCAGGCCTGTAAACACAGACCTTGTTCTGATCCCGCTTTGAAGGCTGTCATCTGGCAGCCTTTTTTTTGAGTTGGGCAACAACGATTCAGACAGGTGCAAGTGCGATTAACACGGTTGTCAGTGTTTTTGCCACTGACCGGTACAAAGCCGGGTTACTGTATTCTAAAGTCACGCAAACCGCTAAAATGAAAGAGCCTGATGGCTCATCCTTCTAAAAAGAGAGGTATTGTTTATGGAACTGAATCACCCTGAACGCCTTGAACCTCATATCCTGCTTGGGATCGCCAACGAACGGTTGCGTCATGACTGTAAAAACCTCCAGCAGCTGTCTGATGATCTGGATGTTCCGGTCAAACAACTGGAACGGTTGATGAAGCAGATTCATTACCACTATCGGCTCAAAAATAACCAGTTTACCCACGATTGACGAACGGCTGCATTCAGCTGAACCTGATAACCTATATCAAAATTAATTGATATAGGTTTTTTGCACTGCTAGACTCCTTAACACACTTCGGAAAATACGCAGACAGGTTCTACCTATGAGCGCCATTCTTGAAACACAGACAGCTTCTACTGACTATCGTGTGGCTGATATCAGCCTGGCAGACTGGGGACGACGTGAAATTCAAATCGCTGAAGGTGAAATGCCTGCACTGATGGCGATCCGCAATAAGTATCGTGATCAGCAGCCTCTGAAAGGTGCCCGCATCATGGGCTGTATTCACATGACCATTCAGACCGCCGTATTGATTGAAACACTGGTGGAACTGGGCGCAGAGGTTCGCTGGTCATCCTGCAATATTTTCTCAACACAAGACCATGCCGCTGCTGCGGTTGCTGCCGCTGGTGTTCCTGTCTTTGCCTGGAAAGGCGAAACTGAAGAAGAGTTCTGGTGGTGTATTGAACAAACCATTCTTAATCAGGATGGGACACCCTGGGACTCCAATATGATTCTGGACGACGGTGGTGACCTGACCCTGTTGATGCACGACAAATTCCCTGAATTGCTGGATAACATTCACGGTATTTCTGAGGAAACCACCACCGGTGTTCACCGTCTGCTGGAAATGCTGGAAAAAGGCACCCTGAAAGTGCCCGCCATCAATGTAAACGACGCAGTTACCAAGAGTAAGAACGATAACAAATACGGCTGTCGCCACTCCCTTAACGATGCCATCAAGCGTGGTACTGACCATCTGCTGGCCGGTAAGAAAGCCCTGGTCATTGGTTACGGCGATGTGGGCAAAGGGTCTGCCGCTTCCCTGCGTCAGGAAGGCATGATTGTGAAAGTCAGTGAGGTTGATCCAATCTGTGCCATGCAGGCGTGTATGGACGGTTTCGAGGTGGTGTCGCCGTACATCAATGGCGAAAACGACGGCACTGAAAACAGCATTAACAAAGAACTTCTGGCGACAACGGATCTGCTGGTCACCACCACCGGCAACGTACACGTGTGCGACCGCAATATGCTGAAAACCCTGAAGAGCAGTTGTGTAGTCTGCAATATTGGCCACTTTGATACCGAAATTGATACCACCTTTATGCGTGAACACTGGGAGTGGGAGGAGGTTAAACCTCAGGTGCATAAAATATGGCGCAATAAAGGTGACAACGATCATTTGATTCTGCTGTCAGAAGGACGACTCGTGAATCTTGGTAATGCTACCGGACATCCGTCGCGCATTATGGACGGTTCCTTTGCCAACCAGGTGCTGGCTCAGATTCACCTCTATGCAGCGGGTTTTGCCAGCCTGTCTGCTGAAGACAAGGTAGCAAACCTTTACGTCACCCTGCTGCCCAAGAAGCTGGATGAAGAAGTGGCGAGTTACATGGTTGAAGGTTTTGGCGGTGTTGTTACGCAACTGACACAAGAACAGGCGGATTACATTAACGTGCCGGTTGAAGGTCCGTTTAAAGGTGATGACTACAAATACTGAGTCATCACACCTGCCACGGATGGTGGGTTATACAAGCGTGATGGCTGCTGACTGCAAGTTGCGGCCCACGGTCAATAACAAAAGCATACAGCCGTAAAGAAGATGACAATGACAACAAACACGCCGCCCATCAGTTTTGAGTTTTTTCCCGCCAAGACCCCAGAGGGGGCGAAAAAACTCGAAATCACTGCCAGTCAGCTGGCAGAGAACAAGCCGGAATTCTTTTCGGTGACATACGGGGCTGGTGGCTCAACCCGGGATCGTACCCTTGAGACGGTGACAGGGTTAAGTCAGGTGACAGGTGTCAGCACAGTGCCTCACCTCTCTTGTGTTGGTGACACCCGACAGGAACTGAGAGCATTGCTCAAACAGTACCAGCAACTGGGTATTAACCGACTCGTTGCCCTTCGTGGTGACCGGCCTTCCGGTATGGGAGGGTTTCATGGTGAGCTTCACTATGCCAACGAACTGGTCAGTTTTATTCGTGAAGAGACCGGTGACCACTTTACTCTTGAAGTAGCCGCTTATCCTGAATCACACCCCCAGGCGCAGAACTTTGAGCAGGATTTGCTGAACTTTAAACGCAAAGTCAACGCCGGAGCCAATTCGGCGATTACCCAGTATTTCTTTAATGCAGAAGCCTATTTTTATTTCCGCGATCGTGCCACTGCTCTGGGGATCGAAATCCCTATTGTTCCCGGTATTATGCCGATTACCAATTACACCAGGCTGGCCCGGTTCTCGGATGCCTGTGGCGCTGAAATTCCACGCTGGATTCGCAAACAGCTTGAGGCTTATGGTGACGATGTGCAGAGCATCAGGCAGTTTGGCGAGGAAGTGGTTACTAAGCTGTGCGAACGATTGATCGCTGATGGTGTACCGGGATTGCACTTTTATACCCTGAACCAGGCTCCTGCCGTACAGAGGATTTGCCGGAACCTTGAGCTTTAAGAGGGCTAAATCGGATTCCGTGCACTGGTTGTATGGGATTCGGTGTTTGTGAGTGCTTACAAATAGCTAATTTGAGGGCGCTCGACGGTAGCAGTTTCTGCGGCTATATTCTGTCTGTGTATTCAAAGTTTGCGGATTTCTTATGTCTCTGTCTTCCGCTCAAGAACTTCTGGAATTAAGCCGTAGTTTCTATAAGGGTTCCGTGAAGTCTTCAAACAAGCGCTATTCCTATGGCTATGGAGCCACTCCCTTCAATCGAAAATTTCAACGCAACTTCAACTCCAAAAAAGCAAGTAGCGCACTGGCAACCATAAAAGCCCCGGGAGATATATACAGAACTTTAGAAGCATGTGAACCGCAAAACAGGTTTGGTAACTGCTCTCAATATTCATTGATTGCAGCTAGATATGGCCTTATGAAAAAAATTCCAAATATCTGGATAGCAGTTCATGAGGACGGAGTGCACACTTTTTTAGTGCTGGCACGGGAATCTTTTAACTTTGAGAGCCTGACGTTTGCCGACTTCAGCGAAGTTGGTGACAGGGCATTTTTCGTATGTGATCCGTGGTTTAATGTTGCCTGCGAAGTGGGTCTTTACAAAATCATGATCTTAATGAAATCCTCTCAGTGGGCAGATCAGGGTAAAGAAATACTTTCAATATTTTCTCCCGACCCTGAGAAAGCTACTGAGTGGGTTAAGAGGTTATTTATTGGTCGTATACTGTTTTATCAATTGACCGATAATAATGGAAACCCCACCCGATTTTACGCAGAAGATTTTTTAGGCTCAAATTTTTCATAGGTGAGCACTATTAAAACCTCTTTAACTCATTGACAGTACTGTTTTTTTATCCAAGCGAGATTCTGGCACTGGTGCCTTCCCGGGCAGTTCTCTAACCTGCTGAGGGAGCTCAGGCTCATTTTATATGGGAGAAGGCTGGAGCTTTGATTATGCTTTTTTAGTGACTATATTTTTATTAGCACTGTTTCATTGCCTCTTTTCTGTTTAGGCTTAAGGTACGTCCCTATAAATATGAGAATCAAGTGACCTTATGAAAGCGTTAATTATTACTGCTGAAGGGATTGAACAGCAATATGTCACTCAGCAATTAATGGCTGCACTGGGCGATCAGGTATGTGGCATTGTTGTTGAACAACACAAAAAGAAACGAAGTGTTCTTGCGTCATTGAAACATGGAATGAAACGTTATAATCCATTGGTGTTTTGTGAAAGAATCATCACCAAGTCATTACGCTCACTGATGCGGATAGATCATAAGCAGTTATCAATTCTAAAGAGTTATCTTGGTTCAATAAATAAGGAAGATTATATTCCAACCGACTTGCCGGTTTGTACTCCGTATTCGGCAAATAGTGCAGAAAGTATTGCTTTTATTAAAGAACTCGCTCCCGATTATATTTTTGTTTATGGTACCGGCATTATTAAACAACAGGTCATCAGTTTAGCAAAGTCATCAATACTGAATTTACATACTGGGATTTCACCCTATTATCGCGGCTGCTCATGTGCATTCTGGCCTTTATATAACAGAGAACCCCACATGGTAGGAGCGACAGTCCATCAATGCTCTCTGGAAGTAGATGGTGGCGATATCTACGGTCGAGCCAGCGTAAAAATCACTGCGCAGGATGATCATCACACGGCGTTCGCAAAGTCAGTAAAAGTTGGGGCCGGGTTATACGCTGCGGTGGCAAAAAAATTACTTCAGGGTGAAGCAGTCAAGACCATCAGGCAAGATATGAGTATCGGTAAAGAGTATCAGTTTAAACACCGAACGATATTGCATGATATAAAATTGCTTGCTTATATTTTCCGTGGCGGGCTGCAAAAGACCCTCCGGGGAATAGAACATAAACCACTTCCTTTTAATGACTTCAATATCAGTGAGGAATAGTGCAGTGTTAAATCGATCTATCATTTTTGCTACTGATTTATTTGGCACAATACTATGTAAATCGGATTTTAATTCTCATGTACGAAAAGATAATGATATACGAACCGTCTTTTATCATGGCATTGGTATGAAATCAGCGCCCTGTATGACCTATTTAAATGATGAGATTTCAGAGCAGGCATTTACACGTCAGTTGGATTATTTAACTCGTCATTACACGGTCTTATCCTTGCAGGAAGCGATAAAGCTTATTGAAAATAATGAGCTACCTCAGGACAAGCCTGTCTGTACAATATCTTTTGATGATGGGCTGAAATCGGTTTACACAAAAGCATTCCCCATACTCAAACAAAAAGGGGTTTTATTTGATGTATTTCTCAATACAGCCGTAGTCGATAACAATCAGCTTTTATGGCTACACGAACTGAATTATTTGCTAAGCAATTTTGGGGCAATTGAAACATCCAAAGCATTTAACAAATATATTGAAAACAACATAGAAAAAGCACCTTCAAATGCCAGGGGTATTGAAATATGGTGTCGCCAGCATTGTGAGTACCTATATGAAAATAAACTTCTGGCCACTCTTTTCAGACATTTCAATTTAGATGCAACTGCCATTGCGCAAGAGCAGCAAATGTACCTTACCTGGCAACAAGTCGATGAAATGAGTCAGTATGGTGCAGGCTTCTATTCACATACACACCAGCATCATCCTTTAAATGCTTTTTCAGGGACCGAACATGCCGAACGGGAGATTACGCTGGCACGGGACATCATGATGCAACACGGCAAAAGTGGCGACTTCGTTAGTTTTCCATTTGGCATGGAAGTCGATTATGGCAAGGCGAATATTCATAATGCCCTGCAAGCAGGTCATAAATATGCCGTTGAAGTGGGGGATGGTATAAATTCCAGAGAAAGAATCCTTGAGCAGCGGATCATGTCTCGTGTCGAACTGGGAAATGTTTCCGGTGATGATGGTCATTTATATTCTGCGATAGAACTGCGACCTGTGATAAAAAGTCGGTTAAAAGCGATCAAAGGCTGGCTACGGTAATTGACAGTCGTTGTGCGTAATCCGTTGTTCATTATGCTCACTATTACTTTTCCGCTCAGTTATAATTCAGGCTGTTTCTGAATTAACCACTGTCATACAAATGCGTAATCCCCGAATTTATTTTCCCCAGCCTATGAGTGCTGGCGCAATGGTTGAGTTGACCGACAGCGCGGCAAACCATGTCGGTAAAGTTCTGCGAATGAAACCTCAGGACTCCCTGATATTGTTCGACGGCGAAGGTTCTGCCTATCAGGGGAAAGTTGAGTCCGTCAGTAAAAAAAGTGTGACGGTGATGCTTGAGCATCCCATTGAAAAGACAAATGAATCGCCGTTGTCGATTCATCTGGGTCAGAGTCTTAGTCGTGGAGAACGCATGGATTATGCGATTCAGAAGGCGACAGAGGTGGGCGTTACGGAAATAACACCGCTGTTCAGTGAGCGCTGTGAAGTCAAACTGAACAAGGAACGGCTGGAAAAACGTTTACGACACTGGCAACAGGTAGCCATCAGTGCCTGTGAGCAATGTGGCAGAAATCGTGTGCCAGTGATACACCCAGCCGTTTCTGTGGATGAATGGATCACGCAGCAGGCTTCGGATTTGAAGTTTGTGTTGCATCACCGCACAGAGCGCAGGCTGGAAGGCTATGATCAGCCGGCATCGGTTTCCCTTCTGATTGGTCCTGAAGGTGGGCTGACGGTTGATGAAATAGGGCGTGCGGAGCAAAATGGTTTCAATGCGCTGGCCCTGGGGCCAAGGGTCTTGCGCACTGAAACCGCACCGGTTTCAGCCATTACACTGATGCAGTATCTGTGGGGTGATGTTCGGGGTGACATCCGGGGAGACGTCCGGGGAGAGAATGAGTAAGGCTCTTAAGCTTTTCATCAACCAGCTCAAGATCTGGAATGCAGGCGGGTAGCTGATTAACAATGACCTGCGCCTTTTCTGCAGCACCAGCCTCTGCTTCGGTCGTTTGAATGTCGGAAAACAGCAGTTCAAGCGACCGGGGCAGCCCCTGTATAACCATCCCATAGAACGGAGTTTCTGACCCTTCTGACAGGGTGTTGAAAATAGCCAGTTTGGCGCTGGCTGAAAATTCAGCACACCGTCGCTGGTTCAGGCGTTCAAAAACAATCAGGGGGATTTGTTGCCCGCGCCAGAGGATATCCCCCGGATACCAGTCTTCAGAATGGCTTTTACCAGTGGGTCGGGTGTAGTCGATGATGTCCACCACACACACCGCAGGCACCAGTAATGGCTTTTGTTGCATGGGAATCAGCAGCGACGAAAGGGTTCTGGTATTCATCAGAGTTTAAACCTCTTACTCATATCAGGCGTTCAACGGTTGATGGGCATAATACTGGTTGACTCTGAACTGGCGAATCAGTGCCGCCGGGTCAATAACAATCACAACCCGACCATCACCCAGAATCGTGGCACCCTTCACACCAGACAAGGTGGCAAACTGAGGACCAGGATTTTTGCTGACAATGTCCCTTCTGCCAATCAGCTCATCCACCTGCAGGGCGTATTTCTGTCCACCCCGGTCAAGCAGAACCATATGACAAGAGGCTTCCCGAATCTCTGGTGCTGTATTACCGGTCAGTTGTCCCAGAGTTAGCACCTGATACTCTTCCCCTGCGAACTCAAGAGGCAGTAAGTCCTGAAAGCAGCTTAACAGAGTGTTTGCTGCAATGGTGGTGACGCCAGCAATAGATTGCAGAGGTAAGGCGTACAGGCTATCACCGGCCTGTACCACCAGAACACGGTGCATTGACAGGGTAAAGGGCAGCCTGAGCCTGAAGCAGCAGCCTTTACCACGGGTGCTTTCAATTTGCATACTGCCGCCCATCTGTCTTATTTCTGTGTTGACCCTGTCCAGCCCAACACTATGGGCTGAGGTGTCAGTGGTAGAGAAACCAGGCTCAAGAATTAACTGAATCAGGTCGGAATCAGGTAGCTGGTCATCGGGTGCGATCAGGTGCATTTCCACAGCTTTTGTCTGAATGGCATCGACATCAATACCTTCTCCATCGTCGTGTAACTCCAGAACAATCTCTGCACCTTCTCTTTTAACCACCAGTTCCAGCTGCCCGGCTTCGGTTTTTCCTGTGGCTCTGCGATCATCAGCGTCTTCAATGCTGTGACTGATTGCATGACGAATCAGATACTCAAGCGGTGAAAGAATCCGATCCAGCATGGTTCGATCCATTTCACCTTCTGCATTTTGAACGTTCAGCTTTACAGTTTTTTTCAGCTCTTCAGAAACCTGTGCTGTTATTTTTTTCAGCCTTGGCAGCAAGCGGGCAAACGACACCATTCGTGCCTGTATCAGTTTGTCCTGCAGCTGAATTTGTGTCCTGGACTGCTGCAGAAGGAGGGATTCGGTTTCACTGTTCTTGTCTGAAACAGCCAGCCGAAGGTCGGCAAGGTCTGTGGCTGACTCCATCAGTGAGTGCGACAGCTGAGTAAGCCCGGAGTAACGATCCATCTCCAGCGGATCAAAATCGGACGTGTGCTGTTCGCCTTCATAGCGGGACAGAATTTGAGTCTGGGTTTCCAGATCCAGGCGCCTTAACTGCTCCGTGAGCCGGCTGATGGTGGTTTCCATTTCATCCAGAGTATGACGGATTTCAGTCACTTCCTGCTCAATACGGGAGCGAGTAATGCTGGACTCACCTGAGAGGTTGATAAGGTGTTCAAATAACTCTGCAGAGACCCGAACCATCTCCCGGTTTTGTTTTAATTGTCGGGATACGGGTGAAGCGTGCGCGTCCTGTTGTATATCACCGGGTGGTTCGTCAACCGATGGTTGGGCAAGATAATCGGGCAGATGATGAACTTCATCTGTCGTCAGAAATTCAGGTTCAACGGTTAACGCTTCAGGCTTATCGCCCGTCGCATTTTGATGTTGCGCCTGCCATTCATTCAGTTTTTGTATATAAATGAAAGCGTCCGGAACAGGCTGATCTGCCTTAAGAGCCTGAAGCATCTGGTCAATATGGTTGTGGGAAGCCTGCATTAAGCCCAGGGGGATATCGGCTGTCCATGTTTGTCTGGTGAACAGCCGGGAAGCAATTAACTCGTAGACGCCCTCCAGGGCATGGCTGAGGTCTGCCAGATCAGGCTGCTCTGACATTCGCGCACCGCCTTTTAATGAATGCAGCAGACGCTGAAGTTCTTTGACGGGTTCCGGACTGGATGTTTCCTTAATCCAGTTTTTCAGAGCCTGGTGGGCATCTTCGCTGATCTCAAAAGCTTCATCGAGGAACAGGTCCAGCAGTTCTATTTCTTCAACTTCAATGTTGTGTTGAATAGGGTGGTCCGCAGCTGCTTTTACTGGCTCTTCATGCCTTTCCTCTTCATGCAGGAGCAGCGCTTCCAGGGCATGACGGAGCCCCGTGAAAACGGCCTGAGAGGGTTCGGGTGTCTGCTGTCCTGCCGTCTGGTTGAGCATATTCAGTAATGCGTCGAAACCGTTTGTCAGTGGTTTTACCAGTGGCTCTGGAAGAGTCGTTGCATGCGAATCCAGGTAGTTGCAGATGTCTTTTAAAATATCACTCAGTTCGGCAACGGGTTGCAGCTGCTGTTCCCGGCAGCGCTGACCCAGTGTGTCCAGATCTTTCAGCAACCGCTTCAGCTGAGAATGGTCAATGCCCTGCTGCCAGAGTTCAGGCAAGGTATCTGCCAGCAGCAGATACTCAAGCCCTTCAGCAGGCAGGAGGCGTTTCCCAGACTGGGCTTCGGACTGTGGAATAAGCTGTTGATGCAGTATATCCAGCCATGAAAGATAACCGTCACTGTCCAGGTATAACTCTGTCGGATTGTCAATGAGCTGGTTAAGGGCGTCAGCGATTAGCAGACAGCCTTCCTGCAGCGTTCGGGTTACTTCCTCATCAGCGGGAACATTGTGGCTTTTGAACTCTTTAACATGGTATTCCAGAGCATTAACCAGCTGTGCCAGCGTATCAAACCCGGACATTTGGGTAATACCCTTGAGGGTATGCAAAGCCCTATGGACGCTGTCACTAATCTGTAGAGGGTTGCCAGTGTTCCGGACGTTGTTAATGAACGTTTGAATGGTCTCCAGATGATCTCTGGCTTCAGTCTGGAATACCGTCAGGAGTTGATCTTCGTCGGAGGTAATACCCGTCGTTTCAAGCTGCTGTGGCGGTATTAATCCGACGGGTTCAGGCTGGTCGCTGATCACTTCTCCGAACTGGACTGCAATACTGTTATCGTCGTCTTCCTCAGGCGCATCGGGGTGTTCTGGTGCCAGATACTGTTCACCGTTAGCCAGGGCATCTGCCATTTCCATGCAGACCAGTACATCAGGAGTCAGAAGCTCGTTATCCTGGATGTAATCGTCCAGCAATGCCGGAAGCATGTTATTGGCTCTGGCAATCAGGTTCAGCATATCCGGATTAAATGCTGTGGTACCCTCAATCAGGCGATTGAGCATATTCTCAATCGACCAGGCCAGTTCGCCAATGACATTGGCTTCAACCATACGCCCACTGCCTTTCAGAGTATGAAATGATCGTCGTATATCAGACAGTATCGCCGGTTGCCGGTCTGCGGATGACTGCCACTGGGGGATAAGACTCGCCAGTTGTGCCTGAACGTCACTTGCTTCTTCCCTGAAAACCTCCAGCAAATCTTCATCGATCAGGCCTGTTGTTGCTGGCTCTGCCCTGTGTTTTTCAGGGGTGAACTCTATAGCACTATCCAGATCCTCAGGTAACTCAGGCAAAGACTCTGGCAGTTCTTCCTGTGGGTCATCAATCTGGAAAACAGCTTTTGATGAACGTTTGGGTTCAGTCGTGTCCTGTTCAATCTCAACCAGCGTCAGGTTGTCGGAGGTAAAAGCAGAGAGGTTATTCTCTACAGGTTCCGGAGTATAAGTTGCTATTCCGACCGGACCGGGAGTGACTGGAACTTCCAGCAGTTTCGACAGGCTTTCCTGAGCCGTTTCCAGAATGGTATCGGAATGGCCGGTGCCAGGATCGGCGAGTCGATCCAGATAGTATTCGATGGCAGTAACAACCTCTGCAGTATTCTCAAGCGCTTGTTTGTCAGGCAGGTTCCCCGGGTTTTCTATCCACTGGCTATTTATAAAGTCTGCACATTGACGGATAACGTCGGCAGCACTGGTAAAAGGGGTCATCCCAAGACCACCATAAGCGATTTGCAGAAGATCGCAGGCATTTCGCAGATAACTCTGGTCGAACTGATGGTCTACATACTCAGTAATGGCATCTTTGGTTTGTTCCAGGTTCTCACGCGTTTGTTCTATGACGGTGACAAATGCTTCATTCAGCAGAGGTGTTGAATCAGCCTGTTGTCCGTTGGCAAACTGATGAAGAACGGTTTCCAGTTTCAACAGTCCTGTTGCGATAGCCATAAGTGCCGTTTCGGCATCGCTACCCCGGGAGCTGAGTCTGGATTCAATCACATCATGAAGCTGTTGTTTAAATTGCAGAACCTGTTGCCCCTGCTCTTCCAGCCCCAGCATCGACAGAGTGCCGCTCACCTGCTGAATAATCGGGAGCTGGTTCTGGAGGATCAATGGGTCTGGCTCAGTAGCCAGCAGGTACAGGTCAAAGGCATCTTTGATGCCTGCCAGTTCATCATTCAAAGCTTGCATGACGGAGGGGGCTGCTTCGTTTCCAACAAAGGTGTTGCCTTCACTGTTATTCAGTGCTTCATGAAGTTTGTAGCGAGCTTTCATGGCACTGCCAAAGCTTCCATCGTCATCAGACAGGGCAATAAAATACAGTAATCCCCTGAATAACTGGTCGTCGGGTGTTGTATTGATAAACGACGGCCCTTTGATAACAAAAGATCTAAGCTGCAGGTCTACGGATCGAAGAAGATTGGTGATGTGCAGGGTTTGCTTAATGCTGTCATTCTGTAAACCTTCGACCAGAGCAATACAGGCTTCCCATAATGGACTCAGGGGGGCATCCCAGCATAGGTTCTGCAGTTTGGCGAAGATACGAGCCATAACTTGCAACTGTTGTTCTCTGTGCTGTTCACGGAGATAGGCAGCCAGTACAACCTGATATTTCTGTCGTATTTTAGGTAACAGGCTAGTGAGACCGGACTGTTTCAGCTTCTGGATCTGTTCATCACTGAGAGAAGGGGGAAAGCCGGATATTGGTGGATAGAAAAAGACAGCTCTGGATAATGCGTCTGCGCCGCGCAGGCTGCGCATTTTATTAATTAATGGCAGCAGGGGCATTGGACGGTCCATGCCGGAATGAACCGCCTGTTCTATATAGGCGGGGAGCTGCAGAATCGACTGCATCAGGCATTCGTGAACAACATCCAGATCCTGAACCGCTTTGCGACTCAGCGCCTCCAGCAGCTTTTTTAGCTCTTCTGCAAGCAGCGTTGCACCAACCTGTTGCAGCATTTTCAGAGTATTGTGAACCTGTCCGACCCGGTTCAGACAGGCTTCAAGGTGTGTTGGGTTGCCAGGGTCGCTCAGGTGCCTTTCCAGTGCCTGACGCGCTTCTGTCAGAACGCTGTTTATTTCCCCCCTGACACCGCCAGGTCCAGCATGGTTCTCGATAGCGCTCTTATCAGGAAGGCTCTTATCAAGATGGCTCTTATCAAGATGGCTCTTATCAAGATAGTTATTATCGGCATAGCCCTGTTGTTCTGCCATGAACGGCTCCGTTAAAAGCAACCTTAGCGTATTGTTGTCAACGCATCGTTTTCAGCATTTTGTGACTTAAGCGGTCGCGCTGAACTCATCATCGTCAATGTCCGGATTGATTTCAGTTCCAACAGACTGCCCGATAAAGGCCTCAGTGGATGAACCCAGTCCCGGGTCAGGGAGCCGGAAGCCGGAGACGGACTGACGCATTTCTACCGCCATTTCAGCCAGAGTCCCTACCGAATTCGCGGTTGCTGTGGTTCCGGAGGCGGTCTGGTTTGTGATGTCGCGAATCGTTAACATGCGCTGGGAAATCTGCGCAGCGGATTCTGTCTGGTCCCTTGCTGTGGCAGAGATATCCCTGACCAGTGCTGCCAGATTACCAGACACCTGTTCAATTTCTGCCAGCGCTATACCGGCGTCCTGAGCCAGTTGCGCACCGCTGACTACCTGAGACGTCGTCTGTTCCATAGACGTAACGGCTTCGTTGGTATCGTTCTGGATAGCGGTGACCAGTGTTTCCACCTGTCGGGTTGCACCAGACACCCGCTCGGCCAGACGCTGCACTTCGTCTGCCACTACCGCAAAACCCCGGCCCGTTTCACCCGCCATGGAGGCCTGAATGGCTGCATTCAGGGACAGTATGTTGGTCTGGTCAGCGATGTCATTGATCAGTGAGATGATGTTACCAATTTCCTGAGAAGACTCACCCAGTCGTTTAATTCGTTTGGAAGTGTCCTGAATCTGTTCCCGGATAATGTTCATGCCATTGATGGTGTTGCGCACCACCTGAGCACCGTTGGTTGCAATATCCACAGAGCGGCTCGCCACTTCGGCGGATTGAGCCGCATCCCTTGATACCAGACGCATGGATTCGGACATATCGTTAACGGATTGTGTGGTAATGCTGATTTCCTGAGCCTGGTTTTCAGCAGCCTGTGCCATCTCGATAGCCGTACTCTGGGTTTTCTGGGCAGAGTTGTCCACCTCAACCGCAGACTGGTTAATGGTTTTGACCAGGGCGCGAAGCTGCTCAATGGAGAAGTTGATAGAGTCTGCAATGGCACCTGTAAAGTCTTCTGTAACGGTGGCAGAAACGGTCAGGTCACCGTCTGCAAGGTCTTCCATTTCATTCAGCAGACGCATGATGGCTTTCTGGTTGGCTTCATTCTGAGCCCGGGTTTCAGCCAGTCGCAGCTGGGTGGCGCGGTTAATGCTTATGGCAACCAGCACCAGAGCAATAAAGGCCAGTACTCCAATAACAATCGCGAAGGTTTCATTAACAAAGCGGGACCGGGCTGTTTCTTCAAAGGTGTCCTGCAGGATGGAGGTCTGTTGTAGCAATTGTTGGGCATCGGTGAAAATCATGTTGGATGCCGCACGCACCCGGAACAACTCCGGCGAGATTTCCAGAATGTCGTCCACGCTGTTCTCTACAAAACTGAACAGGTCGGCAATTTCTGCAAGCCGGTCCAGCGCTTCATCGTCGGTGATCTGGTTGATGCGCATGGCCTGGTTTCCATACAGCATGCCTTCAAGAACCCGACCAAAAATTTTAGCGTCACGGTCAAAGGTATCTGCGGCCATAATCGCATCTTCACCACCGCGCAGTACCCTGGAAACGTTGGCCACAATTCTTTCAGCCAGCCATGGTTGGCGTTGTGCCAGGGCAACCTGGTCTGCCGGAGTACCGTTTTCCAGAAGAATATCAATAACTTCGTCGTATTCCACCTGCAGTTGTGGGATGGTGTCGCTGAGAGTGCCTGCCATATCGTGCAGGTTCAGAACGGTTTCTTCGGCAGCCAGAATGCTGTCGGCTTCGGTTCGCAGTTCTGCCCATGAGGCTTCAATGGATTTAAGCTGGCTCAGGGCTGAGATATCGCCGGGCTGCATATAGGGCGAAACGGTTACATCAGAGTCGTTCAGCGAATTGAACGTTTTGTCGAACTCGTTGCGCGCCTCCCTCAGCAGGGTAAAGGCTTCTTCCTTACCTTCGGCAGCTTCGGAAGCGTTGGTGGATATTCTCTGTGACAGTACCCGCAATTCACCAGAGCTGGAAATCAGTTGCTGGCTGAGGCTGTTTTCCTGGCTTATATAAACAAACGCAGCCGACATAACCACAAGCAATACGATTAACAGTGTGATAGCCCCGGCAGTTGCGCGATTGCCTGATCTCCTCTGGGCGCTGTCTGCATTGATGCCTTTCATTATTATTATTCCCGGTTATGTTATTCACTGGCCGCCATCAAAAAATCTGAATGGCTGACCAGTTTGTCGATGCTGAAAACTGGGTGGTTTTTTTCCTGGCTGTAACAACCTTCAATGAAATAGTTAACAGCTTCTGTGTTGTCAGCAGTGGTTGTCTGAGCTTCTTCAGTAAAACACTCTGGCGGAAACTGTACCATTCCCTGTACCTCGTCAACGATCAGGCCGACAACCAGCTGTTTCCGGTCGACCACCATAATTCGTCGTGTGGTTCGGTCTGATGGTGCCGGTAAACCAAGAAATTCTGGCAGGTCGATAATGGGAACCAGACGTCCACGGACGTTAGATACACCTTTTGCCCAGCTCTTTGTTCCGGGCAGCGGTGTTATATTCGGGACAGGCAGAATTTCGGTGACATCCCCAATACCTGTAACATAGCTCTGCTGGTTCATTCTGAAGCCTATACCCAACCACGGTGCCTTTTGCTCCCTGTATTCCGGAGGCTCTTTGGCATGCAGGATCACCTGGGTTTGTATCTGCTGAAGCAAATCAAATGGCTTTAAAACCGTTGGTTCGTCATTGCTTGCAGGTGCCTTTTCGTCTGTTGGTGTTGGCATGGCTGTTTCTTCGCTCATGGCTGCTTTTTCTGGGCTCATGGCCGTTAATCAGGCAGGTACCGGGCTGGTGACTTTTGTCAGTGTATTCAGCAGCACTTTTTCATCAATGGGTTTGGTCAGGTAGTCTTTTGCCCCCTGTCGAAGCCCCCATGTTTTGTCGGTTTCCTGATCTTTAGTCGTGATGATGATAATGGGAATTTGATGAGTTTCTGAGTCTTTAGACAGTTGTCGTGTTGCCTGGAAGCCGTTTAAACCCGGCATGACTATGTCCATCAAAACTGCATCCGGTTTTTCCCGCCTGCATAGTGCAACCCCATCGGCACCGTTTTCGGCGGTAATGACGTTGTAACCGTTTTTTTCCAGTATGGCTTTTAGGCGATACAGCTCTTTGGGCGAATCATCAACTACCAAGACATTGGTCATTTTGTCCCCTTGCTCAGGTTCACCTTATTATTTTTAATCAATCTGCCGTATACAGGGTACGGCTTCAGGTTAGCTGCCCTGCTATTCTGGTGTACCAGTATCTGCATTTTTTAGCACATAAGTGTTACCTGTGACCAGAGACAACCCGTGGTTTGTTCGCTTAATGAGGGTCAGAGCTAAAGGTTTCTGTTAGCCAGTCGATGCTGCCTGTATTCAAATCCAAACAAAATGGCAGGGAATGCTAATGAAAATGAGAGTGTCACTGGCAGCGGGAGTATTCCTGGGTTGCCTTTCAATAACAACTGCCAGCTCTGCTGAAACCCTTCAGGAAGTGCTGAACAAAGCGTTGAAAGCAAATCCTCAGGCGCTCGCCAGTCTGAACCGTTACCGTGCTGAAATGGAGAATGCAGACGCGGTCTGGGGAAGGTATTTCCCTTCAGTGGATATAACAACAGGGGTTGGCAAGCAGAAGAGATACGTTGATGGAAATACCATTAATGACAAAATGGTTACTCGTAAAGAGGCTTCTTTTTCTGTAAAGCAAAACCTGTTTTCTGGATTCAACACCAAAAACAGTGTTGATCAGGCCCGTCACAAGGCTAAAGCCGAATTACTGCGTTTGAAGAACACCCTGCAGGATGTAAGCCTGAAGATTGTCGATGCCTATCTAAAGGTTCTTGAACGCAGGGATATGATTGATCTGTCCATTGAAAATCTGAAAACGCACGATGTTATTTTTCAACAGATTCAGCAGCGTGCTCAGCAGGGGGTTGCCAGAAGTTCTGACCTCGCCCAGATTGAAGGACGGCGAGCCCGTGCCAATGCCAATGTCATCAATGCCCGTAATAACCTTGCGGATGCTGAAAGTGAGTTTATGGCTCTGGTAGGCTCTATGCCTGCCGATCTTGAACAGCCAGGCTCATGGAAACTAAAAATGCCAGAGTCGCTGGAAGCTGCCTTGCAGAGTGCGGTTGACTCTCATCCTAATGCCCTGGCATCAGCCCATGAAATCAAGGCTTCACAGTCTCAGTATGAATCATTGAAAAGTAGTTTCTATCCAACACTGGATGTGGAACTGGATCAAAGTTGGAAAAAAAATGTAGACGGCCAGACAGGCAGGGTTCGCGATGCAGCGGCAGTACTGAAATTAAGGTACAACCTCTTCAGAGGAGGGTCTGACAAAGCCCGCCTTGATGAAAGTGCCTACCGTGCTGAAGAAAGCCGGGCCCAGCGTGACAGAGTGCTGCGTACCCTCGAAGAAACCCTTCGGATAGCCTGGGCTGCATACGAATTCAATATGCAGCAGCAGAAGTTTCTGCGCCTGCACGAAGAGTCCAGCCGCGAGAGTGTTGAAGCTTATCGGGAGCAGTTCAATATTGGTAAAAGGACACTGCTGGACCTGCTGGACAGTGAAAATGAACTGTTTCAGTCCAGCCGCAGCCTGACCACAGCCATCTATCAGGAAGCCTTTGCCCGTTACCGGGTCTTTGCAGCCAGCGGAGAGTTGATGAACGTTCTTGAAATCAACATGCCTGCAGGCTGGGAGTAAAAAAGCTTTTACGATCAGTCATCATTACTTTGCGAAAGCCGGATCAATTGATCCGGCTTTTTCTTTTCATAGTGTCCAATCTTCTACTAGCCTTATCCTCCGAAGCAAAACAGCAGTAGGGCTGCCTGTTATCGGTAAGACTCTATCTGTTCACCATTTAAAGAATAAATTCCAGACAGGTAATTATGAGAACTGATGACGCTGACTTTATCTCAATTGCCTTGAAGCTGACTGCACGTCAGATACAAATTATTGAAGGCTTGCAGTACTTTGATGGCTTGCAACACAAGAGGGCTGTTTTATGAAAGTCGTTGTAGTAACAGCCTGTCCCACAGGTATTGCGCACACCTATATGGCAGCGGAAAAACTGACAGAAGCCGCTTTATCACAGGGACATGATGTAAAGGTTGAAACTCAGGGGGCGATGGGGATTGAAAATGAAATCACGGCTCTCGATATTGAAGAGGCCGACATCGCCCTGTTTGCCGTTGATATTGCCGTTGAGGGCGAGGATCGCTTTGGTGATCTGAAGGTTGTCAAAGTGCCTGTTGCTGAAGCTATTCGAAACCCGGACGCTGTGATGACCCAGCTGGGGCGGAGTGTGTCTGTATCCTGATTACAGAGGTGACGGTATTTTACTTTTCTGCTCACTGTTGCAGAGGTTTAGGGACGATTGTGATTGTCAATTATTAAAACAGAACAACAGGAGATGTCGTGGGCAATGAGCAGCAAGGAACTGGTTTTTACCTGTGAGTTGATTAATGGGCTGCACGCCCGACCAGCCAGTGCTTTCGTTAAGGAAATTCAGGCGTTCAGTGTTGAAGTAGTACTCGAAAACCAGCGAAATGGCAGGACTGCAAACGGCAACAGTGCTCTTTCTTTAATTTCTGCAGACATTACTCACCGTGACGTGTGTAAGCTGACCATCACGGGGGTTGATGCCAACCGGGCATTGGCTCGACTGCGATATTTTATTCAAAGAGTACTCCCCGGAAGTGACACTCCCGCTACCTCCGCTCAGGGGGCTTCCTATCTGCCCCCTTCGTTGCGAACTCTGAAAATGAATGTTGCGAAAGGGCATGCAACCGGGGAAGGCTGGGCCAGGGGGGCTCCAGTCTGTCTGAAAGAATACCGATTTTTACCCACCCAGGATCATGCCGTTTATGCCGGTGTGACCGGGGAACGGTTGCGGCTGATTGGTGCTCTGGAGCAGGTTCAGAAAAATCTTTTTCAGACGATCGAAACGACGGAGCTGGTTGCAGAACGTGAAGTGCTTGGGGCTCATTACACGCTTGCCTGTGACCCGGACTTTAAAAGAAGAATGCTTGACCATGTGAATAATGGCCTGTCGGTCGTAGAAAGTATTGAAGCCACACTGGAGCATTTTTCGCATGCTCTGAAAAGCGGCGACAGCACTTATCTACAGGACAGGGTGATTGATATCCGGGACCTGTGTGATCAGCTGATGCATTTTTCCTACGGCAGTGGTTGTTTGTATACCCCTGACGTTCTCAGCCAGCACAGTATTTGTCTTGCCGACAACCTGACCCCCAGCCAGTTTCTGGCCCTGGATCACCGTTATCTTAATGGCCTGGTGCTGGAGTCTGGTGGTAAGGCGTCACACACGGTACTGATTGCACAGGCGAGAGGTATTCCTGTTGTCGTGGGAGCGGAAGGAGCCAGAGAGCTGATGAATGCTTCCAGCGAAGTCATTCTGGATGCCGGGCTGGGCATACTGATTGGCGATCCTTCCAGAGAGGTTGGGCGGTATTATCAGCAGGAACGCCGAAAGCAGCAAAGAATGAATGAGCGCTATCACCCTTTTATTGGCAGGCTGGCTGAAACCCGTGATCATCAAAGGCTGGAAATAGGCGCCAATATCGTCGGGGTAGAGGATGCAGAGCAGGCTTTTGGGCAGGGTGCTGAGAGCATAGGGCTGTTTCGCACTGAAATGATTTACATGCAGAGAGAACAGGCTCCGGATGAAAAAGAACAGGTGACCACCTACAGTAAAATCCTGGCGCTGGCTGAAGAGCGTTCCGTTATTATTCGCACAATGGATGTTGGAGCGGATAAGCCTGTTGATTATTTTGAGCTGGAAGAAGAAGAAAACCCTTTTCTGGGTTATCGTGCTATTCGTTTATATCCGGAATTTCTTGATCTCTTTCGCATACAGGTTCGTGCCATTCTGCTGGCTGCCCGTGAAAAGTCTGTACTGGTTATGATTCCGATGGTCAGCTGTCTGGACGAGGTTCTGTGGGTCAGGGATGTAATCCACACTATTCAGGAAGAGATGGACCAGAACAATGAAGTCTATGGAGCCATCTGCCTGGGTATTATGCTGGAGGTTCCCTCAGCCTGCCTGATCATTGACCAGCTGGCACCCTGGGTCGATTTTTTCAGCATCGGCAGCAACGATCTTGCACAGTACTTTCTGGCAGCAGACCGGGACAATGAAAAAGTTGGAGATTTGTACAGCTATCTGCACCCGTCTTTCCTGCGTCTTCTGAAAATGGTAACGCATGAAACCCGACAGCATCAGCGCTGGACAGGTCTTTGTGGCGAGATGGCGGCTGATCTCGAAGCCTTACCCCTTCTGGTCGGTTTGGGGCTGGATGAAATCAGTCTGCCAGGTACTTTTATTCCCGCAATTAAAGAGAAACTCAGCCATCTGGACTCTTCAGAGTGCCGGAAACTGCTGGATCAGGCGATAGCCTGCAACGGTATTCAGGCGGTGCAGGCTTTACTGCGGGCATTTCGCTGCGATGTGACTTCCAGAGCCGTATTTGATCCGGCCATTGTCAACCTTGATTATGAAGCGCTCAGCAGGGAGGAAGCGGTTAAAGAATTGGTTGATATGATGTTGATGGATGGACGTTTATCGGATGGTTGTCATGTGGAAGAAGCTGTCTGGGCGCGTGAAGCCCTGTACCCAACAGGGATGGGGAGTGGAATTGCGATTCCCCACTTACAGTCTGAACATGTGTTGTGTCATTCCGTGGGCATTTTGCGGTTACGGGAGCCTTTGTGCTGGCAGGAGGGCAGTGAAGACGGAGTGAAAACAGTATTTTTACTGGCTGTTCCGGACTCAGGCACAAAAGATCAGCACATGAAAGTGTTTTCCCGGTTGGCGAGAAAACTGGTCAAACCCGAATTTATTGAGCGTTTTGACCAGTGTGACGATCGGCAGCAGGTCATTTGGTTGCTGGAAAAAGAAATCGAATTGTCAGATTGAATCCGGTGGTTTCTCAGAGTTGTGCCAGTTGTTTCAGGAAGCGTAGTTGTTCATCATTGTTCAGCTGTTCCAGGTGTTTGGCATAGGGGTTCTGGTCTTCTTCGATCCGCTCTCTGCTGTTTGCATCGTCTTCAGGTTGATAGCCAGCAGTGGGGGGAGGCATATCTTCTGCCCGGTTTACCAGACGGGCGGCCTTACTCATCTCACCTTCATTGGCCAGCAGCTTCCGCCATTGATCACAAAATCGGGTCGCTAGCTTTTTTTGTGCAGCGGGAACCGGATACCCTCTGTTGCTTTCAAGGCTATCGATATCAAAGTCATCTGAAAAACGCATATCTTCAAGGCGAATGACATCGCGCATAACTTTTGCTGCAAGGCTGTCCGTATGTCGGGTTCCTGCAACAATATCAGCAACAAAAGCGGCAACAGGAGGGGTTACACTCTCTGCCTGCAGAAGGAAGTTTTGACACTCCTCTCTGGCCCTGGGGTCTGCTTTCCTGTTCAGCAGGTCTTGCTCCGAAACGCCAGTAGACATAATACCCAACTGAATAAGCCGGATGATATCGGTACTTAAGTGTTTGGCTTCATCGTGATTAGAGAAGCGATGCAGGCTCATAAGTAGTTCGAACAGCAGGGCTTTGCGAGTGGTGTGGGCGTGGCGGTAACGAATATCTGAAGCCTTGTGCGATGGATCCCCAGCCTGCAGGGCAAACGGAGCAGAATTAAGAACGGAGTCAGGCTGTTTGGCAGGATCTATAAATATTCGATATTTATTTATTTCCGCCAGATAAGGTGGTTGTCCTGTCAGCCCCTCCGGAGAAATATCTGGTTTAGTATAATCTGGCGGCTCAGAACGCTCCGGGGGATTAGCACTTCCAAAAACAGGTTCACCAGCTTCAGGCTTGTGGGCGGGGTTTGGCTGATAGTGAAAGTTATCCTTTACTCGGGCAGGAGCAGGAGCAGGAGCTGGTTGAGAAGGTGTTTCGAGCTGCCTCTCAGGAGTCGTATTTGGTACACGGGTTTGAAGAAATTCAGTGATTGAAGTGGGTGCAAAACCTTTGGGAATGGGAGGTGTTGTCACTCCTGCAGCCTGAAGTTGCATTCCCAGCCCTGTGAGAGTTGCTTCTTCTTTATCAAGTTCCTGCCTGAATTTTTTGGTTCGTTCCCGATTATAGTGACTATCAATGGTTCTCATGCTCTCAATCAGTTGATGCCTGGCGTTTTCAGCTTTACCTGTTTGCTGTTGAAAGGCGTTGTCATCAGCAGGAACCAGACGATTCATGTCTCCGTTGTTATCAATGTGGATAATGATAAACGGAAGAGCATCCCGGGGTGATTCAGGTACGTTGAGGCTGTGGATTATGGCATCAAGATACTCAAGCATGTGATGTTGGGTACGCATGGCCTGAACGGTTTTCCACTGCCCGGCAAACGTGTTTTTTAAAAATTCAGTGTGCGCGGCTTCATTAATGACAGACGTTGAGGCGTGAGGGGAAACGGTACGCTCGCTGACTGTCTTCGTGACCGGCGATTCCGATGCCAAACCCGGAGGAGAGGGAATATGCCGGGTTCTTTTGGCAAGGGATGCCCCATCTGTATCAGGAGGCGTGGTTGCTGGTCGTTTGCTGTCGCGAGTCGACGGTGTGTAGGGGTGAGTCGGTACTCCTCTGGAGGGTTTTCCTGGTGGAGAACTCATAATCGATTAGTCCTTTTTACCTTTCATTCGTTGTACATTACTGAAGTGCTGATCTTCTGTTTCTTCGTACTGAATTTCTGAAAGGGTGACGTTCTCAATATGAGCCAGTGCTTCATCAAATCCAGCCTGAATAGCAGCGGCCAGCTCGTTTTTATCAGCCTTCGGATGTTTAAAAAAGCCGCCTCCTACCATAGGTGATCTCAGGACGGGTAGAACGGGAAGGTATTTAGCTTCAGCGTAGATATTCCAGGCATTCTGTGCTGCCAGAATATTGCCGCTGAACATTTTAATATCCAAAAGCCATTGTCGTTTACCATCCTCCGTATCAGGGTAGGAACCATCGGCACCATTGGGGGCAACAGCATAGATCATGGCACCGTTTGCCTGATCTCCCCCCGGAGGGGTATTGAAGACATCAATGAAAATGGTTCCCGTATTATCTGTGGCGTCTTGGGGTCTATAGATTGCAGCTCCCACTAATGCCGCATTCCTGTCAGGAAAATGATTCGGGTCAAAGGTGACAAAGCCGCCTTCAGGACCAGCCTTCTCGACCATGTATTCGTGAAGCGCTTTATAGCGCTTTGCTTCTGGTATCTGGTCCGAAAATTCACTGTTGATCCCTCCATGTCCGACAGCCAGGTCTGGATTGCCAGAGTTGACCGATGCAATCTTACCCCGGGCAGCTGGTTCAGAGGCGGTGTGGTAAATATTGGCAAAGCCTGTTGACGGAGAAGGCTGTAGGAATGTTGTCTCAACTTTCTGTAGTCCCTGACCGGTGGGACGAATCTCTTCAGCTACCTCCCCGGGTGAAACTGGTTTGGGTGGTTCTGCCTTTGGACGTTTTCTCAATCTTTGTTGTGGCAGTTCTGACGGGTCAACATCATCCGGCAAGGTTCTTGTTGCTGGCTGACTTTTTTGGGGGCCCAGTGGAGCAGGTGGGTCGGGGAACAGTACAAACTCACCTTCTTCGATCGTGGAGCTGTCAGCCGTCGCGCTTGCCGGTTGCGTGGATGGTGTTACGTTTAGCAGTGAACTGAAGGCAAACATGATAGGTGTGTAGGGTATTTCAGGTTCCGGGATGTCGACCTGGTTTAATTCATTTCGACAGGCTTCCAGTCTGGCTTCTGCTCTCAGGGCTTTTTCACCAAGCACTGTTCCTTTCGAGCCTTTGTAATGCTGATCGATAGCGTTGAACTGCTCTGCAAGCCTGGCTTTGAGAGCCTGATATTTTTCTTTGTTTCTTTTCAGTTCCGGATCGGGGGGAATAAGCCGGACCTGTTTGCCACCGTCATTCACAAGAATGAAGAACGGAGTGTTAACAGAGGTCTGCTCCGGTTGTTCCAACTGTTGCAGCAGCCTCGGAATCGAGGACACAAAGTTCACCTGAGCCCTAAGCTCCCTGACTTCGTGTGTCTGGTTTGTGAAGTTCTGTATGGCTCGTTGTGGTGCGTTGACGTTGACTGCAGGTGTAACGGTGGAGAGGGTGCGGCCTGCAATTGGCTTTCGTGGAGGTTGTAAAGCACTGGGTGGTGGCGGGGGAAAAGATGACTCTGCTGATACTGTGGTCACTTCGTCACCATTCTTTACCCCGTGCGAAGGTGGCGACGACGGGGGAGGTGTTAACAGGCCGTCGGCAGTGTATGGAGTACCTCCAACTGAAGAGGAGTCGCTGGAACTCATAAAGTTATCCCAAAGAGAGGGTTTATTGACTGGTTATCGGTCAGGTTTGGGGTTTGTAAATGCTATTCCGTGATAACGGTTCTGGCTCCTTCCGGAATCAGCGATTTAAACTGTTGCCAGATGTTGGTTGTGGCCATACTTTTCTCTTTATTCGATTGTCTGGAACCAGGAGTCATGCAACTCAAGCGAGCTTATAAAACAACAAGTGCTTTCCCGACAAAAGCATTGCAGCTCCATCTTGATATGGTGAGGCTTTGCAGCTGTCAGCAACAGCCGGACATCTTGCACTTTATGCCCCGGTAAATCTGACCGGACGTCATAACTTCGTATTTTAATGCCTCCGATGGTAACGCCTCCCTGTACGGCATGCCATGCGTCCAGCAGTCTTTGCAGGGTTGCCGGTACAAATGACACCTTGAATAAACCAGGCAGATCACTGTCTTCATTGACACCTCCATGTATGGAGATATTGGTAAAATCCAGTTCCCGACAGTATTCTTGCCTGACTTGCCGTTGATCCTTGAGTTGATACATTGGGAGCGTCCTTGAGTGGGTAGTTGGCAACAACTAATACTTTAGTCTAATAATGCCGTTCCAACTCCAGCCTCTGCGTCACCTTCCCACCTGAAGACCCTATGCTGGTCGCCAGACACAAGGCTCGCCAGTTGTTATTCGTCCCATTCAGGAGTGAGTCCCGCACTTCGACCAGCTGCCCCGGCTCCACCAGTCCCGGTGCCGTGTTGCTGTCGGTCAGTGGGATCTCGATGGTGGTGACGCTCTGGTTTCCCCCTTTGGCCAGCTCATTGCGGCCTCGCTCGGTGTTGACCTGGGTTTCTGTCAGCCAGTCTTCCAGAATATCCGGTGCCGGATCGTTGCCTGCTGACCCTTGCCGCTTGACGTTGACGGCGACTCCGGCATGGGTGCCTGAAACATAAACAGCGTTGTATTCCGGCTCGGGTCGCCAGCTGGCGTTCAGGCTGACCATCAGGCTGGCGGGTATGATTTTATCCATGGTGGCATCGTTCCACTTCCAGGGGCTGGCTGGGTAGCGGGGCTGGCTCCACCAGCTGCAGGATTTCCTCGCCCTGAAGTTTCTGTTTTGCCCAGGCTTGCCCCAGTGCCAGGGATATTCCGTTCAGCCGTTCCATGCCGCCACCGAGTTTGGAGGTCTGGTCGACGATGGCCTGCAGCGTGCCGTCCATGGGGTCAAGGCCGAAGTTCTTCAGGGCGGTGAAGGCATCGGCTACCTGTTGCCTATGCTCCGCAATCGGGCAGTGACTTTGGTAAGGGTGTCTTTGGCGAGATCCCTGGCTCGGATAACAATATTCAGTACGCTGTTGCTGCTGGCCATTGTGTTCGTCTTCCAATTATTAATTTCTAATTTTTAGAAGTTTTTGAAAGCTGGCACATTCAAGAATTTTCCATATGCTACTTTTAAAAGCCAAAAGGAAGGCAGTAAAAATATGAATAAAAATGAATTGTTTTTTTGTGTTTTTGTCATCCTGTTTTCGATAACAGGTTTTGCGGGTGTTAATTGTGAACAGTGTGGGCATGAGTATGAAGGAGAAAGTTGTCCGTATGAGGAGCAGCACCTACTTTTGCTTGACCAACTAGATGCACTTATAGGTAGTGATAATGAAAGTACCTCAGAAGCTTGCTCGATGAATAGTGGTGATAGCTTTAACCACTTTTACCTCGATCCGGGTTGGGGTTCACTGCCCGTGGTGACTTACTTCCCGAATGGGAATTCTGTTATGTTACTTAATGCAGCTCCCCCAAAGTACAGTGAGTATGATTCAAAACAACTATATAATTCTTTTAAACTTAAAGCTGACAGATATTGTGAAGGTTCTTTGGAATGGATAAGTGTCTGGCAAGAAGCATACGCATTTGCAATGGCAGATTCCTACAATATCAATTACCTTTTTTTGGGAGTGACAGCACTAGCCAAATTACAAAGATTCAATGAGGCTCTGAATTTGCTTGAATATATAAAAACTCATCCTGTCTCACAAATAGATGCCAAAGTTATTAAGCGTATTATTAAGCAAGAAAATTTCATTTACCACTGTATTGAAAAGTATGACCATAATTAGGGTGGTTGACTTTTAGTTGTAGTAAACCAAATTATAAAGGCCACTTACATTCTCAATAAATAATAGTGGCCACATATGGACATCTACTAATCAACCTCCTAACACCTGAGTCATTTTCATAAACTGCGAGATACCCGATCCGGTTTTGGTACTGTCCCGCAGCACCTCAAATTCCATACTCACTTCTGCAAACTCATCATGGTTCCGCACCGGCAGTTCCAGCCATTGGGCGGGTAGTGGGTTTGCCAGAAAGGGTCATCGACGGGGCGAACCGTACCGTTCCACTGCTGATGCTCCGGGCGGGTACGGCTGTCTTCCACGGCGTCATAAATCAGAAACGGGGCGGTTTCCCTGTTGGCCTCGATGCTTTGCCACTGCCCCACGGCATAGGCACTTTGCAGGTTGGTGCGGAAGATGTTTTCCAGCCGGGAGGTACTGCCCAGCTCGGCTTTGGTGACTTGTCCGGTTAGTGGGTCAATAATATCTTTCTTACCCCACCAGCCAGCCTTCTGAAGTTTTGGGATCAGGTCTTTCTTGAAGTCCGCCAGCGTCAGCCCTTCATCCACCACCTTCCGGCTTTGCTCCTGAACATAAGACAGCAGATCGTTATCCATCATCTTAGCGACGGTGTAGGCAGCGTCGTTTTCTTCACCGATCATGTCCAGCCAGCTGAATGAGGTTTTCAGCCCCTTGCCCTGGAAGTGCTTGATGGCCTGCTCGGGCTTGAGGTCGAAGGCGGATGAGAGTTCGAAGAAGTTGTAGATTTCTGTGGACATAAAAAAAGCTCCTTGATATCAGGAGCTTCTTTGTCTTTGTGCTGTTAAATCAGTCAGGCTTGTTCCGCAGAGTGGTATCTATTGCCAATCAAACTGGTAAGAATGTTGTAATCCTTTGAATCAACACATCCGCTGGTATATCCAGTCCATTATGAAGCCTGCGGATCATAGCCAGACTCAGTGGGCGCTTTTTGTACCTTACTGGCAGAACCAAAAAAAGCTTCATATCCTTTTGGGTTAGTCCTTGCTGATCCATGCGGAACTTAATGGCATCAATTGGATCAGGCTTGTCCATAGGAAAATGGACAGATTCATATTGTTCAATGAGCAATGACAATACTTCCAGTTCATTATCTTCATCAGAATCTTCAGCGTGGTCAATATCCATTAGAGCCATGAGGCGCTCCATGGCATCAGCATGATCTTGTTTTGTCTTTATGACTTTGATCGCAGACATCACTTATCCTCCTGTTAAAAGTTTTTTTTGCTCAGGAATGCTACTGATCGTTCGTCATTTTGAGAAGCGACTTCAGCTCCCAGCCAGAGATTCATACTTTAAGTTACCGACAAACAAACTGAACTATGTGCCGAGATTCAGAATTAAAATCTGCCTTTGTTTCTGTGTTGCTCAAGAAATGATATGTTTGGCTCATACATTTTAGGCATTTTTATTTTCTGCCCCTCTTTTTTCAGGAAGTATTCAGACACACTCTTACTAGCAAAATGATCCCTAATGTCCCTTGATAGAATCAGCCGATAGTCCTCATCAAAGCTGATTAGGTTCCGGTCGAACGCTGCGTCATAAGTTGCAGACAAGCATAAACCATTGCTTGGATTCATCCGGTTATCTTTATCTTCAGCCCAAGGCACAATATGGCTGGCACGATTAACGGCGGGAATATCTAGCCCTGTGATACAACAACTGCCCTCGTATATCTCCAGAATCATCTTTCTGAATACATTCTGGTTACTTCGAACAGTGACAGAGCGAGTAACGTCCGTACCTACCATATTCTCATAGTCATTCTGCAAGAAAGCAGGGATGGTCACATTTTGGTTTAACCTACTGGCTAAATCTGTGGCACTTCCTGAATGCTGGTGAAAACTTCTTAAAAGGTTCTGTTCGTGCAAGTGCTCCACAAGAAAGCGCTGGTAACTTTTTAAAGCGGCAGAGCAATAGCCCCTTTGTAAGTAACTTCTGGGGATACCCTCAATATTCCAGATGCTTCTGTTGCCTTTTCTCTGCTCCTCCAAGACTTTCAATCGCAACTCTTCGAGGCGGTCGATAGAAGACATTTCCCAAATATTGATACAGTCAAAAAAGCCCTCTGGTTTCTGCATGAGCATTTGGCTCAGAAGGTCGAGTGCTCTGATATAGGATGTGGCTTTACCGCTCCCCTCGATGTTTGAGGCGAACATGTAAGTTTGATATGCACTTTTGCTCATGGTTTTCTCTTGATCTGTGTATCACATGTCAATTATGCACTTGTGAAATCTGGATGAAAGAAGCCAAGGCAGCTCTGTTGCGTACTCAGGCTGAATAGCTAAGTCTTCTCAAGCAGTTTGCATAGGGTTTGTCCCTGTCAAAAATTTTGACAACTTCAAACGAAATATCTAACTTTGCAGACAACACACCCGCCATGCCTAGGTTGACTTTGGTCTTCAAGCGCAAATCGAGCGGGTTTTTTATGCCCGCCTGTTGTGAGAATAAGGAGCGGGTCTAGGAGCCTGACCGAGAATAGGATTTATCTGATATAATAGCGTTCAAAACGCAGCCCTGATGAAGCCTGATGTCGCCACCACCAAAATTCAAGGATAGCCCTGTTGAGTTCGACCAGCACCTGCTGTTTCCAACCAACATCTTTGATCTTCTTCCCAAAGATCATGACTGCTACATCTATGAGACCATCTTCCAGAACATTGATACCTCGGAAGTTGAAAAGCAGTACCATCACCTTGGACAGCATGCCTACCCACCCAAGCTGATCGTAGGTATCCTGATCTACGCCTACAGTCATGGTGTATTCAGCTCCCGTGAAATAGAAAAACGGTGTCGGCAGGACTTGGCATTCATGTACATCTCTCAGATGAATTGCCCAAACTTTCGGGTCCTGGGGGACTTCCGCAAAAACAACCTGTCGTTTTTTCATGACTGTTTCAAACAGTCCGTCAAGCTGGCGATGGAGCTGAAACTGGCATCGCTTGGGCATATCAGCCTGGATGGTTCGAAATTCAAAGCCAACAGTTCAAAGCATAAGGCCATGAGCTACGGCCGGCTTAAAGCCAAAGAGGCAGAACTCAGCGCTGAGGTTGATGAACTGATCAAAAAAGCCAGCCAGTGCGATCAGGAAGAAGACGACGCCTACAAAGAAACCAATGGCTACAGTATTCCTGAAGACCTCCTGTTTAAAGAAGAACGGCTGAAGAAAATTAAGGCTGCTAAAAAAGCACTGGAAGAGCGTGAGAAAGCCCTCAATCCGGACGAGCCAATAGACGACAAGAAACAGATTAGCTTTGCAGACCATGATGCCCGGATGATGAGCAAGAAGGGGTACTGCGAATACAGCTACAATGCTCAAATTAATGTAGATGCGGATCACCAGATCATTGTCGGCCAACACATCAGTCAACGCGCCAACGACGTACAGGAAGTAGAGCCTGCTCTTCAGGCTTTGTCAGAATCTACCGATGGCGCGGCTGTGGATAAATGGAGTATGGACAACGGCTATTTTTCAGGGCCAAATCTGCACACCTTGGATAAACATGGAATAGACGGTTATATCGCTACTGACAAGGAAGAAAAACCGGCTGTTACGGACCTTGAAAATACTGATCGAAAATTTGTCAAAGCGGATTTTACATACAATATTGAAGCTGACGTCTTCATCTGTCCGGCTGGGGAAAAATTGGTTACCAATCCAGCCAGTAAAGCTAAGAGGAAAGGCTACCGGGCAAACAAGGAAGTATGCCGAGAGTGCGCTTACCGCTCCAGATGCAGTGGCTCCAAGAAAAGTGCAGGCAAGGTAATTCGCACAGACAAGTTTGAAACTGCACGACAAGCCATGAATAAAAAAATGGAAACAAGCGAAGCGAAAGCGGTATACGAACGTCGCAAAGTAATAGCGGAACCGCCGTTTGGTCAGATAAAAAACTCTGGATTCAGGAGTTTCAGTCTGCGCGGGAAAGAGAAAGTGGAAGCAGAGTTTTCACTGGTATGCACAGTGCATAATTTCAAAAAAATTGTGAAGAAAGCTTTAACGGGGTCACTCCGTCTTGAGGATTTAAAAAAGGTTGAAAAAGCGGCATAAAGGTAAAGAAAAGCTGTAAATTGGCAAAAATGAGCAAATCAACCTCAAAAAGTGGTTGTTTTTTGCTCATTTTGAATTTTGCGAAACCTTTAGGAGGACTGCCTAAGCTATTCTCGGTCAGGCTCCTAGCAACTTGCATAACCGCACAATGAAAGACCTGACCTTATTTTTTCATTTTTTGTTTTGCGACCTTAATTTTTGCACCGGTGTGGTGTGGGGAGAGCTGGAGAAAGACCAGCTCTTATCCGATTTATGCGCTGGTTAACCTAATTGGATATTCTTTATCTTGTACACGAACTCTGGCTTATTTGCATATTTTAATGCTCTATCCCAGAGTGGGCGAGTTCGGTCATTGAGATTTTTTGTTAATGCTTTTATCTCTTGTGGTGCATCATCACGGAAGAAATTCTGGTTCTTGCGATTTTTATCATAGCTCACGTCAGAAATCTTAAATTTAATTCCCTGAACTCTCTTTTGCTTTTGTTGCTCTATATCCAGGTGTGCTGTTTCCCAAGTTATTGCTCGGATTGCCAAATAATACTAACGTTCATTCAACTTCCCATTAAAAGTGAATTTAGATTTTGGAGGATATTTTGGCTTCAGCTTTCTCTTAAATAAAGAGTCATGAACAAACCTGAAATGAAGATCATTATCTGACATGTCATATCTACGGCAATCAGAAATATCAACCCAATGCCCCTTTGATTTCTGAAGATGTTTTTTAACAAATAAAACGGCAATAGCCTCTTCAGAACCGGCATACTCAAGGTACTTGTTTAATAGCTTTTCATTCATAAATCAAAATACAACCTTTGCTTTAATGGAACTCTATCTCAATGTTGGAAGCGAATAACGCCAAAATCAGGTGCGCCGAAGGCGTCATCTGGATTTTTTTGGTACGCCCGGCATGGGCATGAACTTATGGGGTGAAAGTCCCCTGTGGGTAAACCAGCATCGGATCTGGAGCCGAATAAGCCCACCGATGACAACCACTAGCTTAAGGCAAGTGCAATCTCGCGAGGGATTGTGCGGAGGCAGTCTGACTGCAAAAGTGCGAGCCGACGGACAGAAATCGTATACAAGGCCGAGTCTCGTGGGCGAGTGAGCCAAGGATCACAAAGCCCTCTGGTTTGAGAGATACGGTAAATGCGGCGGTTGTGTACTGAAAGTTCATGCTCTTATCCGGGGAGGTCTGTTCAACATGCGATTGGTCAATCCCAGTTCTCAGCCACTGGTTACAACAGGCTCGGCGGACAGGGTTCATCACCCTGTTCGAGCAAACCCGATGACCACCAATAGCGCCTGCAGAAGTAATTCTGTGTGGTGATTGAACAGAAGTCAGCAGACGTCATAGTAGTTGTTCGACAGAAGTCGTTAATCCGATTGGAAGTCGTCAACGAAGGACTGAACACCGACGAAAAGAGGAGACTGATTCCCTCAACACAGTGCAGCCGTCCGGCGACTCACTGGAGTTGGCGAAAGAATCTTTAACCAGCTTTGAACCACGATCTACTGAGTTGCGCACTGGAACCTGCCAATTTGCTGAAAGCATGGAAACAAGTCAGAAGTAACAAAGGAACTCCCGGAATAGATGGGATCACCATTGAAGCCTATCCTGACTTTGCCCGTCAGCGCTGGCCTTCAGCGCGCCAAGCCTTACTCAATGGGACTTACAGACCATCTCCCGTCCTCCGGGCTGTTATAGAAAAGCCCGATGGTGGAGAACGGTTGCTGGGCATCCCGACAGTCATGGATCGAGTGATACAACAGGCCATTGTGCAGGTATTATCACCCATCTTTGACCCTGACTTCTCTCCCAGCAGCTTTGGTTACAGACCGGGAAGGTCTGCACAAGATGCTGTACAGCAGGTTAATCGATACATTAAGCAGGGGCTGCATCAGGCGGTTGATGTTGATCTGAGTAAATTCTTTGACACAGTCAGCCACGATGTTCTTATGTCGAGAGTCTCTCGAAAGATTCACGACAAGCGTCTGTTGAAGCTGATTGGCCGCTACCTTCGTGCTGGCGTCATGATTGATGGGCAATGCTACCCAACCCGGGTAGGTATGCCACAAGGCGGTCCACTTTCACCGCTGCTGTCGAATGTCCTTCTCGATGACCTGGACAAGGAGCTGGAGTACCGGGGGCATTGCTTCGCACGCTACTGCGATGACTTTGTGATCCTTGTTGGCAGCCAGCGAGCTGGGGAGCGAGTGATGGAAAGCATCACAAGTTACCTTGAGCGCAAGCTGAAACTGAGGATAAACCCGACAAAGAGCAAGGTGGTGAAAGCTACCGAAGCTGAGTTCCTGAGTTTTACCTTCACAGGGAAGCGAATCCGCTGGTCGGAGAAGAGTCTGAACCGTTTCAGGCGGAAAATCCTGAAACTCACTGGCCGAAGCTGGGGAGTATCGATGGAATATCGCTTGAAGAAGCTGACCGAATATATCCGGGGCTGGATGGGTTATTTCAGGATAACCGAATATTACAGTCCCATACCGCGACTGGATCAATGGATACGTCGGCGGATTCGCTGTTGTTTTATCAAGCAGTGGCGAAAGCCGAAAACCCGTTACAGAAATTTAATCAGGTTAGGTGTTGATCACATCAAGGCCGCCTCGATTGCAGCCAGTAGCAAAGGGTATTACCGGCTAAGCAAAACCTATGCGGCACAGTTAGCATTAAACGACAGTTCTCTCAGTAAACTCGGGCTTGTTTCCCTGAAAGATTTGTGGATCAGGTTTCACCATCCTCGGTGAATCGCCCGGTGCGGACCCGCACGCCGGTGTGATGTGGGGGCTGGAGGTTAGAGACCTCCGGCTACCCGATTTAGCTGCCATCACAACTGCATTGTTCGTTGATAACTCCAAACCAGAAGCTGCAACTCCCGCCATTTGCTGTGGGCTATCCGCCATGTAGAGCTGAGAGAGGCAGAGGTGTTGAGTTCACACTCTGAACCCAAAAGCTGAGAGTTTGTAAAACTTGATCCTTGCACTGAATCAAAAACCGACCAACTGCTTTAGACTTACCGCCAGTGACAGCAGAAAAGGTGGTGTGGCTGAAACTGGCGTTGCAAATTTTTTGCGAATGAAAGTAGGACTTTATCGCCAGGGGCAATGAACCCAACCCAACGTTGAGAGAGGCGCTATTGCTGACAAACACCGAACTGAACATCACCCATCTTGTCATTCTGGATGGTGAGTTTGTCTTCGGTGCCGCCCTGGTAATCCACATTGTAGGGCGGGTCTGTCCACACCATATCCACAGGCTCACCCTGTACCAGCTGTTCGATGTGTTCCGGGTTGGTGCCGTCGCCACACATCAGACGATGGGTGCCTAAAATCCAGATATCTCCGGGCTGGCAGGTGGTTTTCTCGCTGGGTTCCGGGCAGTCATCGTCGTCGGTCAGACCATCTTCCGGTTTATCCAGCAGGTCAGAGGAGGCGAGAGTTTCCAGCAGGCTGTTCAGCTCGTCATTGTCCACCTCGATGCCTTCCAACTCAGCAAGAGAATCAGACCGGATCTGGCAGTCCATGAATGACATGAATTCGTCGTCTAAAAAGGCCACTGAGAGCAATGAGTAAAATTAAAAATAGCCCCAACCCAGCCCCAGGCTATCTGAAAACAGCCATAAACAGCTGATTAGATGGACTATTTTGCTTTTGTTGCTTTTTCGGTCAGTAGAAGCAACAAATGAGAATCAAAAAGCGAGTCGCTATAATCTCCTGATCCAAAATTCTTTTTAAGAAAACAACAGAGGCTGTAAGCCTGAATGATGAGTAAAAACTCCGCTCAACGCTTTTTGTTTGAAAACGCCGATATTCGTGGCGAAATCATTTCCATGGACAGCTGTTTTACCGATGCGCTGGCTGCCCATGACTACCCACAGAATGTGCGTGAACTGCTGGGAGAGCTGGCAACCGCTGCCCTGCTGCTGAGTTCCACGCTGAAGTTCGAAGGTATTCTCAGCCTGCAGGCAAAGGGTGAAGGCCCTCTGTCCCTGCTGATGGTTGAATGTACTGATCAGAAAACCTTTCGAGCGCTGGCTCGCTGGGAGGAAGGTGCCGACCTGTCCGGCCTCGGTCTTAAAGCCCTGCTGGGTAAAGGTACGCTGGTGATGACCATCGATCCTCACAAAGGTAACCGTTATCAGGGGGTTGTGCCTCTGCATCATGAATCCCTCGCAGACAGCCTGAAAGACTATTTCCAGCAGTCAGAGCAGCTGCCGACCGAGTTCTGGATTGCCAGTAATGGTGACCAGTGTGCGGGTATGCTGTTGCAGGCTCTGCCAGCGGGTGTCGAGGCGTCCGATGACGTTCGTGAAGAGTCGTGGAACAGACTCTCTATTCTGGCGAACACGGTGACCAGCGATGAACTGCTGTCTCTGGATCATGAAACGTTGCTGAACCGTCTTTACCATGAAGAAGACGTTCGTCTGTTTGATGAAGAGCCGGTTGCATTCAACTGTAACTGTTCCCGCCCAAGAAGTGCCAAAATTCTGCATAGCCTGGGGCGTGCAGAAATTGACGCTATTCTTGCAGAAAGTGGTGAAGTGGCTATGGACTGTCAGTTCTGCAACCAGAAATACGTTTTTTCTGAAACAGATGTTGCGGAAATTTTTTCGGGTCAGGAGCCCAGGCCGCACTGATCCGGCTTGTTTCTGATCTATCTGTAGCAGCCTGATGCAATGTCAGGCTGCTGCTTTACCTGACGCACCAGGAGGCAACGCAAAACAACATCAAAATGCTCACCTATTGTGCTATCAGCACCTTGTATTAACAAACTTTGACTTCAGACAACGTTTTCCAATTCGATAACCGTTAGCTTATTAAATAAATAGAGTAGTCAGGAAATAAGCTAAGCCTTTTAGATAACATTTTTAGAGTCAATATAACGAACAATAAGTTTAAGTTGTTTTATTTATAACTTAAGATGTGCGCAAGCACACAGAATAACAAAGTTTTTCATAATAGAGCATAAATAACTACTACAAGCTTGGGAGAGCTATTGCTATGAGTGAAGCCAATGTAAATGTCGTGCTGGACCCCGAAGCCCTGGTTAAGGTCGGTATCAGGGATGTTCAGGAAATCGTTTACAATCCGTCGTATGATGCCCTGTTTAAAGAAGAAACCAGGCCGGAGCTGGAAGGTTACGAAAAAGGAGTTGTTACTGAACTCGGCGCTGTAGCAGTGGATACCGGCATTTTCACTGGACGCTCCCCCAAAGATAAATGGATTGTTAAGGACGAGACCACAGAAGACACTATGTGGTGGACTACGGAAGAATCCAGAAACGACAACAAACCGATCAATCAGGAAGTGTGGAATCATCTGAAGAGTCTGGTGACTACACAGCTGTCTGGCAAACGACTGTTTGTAATTGATGGTTTCTGCGGTGCGAATCCTGACACCCGACTGAGTATCCGCATTGTGACAGAAGTGGCCTGGCAGGCACACTTTGTGAAAAACATGTTCATCCGTCCAACCGAAGAAGAGCTGAAGACCTTTGAGCCAGACTTCGTGGTGATGAACGGTGCCAGGACCACAAACCCACAATGGAAAGAGCAGGGACTGAACTCTGAAAACTTCATTGCCTTCAACCTGACTGAAAAGCTGCAGGTTATCGGTGGCACCTGGTATGGCGGTGAAATGAAGAAAGGTATGTTTGCCCTGATGAACTACCTGTTACCTCTGCGCGGCATTGCCTCCATGCACTGTTCTGCCAACGTAGGTGAAAAAGGCGATGTTGCCGTATTCTTTGGTTTGTCCGGTACGGGCAAGACGACACTGTCTGCAGACCCTAAACGGGCATTGATTGGTGATGATGAACACGGCTGGGATGACGACGGCGTCTTTAATTTTGAAGGTGGTTGCTATGCCAAGACCATCAAGCTGACCGAAGAAAACGAACCCGATATCTACCGTGCTATTCGTCGCGACGCTTTGCTGGAAAACGTGACCGTCAGTGCTGACGGAAAAATTGATTTTGACGACAGTTCCAAGACAGAAAATACCCGGGTGTCCTATCCGCTGTATCACATTGATAACATTGTTAAACCGGTTTCCAGGGCTGGTCATGCCAAGCGGGTTATCTTTCTGACTGCTGATGCCTTTGGTGTTCTGCCTCCGGTTTCCAAACTGACGCCTGAACAGACCAAGTACCACTTCCTGTCTGGCTTTACTGCCAAGCTGGCAGGCACCGAGCGTGGTATTACCGAACCTACACCAACCTTCTCTTCCTGCTTCGGTGCAGCCTTCCTGACTCTGCATCCCACCCAGTATGCAGAGGAGCTGGTGAAGAAGATGGAAGAACACGGTGCTACGGCGTATCTGGTGAATACGGGCTGGAATGGTACCGGCAAGCGTATTTCCATCCAGGCCACCCGCGCCATCATTGATGCCATTATGGATGGCTCTATTGATGAAGCTGAAACAAAGACTATGCCGTATTTTGGCTTGCATGTACCTCAGAGTGTCAACGGGGTAGACGATGCCATCCTGAACCCTCAGGACACTTATGAAGATAAGGCTGAGTGGGAGCGCAAGACCCAGGATCTGGCGGATCGCTTTATTACTAATTTCAACAAGTTCACTGACAACGAGGAGGGGAAGGCTCTGGTGTCTGCCGGTCCAAAGCTGGATTGATTAACCACCTTTAGAAAAAAGTTTCAACGTCTTTTATACCTTTAGTACCTGAATGAAAACGGGAGCCCTGGCTCCCGTTTTCATGTGTAGTATGGGTCTTCAAACATCTCGATCTGTTCTTTATAAGCGTCTTCCATACGGTTTTTTAGTATCTTGAAAGCGTGGAGGGCGGGTTCCAGACGATCCTGAAATTCGGGGTGATCTTCGGTCATATACAATAACTCGCCTAGAGACTTGGTTAACTGTATGGCAATAGGGGTTAAGCCATCGATAGTTTGTGGTGGTTTATCCATGTTCTTAATCTGCGATACAACCTCTTGAATCTTAGCTTTCCATCTGCCATCCATCGTGTATTTTACGGGTAATGATCCTAATTTTTCACATATGTGACTTAGAGAAAGTTTAGGTTTGCTTGAAACATTATACCGTTCGACCTCTTTATCCAGTGCGTCAGCACTCGTATTCAGGTTATCTAATGTTTCCAGCAGCTTGGCTGAATATTTCTCCATATCACCTTGTGTGGTGACTAAGGAGGGTGAAAAGGTGTTGAAAAGCTCTGAACCTCCTGCTTTCAGAAGGGACAGACACATGCCAGAGCAGTTTTGCGTCTTACTGAGTGTTTTATAGAAGTGTTCAGGGTGATCCGGGTCTTGAACCGCTTCCCAACGTTCGCGCATTTTGTCTAAATCAAGGCCAAACATGATGAAAGTTTCCTTGCCTGATTCCTGATGCTTATCAAAGCCAACGCAGGGTAAATAGTGTTTCTCTGCCCGTCTTTGCCATTCGGCACCATTTTTACTGGATGTTTTTTGGAAAGGTAAAGGGTTGTAGTTTGCTTCTTTGATGGTTCTGTCCGTTATTTTGGGAACAGCATCTTGATGACTATCTGATTGAGATAACAGCGTTTGGGACGGCTCTGCTTCGTCATTAGCTATTAACTTACGTGCATCTACACCGTCTTGTAGTTTGAATTTTGTATCAGGCCGAAGATACATACCTTTCTCTTTTCGATAGCTTTTAGGAGTTTCAGGGAAATCCTGTGCAAGATATCGATACAGCTTCATTCTAATAGGAGCAAGCAGCCGCTTAAATAGGTTTTTAGATTGGTTCCAGTTAATTAGTCGAATGTCTCCTGGTGCCCATGTAGCGTATTCATTGACTCCAGCAATTTTATCTTTCATCGATAAAGCAGTATGAATACTGGAGTCTTTTTTCCCGGGAGTTGTCCAGTGCCTAACAACAATATGCCGTGACATACTTTTAGCATCACCACGACTCCATTTGAAATCTTCAGGCACATCAAAAACAGAAGCTTTACGAGTACAGAGTTTTTTTTCTTCCAGTTCCTGCAAGCTGGAAACCACCGGTTTCATCGCTGTAAGCTCTGCCACCGTGTTTGATGAAGGAATCTTGACCTGACGCGTTATTCCGCTTTTCAACTTTGCCCAGCCAACGGATAAAAAGCCTGCTTTTTTGCCCTGCGCCTTGTTTTGTGCATTAGAAACCTGTGCGGCAAAGCTGGCAGCATCAGCCCTGCTTTTGAAAACATAGGTGGTGAAGCCTGCTTTGCTCATGCCTTTAGCCTTGTGGATAGGTTAACCTGCTAGTTGCATCGGCTATGGCATGAAATTATGAAGCGTTCCCGAATACTCTGATCAGTCAGTAATTGAATGGTCAGAATCTGTGGGATGATATCGTTGTTTTTTGTACGACGATTGTAGCCTTTTAAGTCATTGCTGGTGGCAGCATGCAGCGACACTTTTTGTGCTTTTCCCCAGGCCTTTTTTGCCGCTTCAACAGTGGTTTCGACAATGGCTTGTTCCTGTTGTTCGTTCAGCCCACCCCTCAAGCCCTGCAAATCAATACTGCTGTGCGTATGAGTGGCCGTGAGAATAATGTTTTCTTTTGCCAGCCGGGTTTCTGTTGACAGGCGCTCCCGCACTGTTTTTGCCAGCGCCTGGCTGAAACCAATAGCGTCCAGTGAAATAAATACCAGAGAGTCGTTCACTTCATCGGTCAGGAACAGCGCCTGTACGCCAATGGGGTCATGGGAAACTGTGGCATGACGCCAGCAAAGCATGCCATAACCGGCCATACAGACGGCCTTGTCGCTGGTTTCAGGGTGTTTAGTATACGGGATAGACTGGCTGCTAAAGCCTGCACGCCATCCAGATGCACTCTGGCAGACAAATAGAAGAGCAAAGCACAGATTCAGGACTGTTGTTTTATTCATAACCATCTGAACTGGTTTTCTGATCGCTAACTCAACCTCTGCTACAGACAAAACGTCATGAACCGTTATAATTCTCCATCCAAATTCAAAGCGCTATAAATAACGAGTAAGGTTTTATGGAGATCATCTTTCAGCGTATAGCAGAAGAGCTGAATGTTCGAACAGCGCAAGTGGTTAGCGCTGTTAATTTGCTGGACGATGGTGCGACCGTGCCGTTTGTCGCCCGTTATCGTAAAGAGGCTACCGGCGGTCTGGACGACACCCAGCTTCGAGTTCTGGAAGAAAGGCTGCGCTACCTGCGTGAGCTGGAAGACAGGAGAGCAACCATCCTCAACAGTATTCGCGAGCAGGACAAGCTGACTCCGGAACTGGAAAAAGACATTTTAGACGCAGACACCAAAACGCGCCTTGAAGATCTCTACCTGCCCTACAAGCCGAAGCGGCGCACAAAAGGTCAGATTGCGATTGAAGCCGGTCTGGAGCCTCTGGCAGACAAACTGTATGAGCAGCCGGAACTTAATCCGGAGACCGAAGCCGCTGGCTATGTCGATGCGGACAAAGGTGTTGCGGATACAAAGGCAGCCCTGGAAGGAGCCCGCTACATTCTGATGGAGCGCTTCAGTGAAAACGCTGAACTGCTGGGCAAGCTGCGTAGTATGCTGTGGGAAGAAGGCATTCTTTCCAGCCGTGGCATTGAAGGCAAGGAAGAAGAAGGCGCCAAGTTCCGTGACTACTTTGAACACGACGAGGCGATTAAAAACGTTCCTTCCCACCGCATGCTGGCAATCCTGCGTGGTCGCAACGAAGGCATTCTGCAATCCAGCCTGAAGCTGGCGAATGAACCGGAATCCCGTCTGGAAACCCATCCGTGTGAAGGTGTGGTAGCGGATTTCTACGACATCGTTCATCAGGACCGTGCTGCCGACAAATGGCTGAAAGAGGTTGTGCGCTGGACCTGGCGCATCAAGCTGCTGCCACAGCTGGAAACAGAACTGATGGGAACGGTGCGTGAAAGTGCAGAGGAAGAAGCCATCAAGGTCTTTGCGAAAAACCTGAAAGATCTGTTGCTGGCAGCTCCTGCAGGTTTGCGCCCGACCCTGGGGCTGGACCCGGGTCTGCGTACAGGCACCAAAGTGGCTGTGGTTGACGGTACCGGCAAGCTGGTGGAACACACAACGATTTTCCCACACGCTCCTCAGCGCCAGTGGAAAGAGGCTCTGGGTACGCTGGCTACCCTGTGTCTGACTCATGGTGTGGAGCTGGTGAGTATTGGTAATGGTACGGCTTCCCGCGAAACTGACCGCCTGGTGGCTGAGCTGATGCGTGCCTATCCAAAACTGGGTCTGACCAAAATTGTTGTCAGCGAAGCGGGGGCGTCGGTTTACTCGGCTTCTGAACTGGCTGCCCGTGAATTCCCGAACCTGGACGTTTCCATTCGTGGCGCCGTATCCATCGCCCGTCGTCTGCAGGACCCTCTGGCGGAACTGGTAAAGATTGAGCCAAAAGCCATTGGTGTGGGACAGTACCAGCACGATGTCAGCCAGACCCAGCTGTCACGCTCTCTGGAAGCGGTTGTTGAAGACTGTGTAAACGCCGTGGGTGTTGACGTGAACACTGCTTCCAGCGCATTGCTGACCCGTGTATCCGGCCTGAACCGTACACTGGCAGACAACATTGTTGCTTTCCGTGACCGTAATGGTGTGTTCAAAAGTCGTGAGCAATTGAAAGACGTTGAACGTATGGGTGCCAAGACCTTCGAACAGGCGGCAGGTTTCCTGCGCATCATGAACGGTGACAACCCGCTGGACGCTTCTGCGGTTCACCCGGAAACCTATTCTGTGGTGGAAAAAATCGGTGGCAGGTTTGAACGTGATGTTCGCAGCCTGATTGGCGACAGTGGTTTCCTGAAAGCCCTTGACCCGAAAGAGTACACCGATGAAGCCTTTGGTGTTCCGACTGTAACTGACATCATTGCAGAACTGGACAAGCCCGGCCGTGACCCACGCCCTGAGTTCAAGGCACCGGAATTTGACGACAGTGTTGTCAAAATCAGTGACCTGAAGCTGAATATGGAGCTGGAAGGCGTGGTGACAAACGTAACGAATTTTGGTGCGTTTGTTGATGTGGGCGTTCATCAGGACGGTCTGGTGCATATTTCTGCGCTGTCTGAAAACTTTGTCAAAGACCCGGCTGAAGTCGTTAAGGCGGGTGATATCGTTAAAGTGAAGGTCATGGAAGTCGACGTTTCCCGCAAGCGTATTGGTCTGTCCATGCGTATGAAGGACAAGGCGGAAGAAGTAGCTGAAGCCCGTCAGCAACCACGTCGTGAACGTTCTGCTGGTGGTGCCGGAAAGCCACAGCAAAAGCAGCAGGGTCGTGGCGGTAACCGTCAGAAGGAAAAGGCAGCAGGTTCTTTTGCAGACCTGTTTGCTAATGCCAAAAAGCTGCGTAAATAAACGGATGTGAGTCCTGCTATCTGAGCCTGTTTAAATAACGGGCTCAGATATCGGCAAGAGGTCTGCTGATTTTTGTTTTCACAGTAAACACTGGATTAGAGAGTATGGCAGGGGTATGATCTTCGCGTTTTGCGAAATGTTTTTAAAATAATCACCTCAGCTTCACTATCCATGGTCAGTATTGTGTACCATGATCGCCCCTGTAAGCAGCGCTTTTCATTACTAAAGCTAATCAGAAGCTCTTTGTGCTGTCTGTTTGCTTTTGGGGGTATCGGTAGTGCTGTGGCTGATCCGATTTATCATCTGTCCGGGCAGGTGTCTTCTGACCGGGCTGACCAGACAGATGACAATGTTGAGCAGGATTATGGTGTGCCGATTTTCAGGATTAGTGAGTTCATCTGGTTTGACATTACCATTGATCTGCCCGCCCATCCGGAAACCGCCGAGGAGGTAGAAGAGCAGAGAAATCGCAATGCTCAATTCCGTAAATCGGGCAAGCCTGAAACTCTAATCTTTTTACCTGATTTCAACGAAATCACCGAAGGGATTCGTCTTCGTTTTCATTACCTGTTCAATTGATTTCTTCCCCGGTGTCTTGAAAACACAATAATCGATACCATTTATCAATGAATTGCTCTTTGAAGTGCATGCTTCATCGTGTTTTCACAGACTGCTGGCTCATTCCTGCAGCAGGTGCATATCAGGCATGAACGCTATATAGTCCGCCTGGTAGCATAAGTACTTTCACTGAGAATCTGGTCGTGTTGCTACTGTTTCCGGTTCAGGCTGTTTCACTCACGGTACGCCGGAGTTTCCGGAGTCATTGCAATCGCAGCAGGACAGTCTTAAGTCCGACAGGCTCCCGGTATAAACAGAATTGGAACTGATCTTGACTACTCTTTACGAGCGTCGCCTGAAGCTTTTGCAGCGACCTGAACATTACAAGTTATTCAGCGGTATACGACATGGGATTGAGAGAGAAGGTCTGCGGGTCAGTCCGGATGCCCGACTGGCGCAAACGCCGCATCCGAAGGCTCTGGGCAAAACTCTGACCCACCCCTATATCACCACTGACTACTCTGAAGCGCTGCTGGAATTTATCACGCCGGTACATAACCGGATTGATGATACTCTGGATTTCCTGAATGAGCTGCATATATTCACCAGCAAGGTGATGGATAGTGAACTCTTATGGGCAGGGAGCATGCCATCCATTCTGGAAGGTGAGGCTCGCATTCCTATTGCCCGCTATGGTCATTCCAATCCGGGCATCATGAAGTCGGTTTATCGGGAAGGGCTTGCACATCGCTATGGCAAGGCAATGCAGACTATAGCCGGTTTGCATTACAACTTTTCCCTGCCTGCTGAATTGTGGCACCTTCTTGGTAAGGAAGAAGCTGGCAATGGCGGTGAACAGGCTTTTCAGTCTGGATTTTATCTGGGACTGATCCGTAACTTCCGTCGTTATTCCTGGCTGCTGATGTATCTGTTCGGTGCTTCTCCTGCTGTCAGCAAAAGCTTTTTTGCTGAGTCAAAGGAGGCTCACAGCCTTCAGAGTTTTGATGAGGACTCTCTCTTTCTTCCCTATGCCACCTCTTTGCGTATGAGCGATATGGGTTATACCAATAATGCCCAGTCATCGCTGAACATCTGTTACAACACTGTGGAAGAGTACGTGGCGAGCCTGTCAGAGGCAATCAAGACGCCGTATCCGCCTTATGAGGAAATAGGTGTTAAGCAGGGAGACAAGTATTTGCAGTTAAACGCTAACCTGCTGCAAATAGAAAACGAGTACTACAGCAATATTCGACCCAAGCGCATTGCCCGTCGTGGTGAAAAGCCTCTGGCAGCGCTGGACAGCAGAGGCATTGAATATATTGAAGTGCGATGTCTGGATATCAACCCGTTTGAACCGCTGGGGATTTCTTCAACCGATGCGCATTTTCTGGATGTTTTTCTCGTTTACAGTGGCTTAAAAGACAGCCCGGCTATAACCACTGACCGGGAGTGCCGTCGTACCACAGAAAATTACCGCAAAACTGTTGAAGAAGGTCGCCGTCCGGGTTTGATGCTGGAGTCTGAACATGGGGAGGTGTCTTTGCAGAGGTGGGGACTGGCGTTGCTGGAAGATATGCTTCCTGTTGCCCAAATGCTGGATAAAGCCAATGAAACCAGCGGCTTTACTGACAGCCTCAGGCAGCAGCAGAACAAGCTTAACGATGTAAATCTGACGCCATCAGCTAAGCTGATGGATGCTTTGCAAAAGGATTCGCAAAGCTATACGGATGCCATCCTGAATCTTTCCAGACACCATCAGGCGCATTTCATGAATAATGAAATAAGCCAGGAGAGGCAGAAGTATTTTGAGTCGCTGGCTGAGGAGTCTGTCGAGAACCAGAGGCAGCTGGAAGCGGCTGATACTCTGAACTTTGATGAGTTCCTGAAGCAGTACCACGAGTCCAGCTAAGACTTTCATTATTGAATGGCAGGGCTCTTGTAACGTTTGTAAAAAATGAAGTTAAGGTCGGATTACGAACAGCTGATCCGGCTTTATCAATAGAACAGCAACGCAGGCCCAACAATAATGACCACTCCCCCCCGTTCAAGGTTGATTTTTTTATTCGTGTTAGCCGCCAGTGCGGCGCTGATGGCGTTTTCATTTTACTTTCAGTTCGCTTTAGAGCTGGAACCCTGCCCACTGTGCATTTCTCAGAGAATTGTTATCACGGGACTTGGTATTGTTGCGCTGGTGGCAGCCCTGCACAACCCGGTCAACAGTGGCTATCGCCGGTATGGATTTTTTCTGGCTCTGTTCAGTCTGACTGGTGCGTTACTGGCGGTCAGACAGATATGGATACAGAACCTGCCACCGGAAAGCGTGCCTGCCTGTATGCCCGGGATTGAGTACCTTGTTGATATTCTTCCTGTTACAGACCTTCTGAGAATCATGCTGACAGGGACAGGTGATTGTGCAGAAGTTCAATGGGTTTTTCTTGGGCTGACGATTCCCGGCTGGACTTTGATTATCTTTGTTGGCTTTATCCTTGTAGGTTTATTTGAATGCCTGAGAAAAAGAAGCTGTATTGTTTAATCGTCTATGTGGGCAGCTTTTGCTTTCTGCACTGGCTATTAATGAACAAATGGCATCGCCTAAATGGAACTGTCGACTCAACTAGAAATAATTTTTTCTAATTAAAGATTTTTTTTATATTTTGAATTGCAAGTTGAAAACGAAATGAGCCCTAAAATACAAGGGTTTCACCGTGATGATTTTGTTTTAGAGAAAAAAGCTTATGGATATTTTGCAATTTGCCTCTTGCCGCAAAAAATTCACTGTCATAATCTAGCAACTGAATCATCAAATAACCGGTGACTAAGTGATGCCGTTTCCATATCGATGATAAGATCCAAACGTCAAGAGGAACTGCCATGCTGGAGGGTTGCAAATCGGCCAAAGAGCGTTGGGGAGGCGTATCGCATATTATTGATCGCTGGCTCGGCGAACGTCAGGAATTGATTGTCCTTTTCTGTTCAGTCAATGGAATGGATCAATTTCACGATGACAAGCGCCCTGTCGCCAATAAACTAGAAGAAATGTGCCAGATTCTGGTTGACTATGCATCATCCGGGCATTTCGAAGTCTATGAGCAGCTTGTACGGGAGGGTATGGAGTTTGATGATGGTGGTATTCAAGTTGCCCAGTCCATCATCCCAAAGCTGGAAACAAATACGCAGGTTTGCCTCAGGTTTAATGATACCTGTGAAAGTATCAGTAGTGTTCAGATGTTGCATAACTCCCTGTCTGAGCTGGGGGAAGCACTGGAAGAACGCTTTTCACTTGAAGATAAACTGATCGAAGTTCTGCACGAATCGCACCGCGACCTGGTTACACAGGCTGACTGAATTTACAGTGTGCTTTACGGTTAGTCTGTTTAATGCAATATCGCAGGGACAGGATAAAAAGTCCGGACTAATAAATCCGGACTTTTTATACAGGAACGCTATTTTTTCTCGTCTTTTTTAGCGTTGTCTTTTTTCACTTCAATCAGTTCCACTTTGAAGGTAAGTACTTCATTGGGGCCAATTTTGCCCGGAATTCCTCCGGGGCCATACGCCAGATCGGCAGGAATAAATAACTCCCAGGTTGAACCTTCAGGCATCGCCTTCAAGGCTTCTGTCCAGCCACGAATCACCTGATTGAGTTTAAACGTCGCAGGTTGTTTTCGTTCATAAGAGCTGTCAAAGACAGTGCCATCCAGCAGTTTGCCCTCGTAATGAACAGTGACTTCACTGGTTTCAAGTGGCTTTTCGCCTTTGCCTTCTTTAATAATTCTGTATTGAAGACCACTTTCCATGGTAGTGATACCGGGTTTTTTGCCATTTTCTTTCAGGAAAGCCTGCCCTTTCTCAAGGTTTTTAGCGGCTTCTTCCTGCAGTTTTTTCTGTCGTTTTTCTTCCTGTTCTTTACGGGCTTTTTCAATAAGCTGGAACATCTCCTGCTTATCCAGCTCCAGAGGCTTACCTTCCAGAGTGTCTTTTATTCCTTTGGAAAGGGCGTCAGCATTGACTCCTTCAAACTGCTTAAGCTGCTCAGCAAGAATCGCCCCCAGACTATAGCTGACTTTATCAGCTTCCGATTCCAGTGCAGCAGAAGACTGGAGGGTATATGACATCAATGCGATGCCGACCAAAGCTTTTAATCTCATGGAGTGTCTCTTTATGTAGGTTGTCTGGGATGCAAAAATAGCTTTTTTGTCCTTGCATCGTAATTTTTCCATCTTTGTGCATATATTAAAAGATATCAAGCAATCTGGAACATTTTTTTGTAAAAAACCCTTCTTTTATAGTGTTATTGTTATTTTAATGCTGTTTGCATAACTCAATTTTTAAAAAGTTACGAATGTTTTTTTGGAATTTAATTAAGAAAAAATTTGCAGTCCTGTAATAAGCGCTCTATGTTTTTACTTAAAACTGGGTATTAATTATTCAGATTTTTTATATGCAGTAATTTACGAAGTAATGGAGTACTTAATAAAGGCAATGACGAGGGACGACAAATGCCTGTAGCCAAGAGAAAACCAGCAGCTAAAAAACCGGCTGCTAAAAAACCAGCGGCCAGAAAGACTGCTAAAAAAGTAGTTAAAAAGGCAGCTGCCCGTAAAGTAGATCCGGTTAAAAAGCTTGAGAAAGAAATTGATGCTCTCAAGAAAAAACTGGATAAAGCCAAGGAGTCTTTGAAAAAGGCCAAGGCTAAAGCAAAAGCTTCTGCCAAGAAGGCTGCTGCTAAAAAGCCTGCCGCCAAAAAGACGACCAAAAAAGCCGCTACCAGAAAGAAAGCTACTACGAAAAAGACGGTAGCCAGAAAAAAGCCTGCGGCTAAAAAGGCAGCTACCAAGAAAAAGGCACCAGCCAGTAAGGCCGCTAAAAAGACAGTAGCTAAGAAAAAAGCACCCGCCAAAAAAGCTACCAGTAAAGTAGCTGCCAAGAAGAAAGCTCCTGCTAGAAAAGCTGCCAGCAGAAAGAGAGCGACTAAAAAGAGTTAAGCCTTTTTTGCCTGTAGGCTTATCCGGCAGGGGGGCTTCCCCCCTGCATTTTTCCTATAACGATTTTCATTCCCTCTCGCTTGCATTTTGCGAGTGCTTCCTTAGTGGTGGTATATCGACGGTGTAGCGGTGATTTAGTAGCGATATCGTAACGATACCTGCCACTCTTTTTATTGGACATGTTTTGTTTAACAGCAGTTGTTTAACAGCAGTTGTTTAACGAGAGTTGTTTCCCAAACCTTTCTCCCTCCAGTAAATTCCTTATAATGCGCGGCATGATCACATTGAATTCAGTCAGCTTACAGCGCTCTGGAAAAGTCTTGCTTGAAGGCACCAGTGCAACAATTCATCACGGCCAGCATGTCGGGCTGGTGGGAGCCAACGGTTGCGGCAAGTCCAGCCTGTTAGCCCTGCTTATGGGAGAACTGCAGCCAGACCAGGGCGATGTATCCATTGATCTGGGGCGGGGCATTGCCCACATGGCTCAGGAAATCAAGGCGCTTGAGCGCAAGGCAGTCGAATACGTTCTTGATGGGGATGAGCAACTCCGTGCCATCGAGCAGAAGATTAATAACGCTGAAGCCACAGGGCAGCACGAAAAACTGGCCGAGCTTCATGAGCAGCTGCTGCAGGCCGACGGTTATACGGCTCGCTCCAGGGCTGAACAGATGTTGCACGGCCTGGGCTTTAGTAATGACCAGATTGAAAACAGTGTCAAAGACTTTTCCGGTGGCTGGCGTATGCGCCTGAATCTGGCACGTACCCTGATGAGTCCGTCTGACGTTTTGTTCCTTGACGAGCCGACCAACCACCTGGACCTTGATGCCATCGTCTGGCTGGAAGGTTTCCTGCAACGCTACCAGGGAACATTGGTGGTCATTTCCCACGACCGGGATTTTCTCGATGCAGTTACCGATATCACCATTCATATTGAACACCAGAAAACCAACACTTACCGGGGCAATTACTCTGCCTTTGAACGAATGCGTGCTGAACGGCTGCAACAGCAACAGGCTGCGTTTGAGAGACAGCAGAAGCAACGGGAACACATGGAAAAGTTCGTAGAACGTTTCCGCGCCAAGGCTACTAAAGCCAAACAGGCCCAGAGCCGTTTAAAAGCGCTGTCCCGGTTAGAAGACATTGCTCCGGCACATGTGGATTCGCCTTTTACCTTTCGTTTTCCTGAACCGGATAAAATGTCGTCCCCCCTGCTGTCGATTGACCAGGGAGAGCTGGGCTATGGGGATAAGGCACTGCTGAAGCTTAAACTCAGTGTTTTGCCTGGCTCTCGTATCGGTCTGCTGGGGGCGAATGGTGCCGGTAAATCCACCCTGATTCGCACACTGGCGCAGGAGCTGCCACTGATTGGTGGTAAACGACAGGATGGTGAGCATTTGGAAGTGGGCTATTTTGCCCAGCACCAGCTGGAAAGCCTGGACCCTCACGCCAGTCCTGCCCTGCATTTGCAGAGGATTAGTCCGGATGCAAGAGAGCAGGAACTAAGAAACTTTCTGGGTGGCTTTGGCTTTCATGGCGATAAAGCGACAGAAACCATTGAAGGCTTCTCCGGTGGCGAGCAGGCCCGGCTGGCTCTGGCGATTGTTGCCTGGCAGAAGCCTAACCTTTTATTGCTGGACGAACCGACCAACCACCTTGATCTGGAAATGCGCCATGCGCTGACCATGGCGTTACAGGAATTCGAAGGGGCGATGATTCTGGTTTCTCACGACAGAAACCTGTTACGCAGCACGACGGATGAACTGCTGCTGGTGCATGATGGCAGAGTGGATGTGTTTGCAGGTGATCTGGACGACTACAGTGACTGGCTGACAAAACAGCGTACACAGGCTACTGAGCAACAGAACGAAGGTTCTGAAGAAGTAGCAGCGCATTCAGCCCGGGGAAGAAAAGATCAGAAACGCCTTGCTGCTGAACGCCGTAACGCCATGCGACCATTGAAGAGGCAGGCAGAGAAGCTGGAGTCTCAACTGGACAAACTGCAAACTCGTTTGGCGGCTGTGGAAGATGAACTGGCGGATTCATCGATTTACGATGCTGCGGAAAAAGACCGACTCAAAAACCTGCTGGCAGAGCAGACAGACCTGACCAAAGGTATTAATAACACCGAAGAAGAGTGGATGACGGCTCTTGAAGAGCTTGAGGCATTTGAGCGGGAACTGTCGTAGATATGGCAGGGTTATAACGATACCAGTTCATAAACTCAATGAGTTTGACGTGTTGTGCAGGTTGGGTCGAGCGGTAGCGATACCCAGCATGGCGATCAGGAATTAGTTTCCGTGTTGGGAGTTACCCTGAAGAGTACAAGCGCTGCGCTTGCTCCAACCTGCATAACTAAGCATCAAGCTTCGTAAGCAACTTCTTCTTCAGTGACACCGTCTTCAGAAACGTTGTCCAGTTTACCCAGTAAAGCACCAACGCGCTCACCCCAGGCACTTAATTCCTGCTTCAGTTCAGCGTTTTCCTGCTCCATGCGGTTATTGGCAGTGCGCAGCTCTTCCAGTTCCATACGAGTCAGTTCGAGCTTGTCGATCAGGTTTTGCAGCTTGGATTCCAGATGGCCTAAGGATTCAATGGACATATGTGTTTCTAGCACCAGCATTTTGTCAGTTAACAGGGCTCTCTGCGGATACGCATACAGGCGGGTATAGCAGCAGAGTTTCGTACTCAGGCATACGATAGCACATAGTTTTAATAAGTACCTCGTTGCAAAGTCAGTTTACTTATCCGTACTTTTACCTTTTTACAATTATGCGCCGCGAAAAAAGTATTTCGTAAGGGAATCGTAAGTTCTGGCGATCTGGAATTTATGGTGGATTTAGCAACTATACTTGGCGAAATTGAATAGCGAAGATTACCGCTATCTGACATGTAAATGGGCCATATTGGTCAGATGTCTTGTTATTTGCATCACCATACACGCTGTCACTGATGCTGGCAGTTTCTTCTTGATCAGTCAGTAGCACGTCTGAAAGCTGTATTTCCGGAAGAGAGATGGCGGTGTACCCGGGGGCTTTTGCCTCAAGGAGTATTGCATGAGCGAGACGACACAGCCCTGTGCCAGAATCGTTTCTGTGCTCAATGTTGAAGATGAAGCCATGCGCGCTTTTTACAACTCTCTCACACACGACCAGAGTGTCGAAGATTACATCTCTGCACGGCATCTGCATTTTGCTTCACAGACTGTCGAAGGTGTGTTTCTTAATCATTTGTTGGCTCTGACCGAGCTGGCTCTGGATCATTGCAGTTCTGCCAGCTGACAACCATCACCATTGCCGATAAACTGCAACGTCCTGTTCCTGTGATGTCTGCTGATTCTGGTAGATGCAGGAGCGGGAGGGGGCTGAATACTTCGAATAAAACCAGGCTCCGTAAACAGCTTCAACAAAGCTCCGGGAATGGAGCGCATAAGACCAGATAAGACTAAGTAGAACGACAGGAAGTATTATGCCAGATGTCATACCAGCCCATTCGGTAGGGCTGGTTACGCCTCAGACCCTTCGTTTTGATGAACCTCTCGAATTGAGTTGTGGTCGTACCTTGCCCGGTTTTGATCTGGTGGTCGAAACTTATGGAACCCTTAATGCCGATCACAGCAATGCGGTGCTGATCTGTCATGCCCTGAGTGGACACCACCATGCTGCCGGTTATCATTCCATGGACGATCGTAAACCCGGGTGGTGGGATAACTGCATTGGTCCTGGCAAACCTATTGATACTGAACGTTTTTTTGTGGTCAGTCTGAATAACCTTGGAGGCTGTCATGGCAGTACCGGGCCGGTCAGTATCAATCCGGATACTGGCAAACCCTATGGCCCGGACTTCCCGATAGTCACGGTAGAAGACTGGGTACAGAGCCAGGCTCGTTTATCCGATCGCCTCGGTATTGAACAATGGGCTGCTATTGTAGGCGGCAGTCTTGGAGGTATGCAGGTACTGCAGTGGTCTGTCGCTTATCCGGATCGTTTGCGACATGCGGTTGTGATTGCTTCTGCGCCCAAGTTGTCAGCACAGAATATCGCCTTTAACGAGGTGGCACGTCAGGCGATTATGTCCGATGAACAGTTCCGTGAAGGTCGTTATCTGGAGCATGAAACCATTCCGCGCAGCGGGCTTGGGCTGGCTCGAATGGTGGGCCATATCACCTATCTGTCAGACGATGCCATGGGCGCCAAATTTGGTCGGGAACTCAAGAACGATGCATTCAGTTTTGATTATGACGTGCAGTTTCAGATTGAGAGCTATCTGCGTTATCAGGGTGAAAATTTCTCCGGCTACTTCGATGCCAATACTTACCTGTTGATGACCAGGGCGCTGGATTACTTCGACCCTGCCAGGCAGCATAACGATAACCTTGCCAAAGCCCTGTCAGCGGCCAGCGCTAAATTTATGCTGGTGTCGTTTACGACCGACTGGCGTTTTTCTCCTGAGCGTTCCCGGGAAATTGTGGATGCGTTGCTGGAATCTGAGAAAGAGGTCTCCTATCTCGAAATTGATGCGCCTCAGGGACATGATGCCTTCCTGATGGATATACCCCGCTATATGCAGGCGATTTCGGCGTATATGGACCGGGTTGCGGCCGGTTGTGGTGCGGTCAATAGTGGTGCGGTCAATAGTAGCGCGGTCAATAGTCGTCCTTCGGTTAAAGCGTGCGATAGCAGGGAGAGGCAGGCATGAGCAAACGTAATGATTTCGATATCATACGACAGTGGATAAAACCACAGAGTCGGGTTCTGGATCTTGCCTGTGGCGACGGCGAACTGCTGAAATCTCTGAAGCAGGAAAAGCAGGTAAAAGGCTACGGTCTGGAGATCAACCCCCAAAATATTGAACGCTGCATTGTTAATGGCATTAATGTCCTTGAGCAGGATGTTGATCAGGGGTTGAGGAATTTCCGTGATGGCAGTTTTGATACTGTGATCATGACTCAGGCGTTGCAGGTACTGCGCCACCCTCACCTTGTTCTGGATGAAATGCTCCGGGTGGGCAGGGAATGTATTGTTACTTTCCCGAACTTTGGGCATTGGCGCTGTCGCTGGTACTTATCCACACAAGGTAAAATGCCTGTATCCAGGTTTATGCCGTATACCTGGTATGACACGCCGAATATTCACTTCTGTACGTTCAGGGATTTTGAGGAACTGTGTCGGCAGAAGCAGTTAACTGTCATTGAGCGGCTGGTAGTGGATAATGCTCACAAAGGGGATTGGAAAACTAAGTTGTTCCCAAACCTGATGGGCGAAATTGCGATTTATCATCTAACCAGGTGATCTGGAAATAACCAGGTGATCTTGAAATAAAGAGGTGCAGCATGAAAATAATAAATAGCAAAAAATCGTTTTTAGTACTTCTGGCCGGTTTTCTGATATTTGGCAGCGGATGGGCTGCCCCTGTTTCTGAAGCAGCCGTTCCTGAAGCAAGGCTGCTGAAAAATGAGCCCCTGCGCTTCGGAGATTACGAGGTGTATTTTTCAGCATTCAACAGTACGTTCATAACACCGGAAATTGCCAGAGCTTACCAACTGGAGCGGAGCCCGAAATACGGTCTTGTGAACATTGCTATTCGTAATGTTAAAGACAGTGAGGTTGGCAAAGCAGTGACTGCACAGCTGGAAGGTCAGCAGAAAAACCTTCTGCAACAGTCAGTGTCTCTGCAGTTTAAGGAAGTAAAGGAAGGCCCGGCAGTCTACTATCTGGCAGGTTTCCGGTTCAGTAATGAAGAGCTGCTGGAATTCAGCATCGACGTAAAGCCTGAAGGTTCGGACACCAGTTATCCGGTTAAATTCAGGCAGACTTTTTATCAGGACGGCAAATAGTTGTCCTAAATCGAGAGAAGACATTATCGTGAGTGGTGAGCATCGCCAGATTGTTCTGGCCAGTGGCAATCAGGGTAAACTGCGGGAATTCCAGCATCTGCTGGCTAAACTGAACATCGACATGCTGCCGCAGAGTCAGTTTAATGTGGATTCTGAGGAAGAGACAGGGCTGACCTTTGTTGAGAATGCGATTCTCAAAGCCCGCCATGCAGCAAAAATTTCCGGGCTGCCAGCCATTGCCGATGACTCTGGCATTGAAGTGGATGCACTCAACGGTCAGCCAGGCATTTACTCTGCCCGCTATGCCGGTGAAGACGCTTCTGATGCTGAGAACAACGCCAAACTGCTGAAGAACCTTGAAGGCTTGCAGGAGACACAGCGAACCGCCCGTTTCCACTGTGTACTGGTTTACCTGCGTCATGCGGATGATCCGACACCTCTGGTGTGCCACGGTGCCTGGGAAGGACGGATTCTGGAAGCCCCCAGCGGTGACCGTGGGTTTGGTTACGACCCACTGTTTTATGTGCCTTCTGAAGGTTGTTCTGCGGCGGACCTGCCAAAGGAAGTGAAGAATAGTATCAGCCATCGTGCCGTTGCCCTGAGAAAACTGGCAGAGCAACTTCAGGCGTAAATGATCATGTTGCAACTGCCCCCCCTGAGTCTTTATGTACATATCCCCTGGTGTGTCAAAAAATGCCCTTACTGCGATTTCAACTCTCATGCCCTTAACGGCGGGTTGCCTGAACAGGCTTATGTGGATGCCCTGTTGCAGGACTTTGATCAGGAACTGAAAGCCATTCAGGGAAGGCCTCTGCAAAGTATCTTCTTTGGTGGAGGGACGCCCAGCCTGATGTCGGCAGACGGGTTTGACCGGTTGTTGCAGGGCTTGCAGCAATGGATCGCTTTCGCTGACGATATTGAAATTACTATGGAAGCCAATCCGGGTACCTATGAACACGATCGCTTCAGGCGTTATCGGGATGTGGGCATCAACCGTCTGTCTCTGGGGGTGCAGAGTTTTCAGGATGAGAAGCTGAAAGCCCTGGGGCGAATACACTGTGCAGCCGAGGCGCAGGAAGCCATTGCTTCTTTACAGTCCATTGGCTTTGATAACTTCAATATTGACCTGATGCATGGGCTACCGGGGCAAACCACAGAGGATGCGTTGTTTGACCTGAAGACGGCGATCGACCTGAAGCCGACTCATCTGTCGTGGTACCAGCTGACCATTGAACCTAATACGATTTTCTATTCAAAGACGCCCGTGTTGCCGGAAGATGATGAACTCTGGTCTATTCAGGAAAAAGGCTGGGAACTGTTGGATCAGGCTGGTTTTGAACAGTATGAAATTTCGGCGTACAGCCAGCCTGGACGACAGGCGCGGCATAATCTGAACTACTGGCAGTTTGGCGATTACATCGGTATCGGTGCAGGCGCACACGGCAAGCTGACCGACCGTGACGCCGGCAGGATTTACCGCAACTGGAAAACCCGGATGCCCGTCGACTACCTGAACGCTGAAAAGTCTTTTGAGGCTGGTCGAAGAGTGCTGGAAGCGGATGAGCTGCCGATTGAATTTATGATGAATGCCCTGAGGCTGAATGCAGGTGTTCATGAGCAACTGTTTGCAGAACACACAGGTATGAACCTGAATGTGCTGGCAGAACAACGAAGCTTTGCCATTGAACAGGGATTGCTGGAAAATAGCGACAGGCTGCAGCCTACACGTCAGGGACGGTTGTTTCTGAATAATCTGTTAGAAATGTTTGCCTGAGCCAGCCTTAACAGGCTCTTGCAGGAATAACAATAAACGTACAGGTAACCACCATGGACGGGATTGCACAAATTATTATTACTGTGTCACAGTTTTTCCGTAACAACCTGACTCTGATCGCCATCGCTTTAACGGCAGTGGCCGTAGTGTTTGGTGGCAGGACATTGTCAGCCTTATGCAGTAACTGGACTGCACGGATGCACGGAGTGTTGAGAATACCGGTTCGGGCAGCGTTTAATCTTGCCCTGTTTGGCGCGGTTTTTTCTTTTGTGCCTTACTGGCTGGCGAGCCTGCTGGCGTATTTCAACAACTATACGCTGGCGCCGGTACTGCTGGCCCTGTTCATTCTGGTGGGGCTAGCTTCAGACCGTTACACTCGCTGAATAGTAATCATTTTTCGCCTGCTCACTGTGCTATTTTTAAGGTTCACGACTGCGGTAATGTGACACGCCTGACTTAAGACGTGGCAAAACAAGCTGATAGAGTTCAACAGCCTGGTTATTTGTCTCAGTAGAAAAATCATTACAACCTTCATTCTGAAAATGACCAAACTGATTATTACAGGTACTTCCGATGGATTTGTATGAGTTGGCCAGACAATGCAATGGCGTTGTTGGTTGGAAATTCTCCCAAAGTAACATAAAAGCAGTAAGGCTTGGGGGGGCTGGCATATGCGCTGCACTGAGTGCTAGCTGGATAAACTATCACGCTCATGATGATAGTCTGGCTAATCATTTCAGGTCAGGAGGGGTCGGTCAGCCGGATATTCTTCCAATACATAACATGATGTTTTTGCAGGAGAGTTTCAATAGTCACAGGATCCAACTTTCCAAAGCACAGACCCAACAACTGACCAACAGACAGGATCATCAACTGGCTGCCACACAGAAATGGTTCAAAATGCACGGCATGATACTCTTGACGATAGCCCGGGGGCATTCTGCTCACCAGGATGTCGAGTACAGTATTATCACCTCTCTTGCAAAAAGTTATTCCTGCTACGCATACGTTATTTTTGGCGATGTATTTGCCAGCCATTCTGTTGCAATCTGGCTTGGAGGCTCTAACTATATCAATGGAGATATCTGTTTTTTTGAACCGAATTACGGTGAATTCTGGTTCGAAAGCAAACAGGATTTTTTCCGGTTTTTTCCCGCTGCTTTTTATCAGCTCCGAAACTCAGATCGTAAGTGCAATGAAAGTTGGATCGTCATGACTTATGCGTTGTCGAATAGAGCATTGTAGCGCTTCTGGTTAGGGAAGTGGCAAAGCAAAATTTACCAGAAAGGCATCATTTAATCAGCGGGTTATGCAATAGCGGCTTGTCCAACCACCGCAATGCTTTTCCATTGGTTAAGTTTCTGCTTTAGCAGAATAATACCCACCACAAAAGTTGCTAATTCACTGACGGGGGCAACGACCCAGATACCCTCAGATCCCATCACTACAGGCAGAGCCATCAGCAATATAAAGCTCAGTACACCACCCCTCATTAACGACAGCGTTCCGGCAAGGCGTGGCTGTTCCAATGCTGTAAAGAAGCCGGAAATAACAATGTTGGCACCCATCAGGATAAACGCCAGACAGAAGACTTTCATAAACTGGTGCGACAGGCTGATCAGTTGCGCATCATTCAGGAACAACGCTGCCAGATGGTGACCAAAGAAGAAAATACCTGCGTAAGCTGCCGTACATATCATCAGGGCTGTTCGAATAGTCAGGTTGATGGCTTCAGTGATGCGAACATAATCCTGCCTGCCACGCAGAAAGGTGACGATAGGCTGCATGCCTTGAGTCAGGCCAATCATGGTCAGTAGCATCAGGTTGTTGGCATAGCCGATTACACTGAACGCCGAGAGTTCAGACGTACCAAGGTAAGCCAGAATCATGTTGTTGAACAGAAGCAGAATTAAACCTGCAGACATTTCGGTAATGCAGTCTGGCCCGCCAATTTTCACAAAGCGGAATAGCTCCCTGAGTTTCGGCATGACTCTGACAAATTTCAGAGTCCCCGTTTTGCCGAGGTAGCCAGTGAAGTGAAGCAACAGCAGTGTCGCCTGTGTCATCTGGGCGCAGCCTGTGGCGATAGCCGCTCCACGCAGACCCATACCCAGCCGGATCACCAGTATATAATCCAGAACAATGTTCATCGCTGCCGCCACACAGATCACCATCAGTTCCAGTCTGGGGAAACCGTCGACCTTGACAAACACTTCCATGGAATAGGCGACAAGGTAAAAAGTATTGAATAGCAGCAGGGTTTGCAGATATTCCACCACCATAGGAACCAGCTCATCCTGAGCGCCCAGCAAAACAGCGATATCTTCAATGAAAATATAACTGAGCGTACAAACCAGGGCGCCAAAGATCAGCAATGCATATATGGTGCTGGAGAACAGACGACTGGCGTCTTCATGTTTACCTTCGCCGCGTTTGGCGCCCACAATAGTGGCCGAGCCAATGGTGACCAGAATGGAGATGGCGAACATGATGCTGATATACGGCATCGACAGATTAACAGCCGCCAGAGCATCAGCGCCGACACCCCGCCCGACAAACATGCCATCGACCATGGTGTAGAGTGCAAAAATCCATACGGCCATCGTGGATGGAACCGCATATCGAAAGAGAGTTTTTCCTATGCTACCTGATTGCAGGTCAATGGTTTGAGACATGTTTAAATAAGCTTTGAGTGGAGTTATGGCTTTCAGCCAACCTGGTATTAGCTTAAAGTCTTGAGCGGTTCCAGAGTCAAGCAGTTGCCTGAAGTGCTGTTATTTTTATTGGTTTACCTCAGACAAAAGTGGTTTTCCCTAATTCTGGTGCGGTTGTAAAATGTCGGATAAACAAAACCAAACACTTCATGACTCCTTCTTTTAATCCAGTAAAAATTTGTGTTCACAAAGTTCTTTTCAGCAAATATATGAATCTCTCCATGGGCAGAGGCATCGTAAAAGCGGATTATTGCATTTTTATTCAGGCTTTCTTTGATTCTGTTTTTTAATTTCTTTCTTGTATTCATATGTACACCAGAATTTGCCTTAAAGTGTGTAAAGGCTCCTATAACATAAATATTTTTGGCATTTCCACCACCACCTGTGCGCATCATCTGCAGCATTTGCTCCAGAAGTTCAGGTTCCGTATCGACGGTAACATGAGCGCCTACCAGCCCGTTTGGCAGGGCGGCAGTAATAGAAGCACACAAGCTGATATTCGGGTAACAGATTCCACAGTATGCCGAGCCAACGAACTCCTCTCTGAGGACGGTGTAATTAACATCATTTCTGGTACGGATAGGCATAATTGCATCTCATTGTTCACAGATTGAGTTCTTTGCAGCAAAATAACGTTGTTGAACATTCTAATATTTTTAAAGCTCCCTTGTGTCGGCAGTTGTATGAAGCTATATCGAATCGGAGAAATCAGTCAGTTATACGGCATCAGTGTCGATACCCTGCGGCATTACGAAAAGATGGAAATTCTGATGCCCGAACAAGTAAGCGACAGTGGTTATCGCTACTACTCCAACCGGCAGATCTGGCAGCTGAATATCATCCGTACCCTGCGGCAGCTGGGCATTGGGTTGTTAGATATTCGCGATTACATGAGCCATCGGACCCTGGATAAAAGTCAGGCTCTGGTGGAATTTCAGCTGGACACCATTGACCAAAAACTGCGGGAACTGAATCGCCTGAAACAGGAGCTGGAAGATCGGCACTATTATTTTCAGGAATCACAACAGGTGAAGATTGGTGAAATACAGCTCAAAACACTTCCTGTGCGAAAAGTCTGGATTGAGATGCGTGACGTTCGGACAGTCTGGGAAATTGATCGTCTGCATAAAGAGATAGAACTGAATATTGAAGAGTCACGACTGAGCTATTTTGCCTGGGGACGTGCCGGAGCTTTTATCAGTGAAGGCGATTTTCACAAGGGCAATCATACCCATTACAACGGCTCTTTTATTATCGACAAACTGGCTGATAAAGAGATTCCGGCAGGAGATTACCTGTGTATGCATTTTCAGGGTGAATACAGCCAGCAGAATATTGATGAACAGTATTTCAGAATAAAAAATTATATGAAAAAACAGGCACTGGAGATCGATGGTCCTGTGGTGGAAATCTACAAGCTCGACATCCACGAAACCGATGATGAACAGGAATATCTGACTGAGATACAAATTCCGGTAATAGCTCAGGAAGAGCGGCTATTTCTGGAAACTAAAGCGAAATAACCGTTCCTGTCGACATTGTGCAATCAGGCGATCCGCTCAAACAGCAGATCCCAGACACCATGACCAAGACGGTGACCTCGTTTCTCGAATTTGGTCAGTGGTCGGAAATCCGGCCTTGGCGAATAAGCCTGAGTTCCTGCCATGTTGCTGAATCCTTCTGCACCACTCATGACTTCCATCATCTGCTCTGCGTAATTTTCCCAGTCAGTCGCCAGGTGAATGACTCCGCCGACTTTCAGTTTCGGACGCAGCAATTCAATAAATTTTGACTGAACCAGACGACGCTTGTTGTGGCGTTTTTTATGCCATGGGTCTGGGAAATAAATCTGTACCCGGGACAGGCTGGCGTCTGGAATACATTGTTTCAGCACCTCTACAGCGTCGTCGTTGTAAGTGCGAACGTTTGTGAGTCCGGCGGTGCTGGCTTCATTCAGCAGGCTGCCAACGCCGGGACGATGCACTTCAACACCGATAAAGTTTTTGTCGGTTTCTGCACCGGCCATGGCAGCCAGGGACAACCCCATGCCATAGCCAATTTCAAACACGACAGGTGCTTCCCGGCCAAAGGTAGCGGCTATATCCAGAGTGCCGTCGTTCAGCTCCAGACCCCATTTGTTCCAGCATTCATCCATTGCCCGTTGCTGACCGGCGGTCATACGACCCTGACGCAGCACAAAGCTTTTTATTTCCCGGCGTTTGCGGGGGACGATGGTCTGTCCGGTTTCTTTTACAGAGTCCGCAGACTCGTTGGAGTTGATCGAATCACTCATGAGGCATTCATAGTTCTAAATGGAAAACCGGCGTAAGATACCGATCAAAAGATCATTTGAAAATAGCAAATAGTGCCAATGCCAGCCAGCCCAGCAGGAACGCCACCCCGCCAAGGGGCGTAATCATTCCCAGCCAGCCGATGCCCGTTAAGGCCAGTGCATAGAGACTGCCGGAAAACAGAATAATGCCAGCCAGAAAGCTGTTGGCACTCCAGCGCAGTAGTTTTGAACTGGTAAAGTGAAGACCAAGCAGGGCAATAAGGATCAGGGCAAGGCTGTGATAAAACTGATATTCAGTACCGGTTACCCAGGCATTAAACAGCCGCTCGGGTAGCTGTTGTTTCAGGCTGTGAGCACCGAAAGCTCCCAGACTGACAGCAATGAAGCCACTGATCGCACCGGACAGAAGATAAGGATTAGCCATAGTGTTGAGTATTTTAGTGTTGAGTATTTTTGTTGTTGAGTCGCACCAGAGCCACCCACTTTTGTTACCTGTAAAAGTGGGTGGCAAAAGTGATCAGATATTGAATGACTGCAATGATTTACCAGTGTCTGGCAAATCAATCACGGTATCTGCTGCCAGCAGTAAGCCGTCCTGAAAATAACGGTTGCTGCTTTCATGCTCACCAAGATGTGCCAGCAGCCTGCCCAGCTCATTGTAAGTATCAGCACGTTTGCTGAATCTCAGGCTGGCTTCAAAGTACTCACGGGCTTTCCCCCAGAGTTCGTTGCGAAGTGCCAGACGACCGGCACTTAATAACAGATCCGGATCGTTTGGACGCTCTTTCAGTAATGACTCCGTGAACAGAAGCTGTCGCTTCAGGTCATTGCTGCGAATTTTACCGTACAGAAGAATCAGGTCTGCGCTATAACATCTGGGCAGATGTTCCCGCAGGATCGGTGCCGCTTTTTCTTCCAGCCCGAGCTGAACCAGGCTGCTGGCATAGCGATACAGAATAACCGGGTCTTTGCGCTGAGCGAAACTCAGGTCGTTCCATATTCGTTGCAGAGGTTTTGCCCGTTCATCGTCAGTCATTGCTCCGCGGCTGTTATTGCTGGCTTGTTCAAACAGAGCTTCAAACGATTGCAGTTCCAGCTCCCGGTACTCATTATCATCAATGACTTTCAATCGTTTCAGTTTCGGCAGCAGAGCGGCCAGTGACTGCCAGTCATGTAAACGACAATAAACCTGTTTCAGGAGTTTAAGCACAAATGCGTGACGAGGTTCTTTTTTGTGCAACCGTTTAATGGTGGCAAGAGCCTGCTCCAGCTGTCCGGCAGACAGCTGGATCTGTGCCTGGGTAATACCAATTGCCAGGTCTGCACCGGGTGCTTTGTGGTCAGCCCTGCGAAGGTAGTCGGAACAGGCATCGTGATGACCGGCTTCATGGGCGGCACGGGCTGCCGCCAGATAGGTCAGCAAAGGTGTTTCACCGGCTTCTGCCGCCTGAACCAGCAGTTTTTCTGCTTTCTTCCAGTGACCATGGGTGAACTCGGCAAAGCCTCGAATGCTCAGCTTGCGGGCGTGCCGCTGTTTTGCGATGGCAGTGAAGGGGTAGATAAAACTGGTGGCACCAAACATCATGCGAACCAGCCCGGACACCAGCCAGACGACACCCACCAGCAACAGTATCATCAGGCACAGACCCCAGAGTGTGCTTTCAAAGGTCATGTTTTCATAGGCGATCAACACATAACCTGTGTCGTTTACCATGATGTTGGCTAACAACAGGCAGCCGAAGAGCAGAAGCAGGAACAGGGCAAACGCTTTCATGAGGTGTGTACCCCGCTGTCAGCTTCTTGAGCTTCATCAGGCGTCGATTCGTTATCGGGAGCCGTTTCGGTTGAGTCCCGGGAGTCTGACGGTTTCTCTGAAGACTGGAACTGCTCGATGGCATCCAGAGCCCGGTTAATATTCGGCAGGTTTGGATTGACAGTGACAGACGACAGGGATTGCAGTTCTTCCAGCATACCCAGGGAAGCATCGCCTGACATTTCAAAGTAACGTTCTACCCAGCGTTGCGCCTGCTGCAGGGATTCATCATAAATACCCTGCTCTTTTGCCAGCAGTGCCAGCTTTGTCTGTTCGATAAGGAGCCTCAGGTTCTGGCGCATCAACAGATTGTCTTCAGCCGTCAGCAGAGGAGTGACAGGGGAGGTCCGGTCGGTTGTGAAACGGAACAGGCTGGTAAAACTGTCCCAGGTATTTTTGAGCATGCCGAGCAGAACGGTTTGCCAGCCACTGTTTTCTGTTTCCGCCAGGAGAGTTTCTGCCGGAACCGCTTCGGTCTGACTGTCAGGCTCCGGTTTATTAAAGCCCTCAGGCTGCAACAGGGGCAATCCAGCAACCTGACTGCTCAGGGCGGAGAGGCGAAGGTAAATACCTTCCTGGTCCAGGTGCGGCACCATACGCAATACTGCAAGGTCCTCGGCCAGTGCTTCCCGGATCGGGAACAGGCTGTAATCGTCCAGTTCCAGAAGAATGGTGTCGGCATCCTGCAACAACGCCTTGGCACTGATAACGTCGGAGGTCATTAACAGCTTCTGGTTGGCAAGGCGCAGCAGGTATTCCACTTCTGCCAGCTGCCAGCCATCCTGGTTGCTGCCTGCCAGCTCGCGGACATGACGGGAAAGGACATCAATACGGTTCAACAGACGGTCATTACGCTGTTGCAGGGCTTCTATCTGCTGGTCTACGGGAGAGAGATTATGAATGGTTTCCGTCAGCCTTGCCTGTTGGCGGGCTATCTGGGACTGCAACTGTTCCTGTCCACTTTGCAGGGCAGGCTGACTGTCTTCCAGTGTTTTACCCCGCCAGCCGATGTAAGCCGTGGATGCCAGTGCTGTCAGCGCAATCAGTAATGCCAGCAGGGCGACCAGCAGTGGGAACCGGGAAGGTCTGGCAGCTTTGGTTGCAGCCGTTTTACTGCTTTTTTTGTTTTTACCTGGAGTGTCCGGTTTTACATCCGCCACTTCAGGGCTTTTGGCTTGTTCGGAGTCTTTAGACTGTTTGCTCACATTATTATTGCTCACAAGATTGCTCACAAAAAAGTTTCATCGTTGATCTTCTCGAGAACCGATAGCATGGCGGCATGGTCGGCACCTGTTGCGGTATAAACCTGTCTGAACCCCAGTGATTCAGCCAGTCCGGCGACCCGTTGACCCGGAATCACCAGCCGACAGTGTTCAAGCAGGGTCCGGGGCAGATACTGGCGCAGGTTCCGGACGGTTTCGCCACTGCCCGCAAGAATGACATTAATACCATGATCTGCCAGCTGTTGTCGCACTTCATCGGGCTGATAGTCCGGGCAAAGGCGTTGATAGACCTCAAGAGTATCCACCTGTGCGCCCTGCTGGCGCAATGTCTTTTCCAGAAAGTCCCTGCCGCCTTTTCCCTTGATCAGTAACATGCGCTGCCCTGTGATGTCCTGAAAACCGTCCAGGGCCAGCAGACTTTCGCTGTTGTTGCCTTGTCGGGAGCAGACGGCGGGTACATCCAGTTGAGCCAGAGTGTGGCGGGTTGTTTCGCCAATGGCAAACCATTGCTGATGAATGGGCCGTTGTGGCCAGTAGTTTTCGATCAGTTCCAGCCCGAAGCGTGCGGCGTTCTGGCTGATGACGATTACCTTTTCGTAATGGTCCAGCTGCAGTACCCGGTCGCGAATGGCCTGAGTCTCAGCTAATGCAACAATGCTCAGCATGGGCAGGACAAAAGCTCTGCCGCCTTGCTGGTGGATACGTTCAGCCAGCTTGCCACCCTCTGGTTGAGGGCGGGTAACCAGAGCCCGAATTCGGTTGAGTGTTGCGTCAAAATAGCAATCAGTCATGCATTAATTCACCGAGGATTCTGTCGGCACCTTTTTGTAGCAGTTTTTCCGCAACCTGAATACCTGCCGTCTCGCCTTCACTGCGGTGACAACGGGTCTGAGCTTCCAGAAGTACACGACCATCGGGTTGACCGACCAGTCCCCGGATAAACAGTTCATCGCCCTGCAATTCGCAATAGCAGGCAATCGGCACCTGACAGCCTCCGTTCAGGCGACGGTTCATGGCGCGTTCAGCCAGTACCCGGTCAGCAGTGTCCTGATCGTGCAAAGGGGCAAGCAGTTGTTTGATGGCGTCATCGCCAATGCGGATCTCGATGCCAACAGCGCCCTGCCCAGCCGCAGGCAGACACTGTTCAGTGGTCAGGCAGTTGCGGATTCGATCGGCCATGTCCAGACGAATGAGACCGGCGGCAGCCAGAATGATGGCGTCATATTCGCCATTATCAAGTTTGGCGAGCCGGGTGTTGACGTTGCCACGCAGAAAACGGATGGTCAGGTCCGGGCGGAGCTTCAGTAACTGGCATTGACGACGCAGGCTGGAGGTTCCCACCACGGCACCTTCCGGTAATTCGTCAAGACGGTTGTAATGGTTGGAAACAAACGCATCCAGCGGGTTTTCCCGTGGACAGATGGTCGATAGTCCCAGGCCATCAGGAAACGACATGGGAACGTCTTTCATCGAGTGTACGGCAATATCTGCACGTCTTTCCAACAATGCGTTTTCCAGCTCTTTGACAAACAGCCCCTTGCCGCCAATTTTTGCCAGGGGAGCATCAAGGATACGGTCGCCTTTGCTGGTCATTTTCACCAGTTCTACACTGAGCTCCGGATGGAAATGCTCCAGACGTTCTTTGACATATTCTGCCTGCCACAGAGCCAGAGCGCTTTTTCGGGTAGCGATTCGGACGGTTTTCATGAATGGTGTTACTGCCTGTCTGCCCGACAGTGTGACGGGCTTGTTATTAATAATGGTTATTAGTAATGGTTTTCGAATGGTTCAGATAATACGACAGGACGGAGGCAGACCCCAACCGCTCTATAGGGTCTGCATGATTTTTTTCATCAGGGGAACATGGCGTCGACTGACAGAGAGTGGTTTGTCGACATGGGTCAGCTGAAGGCTGTAATGCCCGTTTTCATCCCTCAGCATCCGCTCGATCAGGCTTTTGCGCACCAGAGCGTTGCGGTGAATCCGCACAAAAGTGGCGCTGAGCTCCAGTTCCAGATCTTTCAGCGGATCGTCAATCAATGTTTCGCCATTCTCATGGTAAACGGTCACGTATTTACTGTCGGCCATAAAGTAATAGACGGAATCCAGTGGTACCAGTTCGATACCTTTCAGGGTTTTGGCTGAAATGTGGCTGCGCATGCTGCTGCCCTGCAGCGAACCCTGCAGCTGGTTCAGCTGAGCCCGGTTAACGTTGCTGGCACGATTGAGAGACTGTTGCAGGTCTTCTGCCTTCACGGGCTTGAGCAGGTAGCCTACAGCCTGTACGTTAAAGGCTTCGATGGCGTGGTTGTCATAAGCGGTGCAGAAAATAATGGCAGGCGGCTGTTCCATTTCGGTCAGAAGGCCTGCTGCTTCGAGCCCGTCCATTACCGGCATGCGAATATCCATCAGCACAATATCGGGCTGATATTCCCGGGCGAGTTCTATGGCTTCGTAGCCGTTGCTGGCGTCTTTTTCCAGCGGCTGAAACCCTTCCAGACGGTTGAGCAGATGGCGAACCCGGTCTCGGGCCAGAGGTTCATCATCGGTAATCAGTATTTTCATGCTGTGGATAACTTATTTTCCGGGTAGCTGATAATGGTTTCGTAAATCTCTGCTCCGTTGTTCAGGGTCAGATGTGTGTCAACGCTGGCATGGTTGCCATAGAGCAGCTGCAACCGTGACCTGATGTTTTCCAGTGCCAGCCGATTACCCTGTTCTACCGCCTGCTCGCTGTTTTCCGGCACCGGGTTCTGTACCCTGATAGTTACTTTATCGTTATCAAGCGCAATATCTACACTCACCGTGCCGCCCTGCTGTCTTGGCTGGATGCCGTGGTAAACCGCGTTCTCGACAACAGGCTGCAATGTCAGGGGGGGAATTGACAGGGTGGCTGGCAGGGTTTCAGGTAAATTGTGAAAACGCCATTCGCTGTCGAGACGGTCGCCGAGCCGGTGCTTTTCTATTCTCAGATAACCTTTGCACAGTTCGATTTCCCGGCTCAGGGGAATCAGGTTTCCGGCTTCCTGAAGACTGGAGCGAAACAGATCCGACAGGTCCTCCACCGCTTCTTCTGCTTTGTCCTGATTGATATGAATCAGGCTGGCAATGCTATTCATGCTGTTAAACAGAAAGTGCGGGCGTATACGTGCCTGCAACGCCTGAAAGCGTGCGTTGGCGTTGGCAATTTCCTGCCGGGAGGCTTCATGCTGAATATAAAAATAGCGCAGCAGCATCGCGGTCATGATGAGAGCGATAAAGCCGTGGCGTAACAGCTGGGTCCAGTCAGGATAAGTCAGCAGAAAAGCATCTCTCCACAGGAACCACTGTGCCAGTAAGGTCACGACAAGGGTTATGGCAACAACGGTCACCAGAACCACAGAGACAACCACAGCCATTGGCAAGTTGAACAGTAACCGTCGAAGCTGGCAGAGTACCGTCGCACTGCACAGCACAATCCACTGCACAAACAGTGAGGTGGTGGCCAGCCGGTTCCAGTCAAAGCCCTTGCTGTCAGGAAGATTGCTGCCGGGAAAAGCCAGTACCTGGGTTAAAACAAACAGTTCGGCAACTAGCACCAGCATAAAAACCGCCGAGGTGTGACACAGGTCGGGAATAAACAGGTTGTCTCTGTTTTTATTATTGAGAGTGGAGTCTGGCATGGGCTGATTAAATTGTTCTTATTGAAGCCTGTTCTTATAATGCCGTAGCCGGAGCTGTAAGTGCAAAGCTCACAAACAGCCATGAGCGGAAAATGCGGCTCACTCCGAAACATGAAAATGACTGAGGAGTCTGGGAGAGCTGCATTTTCATAGTAAAGAAAGCAAAGAGGTTAGACATGTCTGATAACAGTAATCAGCAGTGGGGCGGGCGGTTCAGTGAAGGAGTGGATGCGTTTGTGGCACGATTCACGGCATCCATTGATTTTGATCGTCGCCTGTATCAACACGATATTGCTGGTTCAATGGCACACGCCCGCATGCTGCACAAGGCAGGCATTCTGACCCGTGAAGAACAGGACGCTATTATCAGCGGTCTGGAAGGTATTCTGGAGGATATTAAGCAGGGCAATATCGACTGGTCCGTTGAGCTGGAAGATATTCACATGAATATCGAGGCGCGCCTGACGGATCGAATCGGGGATGCCGGTAAAAAACTGCACACAGGACGTTCCAGAAACGATCAGGTAGCCACGGATATACGTCTCTGGTTGCGTGATGAGATCGACAATATTGATCAGGAGCTGAACCGTTTTCAGCACGGGTTGCTGGATCTGGCAGAGCGTGAAGCTGAAACCATTATGCCCGGCTTTACCCATCTGCAAACGGCCCAGCCTGTTACCTTTGGTCATCACCTGATGGCCTGGTATGAAATGCTGACGCGTGATCGTGAGCGTTTGCAGGATTGTCGTAAGCGTGTGAATGTTTCTCCCCTGGGTGCAGCGGCACTGGCGGGTACCACTTATCCTATTGACCGTGAATTTACCGCCCGGCAACTGGGGTTTGACCGTCCGACCCGTAACTCTCTGGACTCTGTCAGTGACCGGGACTTTGCCATTGAGTTCTGTTCTGCAGGCGCATTGATCATGACGCACCTGTCCAGAATGTCGGAAGAACTGGTGTTGTGGACATCGGCCCAGTTCAATTTTATTGATCTGCCTGACCGTTTCTGTACCGGATCATCCATTATGCCGCAGAAGAAGAATCCCGATGTTCCAGAGCTGGTGCGGGGCAAAACCGGACGGGTTAATGGTCATCTGATATCGTTGCTGACCCTGATGAAATCCCAACCCCTGGCTTACAACAAGGATAATCAGGAAGATAAAGAGCCACTGTTTGATACGGTAGACACACTGAAGGATTGTCTGCGGGCATTCGCTGACATGGTTCCACATATCGAGGCGAAAAAAGCGTCGATGGCAGACGCCGCCCGTCGTGGTTTCAGTACCGCGACCGATCTGGCGGATTATCTGGTAAGAAAGGGAATGCCTTTCCGCAATGCCCATGAAGTGGTGGGCAAGTCGGTGGCTTATGGTATTGAGCAGGGCAGAGACCTGTCTGAAATGACCCTTGAAGAATTGCAGGTATTTTCTGACACCATTGAGGCGGATGTGTTTGACGTGCTGACTCTGGAAGGTTCGGTCAGCGCCCGTAATCATATTGGCGGCACTGCGCCGGAGCAGGTGCGGCAGGCGGTTCGTTATGCCAGAGAGTTATTAAAAGTCTGAAGTCTTCTATCGGGCCGGGTGTCACTCATGGACTGCATCTCTGGTCAGTCGATGACCCCGAGGCCGCATTGAGGTGAACACTCCATGTCCCGACTCCAATGAGTCAGTGCGTTTTTTTCAGAGAGGCTACCTCTTCAGTGGGTAGCACTTTCCGACACGCTCTGTCGTACAGTGATTGTCCAATATAATAAAGACCTGAAGAAACAGTGGCTGCAGTTGCCCGAATTATCTGACAGGAACGGGTAGCCAGTTTTTTTATCATCGGCCACAGAGTTAAAGCAAGCATTACAGTACTAGAAACATGTGTAACCTTTTTTGCCCAGGGGTTACTGCCTAGCTCAACAAGGCTACGCTCCAGAGGTCTGATGCCCGACAGGTAATCAACATAATAACCGTTATAAGGGGTCTGCTCGAACACTTCCTGGGCAAAATGCATACAGTTTTGGGAGATAAGGTCGTATTGGCAATCTCCCGTGTCTTCCCGGCACTGTGTGATTTTAACGTCCAGAAAGTCGGATACCTTCTGATACTCACTTTCATCAAGTGGAAAATGTATGCGTTCACTGCTGACCGGCTGGTTCCCATAGGCCTTATACTCATCCACTAGCGAAGCTTCCTGAGAGAGTAAACCTAAACGGTAGGTGGTTGCCATATACTTGTTGTATTCTGCCGCCGGCAGCACCCAGGCAGAAGACTTCATTGCTAAAGATATGTCAGGAATGTTACGGAGTTCGCTGAAATTAATACTGCCGGTGCTCGAAAATGTACAGCCGGAGGCAAGGTCAAAAAAAAGCACTGAACCGTCTTCGTCGAGTCTGAAGGGGCTGGGTAAATCAGTCAGCTCTCTAGCCAATGCCGCTGTATTCTGTTTTCTACCTCTTGGGTATCGGCCTACTGCCCGACCCGATTCGTCTCCTGTACGAATTAACTCCACAAAAGTATGACTTCCGGTACTGTGAATTATCAGTCGACCAAAAGCCTGATCGCTGCTATTTTTCTGAGCATCCAGAAAAGCCTGAATATCTCCCTTCACGTGACTGGTTCGCAAAGAGTAAAGTAAAAGTTGCACGACCATTGTTATCATGCTCGATGACATTAATGCCGTCAGGGAGTAAGTTTCTTTCGTAGTGATGGCGTTGTCTATTTCCGCATCCAGCTTGATTAACAGGGCATCAAGGCACTCATTAATAGCGGCGGAGAGAGCCGGATTGACTTCAAGCCCCTGATTAATCAGTTGCTCTGCCCGTTTCTCAATTAACTTACCCAGCTCAGGCGTGCTATCAAAAAATAAAGTGTCACCGGATTCATCAAAGGGTAACTGGCAAACGTCGGAAGTTTGGTTCCAATAGTGGTGGAATGTTTTCTTAAAAAAATGCCTGCTTACCCCCTTATTATCAAGACCAAATGGCTTTTCCAGGGATTCTGGTGTGTAAGCGGCAGGATTGGATTTTCCGGTTGAAAGGTCAGCGTCCCCTTTGGTTGGACAAACTGCTAAAAGCAGTTGCCTGAACATCTGTCGTCGGATATCCGGTGGGACTTGCAGGATTTTCATTTCAGGAGAAGGCAGGTCAGGTTTAAGGGCAGGAGCCACCGAGTTCCTTTCTGTCACTTTTCGACCCAGCAAAGACCCCAGCTTCTGACAGCCATTATAGATGCAGTCGGGTATAAATCTGGTCAGCTGGCTTCTTACACTGACCGAAAAGGTGGCAGTTTTCCCCTCAGCTCCAGCTAGCCTGAGGGCTGTGGCTTCATCTTCAGCTGCAACAGGAACACCGTCTGCGGGTCTGGACACCGGAACATTTATACTTTGACTGTCTGTGATCATCATCTCATCCTTGAGAACTTTAAGCTTTAGACGCTGCCACAGCGATTTTGTTCCCATCTCAGGCCAGACAGTCTATTTGGTTATATCCACCAGTACTTCGAGTTTCGCAGGGGCGGTTTTCGAATCTACGGTCATATTAATTCGGTCACTGCCTACGTGAAATAAAAAGTGGAACGATAATGCAAGAAAGCAAAAGATGGAACTATCCGTAGGTATGACGATCACACTGATTACCAATGTTTTGTTTGTTACAATCCTCCGTTATTTCTCCTTTAATTGGACCGATGTATGAGTCAGCTTCTCCACCAGTTGCTTCTGGATCAGGCAGAGAAAACACCTGATGCCAGGGCATTGGGTATCAAAACACAATGGTATGATTATGCATCTGTTGCCAATCATGTGAAACGTGTTGCCACTGGTTTGCAGCAGCTTGGGCTGGCTCGTCATGAAAGGGTCGCCATTTACCTGCCTAAAACAGCAGAAGCCGTATTCAGTTTTTTTGGTGCAACCGCTGCGGGTGGTGTCATGGTTCCGGTGAACCCGGTGCTGAAGGCCCGGCAGGTCGTACATATTCTAAAAGACTGCAATGTCCGCATTCTGGTGACGAATAAAGCCAGATATAAACAGCTTCAGCCGTTGCTCAGTGAATGCCATGATCTGGTTCGGGTCATTGTAGTCGATTCTGCTGATGTTGATGGTTCGACATTGACCTGGAATGGTTTTCTGGGAAAGGCTGAACAGTGGTTGCCTCCATCCAGTATTGACGCTGACATGGCTGCCATTCTCTACACCTCCGGCAGTACAGGCAAACCCAAAGGGGTTGTATTATCTCATCGCAATATGGTGACTGGTGCGCACAGTGTGGCAGAGTACCTGCACAATACAGCTGACGACCGGTTGTTGTGTGTGCTGCCATTCAGCTTTGATTATGGTTTCAGTCAGCTGACCACAGCCTTTTCTGTGGGGGCGGGTTGTTATCTGCTCGAATACCTGTTGCCAAGGGATATCGTAAAAGCGGTAGAAAAGCAGGGTATTACCGGTTTGGCGCTGGTTCCGCCGCTGTGGGTTCAGCTGGCTGACCTGGAGTGGCAGGAAGCGGGTCATGGTTTGCGCTATTTCACCAATTCCGGTGGCGCTATGCCGACTGCAACCTTGTCTACTTTAAGAGAAAGATTACCCAATGCTTCTCCGTATCTGATGTATGGACTGACAGAGGCATTCCGTTCCAGTTACCTTGATCCCTCTGAAGTTGACAGGCGTCCGACGTCTATGGGGAAGGCGATTCCTAATGCCGAACTGTTAGTGGTTAATGAAGAGGGCGATGAGTGCCAGCCCAATGAGCCCGGTGAACTGGTTCATCGCGGTGGTCTGGTGGCAATGGGGTACTGGAATGATACAGAGCGTACAGCTGAACGTTTCAAGCCAGCTCCTATGGCGTTTAAGGAAATTCCGACACCTGAACTGGCAGTATGGTCAGGGGATGTTGTAAAGCGGGACGACGATGGCTTTCTGTATTTTATTGGACGTCGTGACGATATGATCAAAACGTCTGGCTACCGTGTCAGCCCCAGCGAGTTGGAAGAGGTGGTTTATGCTTCTGGCCTGATTTCTGAAGTGGCTGCCATTGGTCTTGCTCATGCTCGTCTGGGGCAGGCGGTGGTTCTGGTGGTCGTGTGCGCAGATGGTCAGGTGTTCGATGAAAAAGCCATTACCAAATATTGCCAGCAGCATTTGCCCGCCTACATGGTGCCTGCAAAGGTGATCGAAAAGCAGAGCCTTGCCCGCAACCCGAATGGCAAGATTGACCGGAAAGTATTGACTGAAGAGTACAAAAGCCTGTTCAGTGCAACAGGAGTGAAGCAATGAGTAAAAAACATGACCGGCTTGAACGAATCAATAGTCGTAACAATGAGTTGTTGATAGCTGACAGGAAAGCTTCGGAGCTGGTTGATATTGTGGGTGGGACACCGCTTTATGTTTACAGCCGGACAGAACTAAACGACAGAGTTAAAGCGTTGCGCGCCGCCATGCCGGAAGCCCTGAAGCTGCATTATGCGATTAAGGCAAACCCTATGCCTGCGGTTGTGCAGCATATGTCATCCATGCTGGATGGTCTGGACGTTGCCTCACATAAAGAGATGCTGGTGGCCCTGGGAACTGGCGTTGTACCGGAAACGATCAGCTTTGCCGGCCCTGCCAAACAACCTGGCGAGTTGAGGGCTGCGGTTGCCGCAGGAATTGTCGTGAATGTTGAATCAGTTCTGGAGCTGGAAAGGCTTTATGTCATCAGTGAAGAGCTGGGTATCCGACCCAAAGTGGCATTTCGTGTGAATCCGGATTTTGAACTGAAATCCTCTGGCATGAAAATGGCTGGTGGACCTAAGCAGTTTGGTATTGATGCGGAATTAATGCCGGATATCCTGTCAGGTCTGGATACAGCAAACATTGATTTTAAGGGTTTTCATATTTTCTCAGGTTCACAGAACCTGAAAGCTGATGCGCTGATAGAAGCTCATGACAAGACATTTGAGCTGGCTGCCAGGCTAACAGCGCTGGCACCGGCAAAAGTGGAACACGTCAACATTGGTGGTGGCCTTGGTATCCCCTATTTTCCTGGTGAAAAGGCGCTGGATGTAACACCTGTCGCTGAAAACCTTCAGCGTTTGCTGGATTCCCGGAGTGGTGATTTCCGTGACACTGAAATTGTTATGGAGCTGGGACGATACTTCGTCGGGGAAGCCGGTTACTACCTCTGCAAGGTGACAGATAAGAAAGTGTCGAGAGGTCAGACTTACCTGATGACAGATGGTGGCTTACATCACAATCTGTCTAATTCGGGTAACTTTGGTCAGGTCATTCGCAAGAACTACCCTGTGTTGATTGCCAACCGTGTCGATGGTGGTAAAACAGAAAAAGTCGAAATTGTCGGCCCTTTGTGTACACCGCTGGATATTGTCGGCGCTAAACTTGAACTTCCTGAAGCAGAAGTTGGGGATCTGATCGCTGTATTCCAGTCTGGCGCTTACGGCGCAACAGCCAGTCCGCAGGACTTTTTAAGTCATCCACATGTCCGGGAGTTACTGATCTGATGTCTGCACCTGCACTGCCTAAAGCAAAAGTCAGGGCTGCAACGGCTGAAGACTTTGATGCAGTTTATCCATTGTTACAGGAGCTGAACAGCACGCGTTTTACACGTGAAATCTGGCAGAGACTGTTTACTAACCTCTGGCATGAGGAAGACTGGAGTCCGGGCTATGTGCTGGATAATGGCGAGGAAGCGGTCGGTTTTCTGGGTGGGCTGAACTCGACGACAGTTCTGGATGGAGAAACTCACACAGTGTGCAACCTGACGGCGTGGATTGTTAAGGATGAATACCGTAGCAACTCCATCATGTTGCTTATGCCATTTCTTAAACGCAAGAATACCAGCCTGACCAGCCTGACCTCTTCTCCTGAAGCTTATAAGGTGTATAAAAAGCTGGGGTTTAAGGATGTCGAGATAGAGTGCCGGATTATTTATCCACTGCCGTCTTTTAACAGGCAGTACAAAGTGCTTTCAGCAAAAGATGAAGTGCTGGCGGTATTAAATGAGAAGGAAAAAAAGGTATTTACTGATCATGAAGGGCTGGATGTAAAGCAGGTAGTGATCCGTGATGGGCAAGAGTATTGCTATCTTTTAATGACCCGGCGTTTGGGGCGTGGGCATATTCAGATGATCAGCAATGTAGAGTTATTCAGGAAGGCAGTTGGGGTAACGTGCGGATCAATCTGCAAGAGCATTGATGTTAAGTCGTTGCAGGTCGATGAGCGTTTTATGGCGGGGCAGAAGATTCTGCTGTCTCGTAGAAAGGTGTTTCCACAGCCTAAGCAGGTTCGGGGTAAGCTGTCTGCTTTACAGGTAAATGCTGCTTATTCTGAGCTTTCAGTACTGGCTACACCCTGAGGTGTAGCCAAATCAGTCTGCTGTTCAGGAACGATCCTGATTTACATAATTCAATAGGCTTCCTACTGTTTCGAATATTGTTGCATCGATATCATCGTCTGCTACGTCTATTCCGAAAGATTCTTCTAAAGCAGTGATGACACCGACAACGGCCATTGAATCGAATTCAGGGAGTGCGCCGAGAAGTTCGGTTGATTCATCGAAGTGACTGGTATTAATTTCCAGAACTGTTTCAAGTAGAGCGTTTAGTTCTTCAATTTTTGGCATTTAAGTTACCTGATGCTGTCAACAATGTCAGCTTTGCTGTTTGTTTGATTTCAAAGAAGTTAAAGGTAAAGTTTAAAGCTGGATTTGTTATTTTAAATTAAATAAAAAGCTTTAGTATTAGTAAAAGAGTAATTTAAAAATAGACCATCATTGTTTACCAAAAGATAAAGTGTCATAAAAGCTATTCCATTCGTTAGCTGATAGTAACCCCGTATCAAGCATATCTCTCTTAATGACATTTATCTTGATCTGCAATTTTTTATTTATTTTGTTTTTTGATTTCAGGTATTTTAAACCGGTGTCAATCCAACAAATTTGACCATTGAGTTTTGACATAACATTTTGAAAATGAAGATCTCGATAAATTGCACCATTGCTAGCCATTGTGTTTATATCATTGGCTATCTGAATCAGGATTTTCTCTAAAACTCCTTTTTCCCTGAAGGCAATAGTATGATGCTCAACTGGCAAATAGTCTTTAAGGTATTCAGTAATGAGCAGCTCATTTACGTCATGACTCATTGGTGAAATACCCCAATATTTTATATTGTGTACATTTATTCCGAGTTGCTTTAAAAAATTATTACCTTTTATTTCATCATAAGATTTTGATCGGGTGGTTAATAGTCTGAAGTTGTCACGGAAATAGCTGCTTACTTTGACTGTTTTATAGATATCCATTCCCTCTTTGTAAACAGCAGAATATTTGCTTTCATAAATTTTATTGTCAGTATCAATATTTCTTTTACCTTCGTATGATCCTATGTTTTTACTATAGAATTTTTTGTTACGAAAAATAACGGTATCTTTAAGCATCATCATTTATAGATTCTATGAAAAAAAGTTCATTGCTTCGAACAGATTTTCGGAAAAAAGGATCGTGGCCATAATTTGATGTTTTTCTGTCAATGAAAATAGACTGGAGTACAGAGCGAATTTTTTGTTTCAGTTTTTGTGGGCGACGAAGGTCATGCATCATTTCAAGGGAGACAGCTTTGGCAAGCTGGTCTTCCTCGTTAAGTGGAAAAGAAAACACACTTTCAATTTTTGTTACTTCGAGTGAAGGAGGCAAAGATACGGATGTATGAGCAGGGCCAAAAGGGTGCATATCTGTTGTGCTTAGATGGTTTGTATATAGAAGTAAGTGATCAGGATGGTGATTAGATTTTGAAAGGGCTTCTCGCAAAGCAGAAGTTGCTGCTTTGTGATCGGGGTGTGAGTCTAACTGTTCATGCGGAGTAATAATTGTGGTAGGTTTGATCTGATTTATTAATTCTACAAAATCCTGAACAAGGTTGACCCAAGTTGGGTGACCACTATTATCTGAAGAAAGCTTGAAGGCATTAAACTGTCGAAAAACACGGGTATCTGTTACTTCACTTGTTTGGGATAGGACAGGTATTAAAGGAGATTTCTCCATCGCTGGCAGCTGTTTGCAAAAATAGCCAAGCTGAATTGAATTAGAAAAAGGTTGATTGCCCCAGACTGGAACAGTCAGGCTATCCCAGCTTCTTACTAACCCTTTTAGCCTGGAAGCAATTTTTGAATTAGAAGAAAAGTGCTTGAAAGTATAAGGTTCCACTTCGCCAGCTGTAACAGTCACGATGTGACTATTTGTATTACTGTATAAGCCAAAGGCAGCAATTTCTGCATCGTCGGCATGAGGGGCAATAACCATAATACAATCAAGATTAATATTGGAGTTGTTGAATGTATATAATACGGCGGAGTTGCTAATCGAACAGTAATTTTGCTCAATAGTTATTTCGTAACTTCCAAAGCTCTCGACTAGTGATGTGATATTTAAGAATCGCTTTCCATTGACTGATCTTTCAAAATAATGTTGAATCTGCTTATCTTTACACGATATTTTTACGTACGGATCTAAAAACTTCCCCGTAAGCGTAGATTTTGAAAAGACTTCAATAAGGTAGGTAGTTGGTTGGTTACTTGATTCAAATGAAAAAGTACCTTTTTCAATTGTTATAGATTTTGCATTTACGTCACTAAATTCATAAGTATAATCTTCGTTAGTATTGTACCATATGTGATCAGAAAAGATAATCTGATGCAGTAGCCAGATTATAACTAATGCAGGAATAATAGCTTTTAAACCAAAAGCCAGTGTCATGATAAGAATGATTGATGCTGATATATAGATACTTTTTCGTTGCATTAATTGTAACCAGTATCGTTTTTAGAATTAATGATATTTAATTATTTTTATCAAGCTATTGATGTCAGATAGCAATCCGCCACGAGCTAAGTACTTAAAGCTTTTACTCAATTTTGATTTGCTACCTTTGTTCCAACTTCCATCAAATAAATGTTTGGCGTAAACATTTTTTGGAAGTGAGTTTTTCTTTGCTGCGCCAAAGCTTCCAATAGGAAGCTTTTTTTGATTATTTATTGTTTCCTCATGGTTTTTTGAATCGAAACCATATTCCATAAGAATGTTACTAACTATATTGACATTAACCATTTTTTTTAAATTCTTATGGTCAAAGGATAAGCTGTGATATTTAGTTAACATCTGTTCAGGAAGCCAATGGCCTGCACTACAGCCAATGGTTGAAGTTCCAAAGCGACCTATATCTTCCAAACCAATAAAAAAATCATACTTTAACAGAGGTTCAAAGCTTCTAAATACTTCGACGTCAGTATCAAGGTAAATTCCTCCTTGATTATAGAGTGCAAACATACGCACATAATCTGAAACAAAAGCATATTTTTTATGTCTGTAAGCCGATTTTATAAATGAGTTTGATTCGACATCAAAATTAGACTCATTCCATAAGACTAATTCATAGTCGGGAAGGTGATATTTCCATGAGGCTATGCATCGCTTAATTGTTAAATTAAATTGTGATTCACCAAACCAGCAAAAATGTATTTTTTTTGGTACTTTATTCAATGTTTATACTCTAAAAATAATAAAATCAGCCCTCAATAGAGGGCTGTGAAGAATTAGCTATCTTGAGTTACATTTGGTTTGCTTGTTTTTTCTTCATAAGAGTATTCAAGCTCAGTAGTGACTTTTCTTGATAAATCTTGATCCTTATTCTGCAATGTTTCACGTTTAGCAGCCAGTACTAAACCAACAGGTAGCCAGAGAAAAACCCAGTACTCATGAGGACGAGTAACAACTTTATGTACATCAGTCAACATTGCTATAAAAGAGAAAGCTAGTAACCCAAATGCTATTTTTGTATGCTGTACATTCAATAATTTAAAGCTTGCAACAATTACTGAACTCATTGAAAGAACATAAAGAAACAATCCAACTAAGCCTGTTTCATAAGTAATAAGAACAAAGCCACTATGAGGATGATAGTAAGTGAAATTAATAAGGGGATTATAGAATGCCATATTAGCATCAGCTCCAAAACCAATAACTGGTTGCTCTGCCAGGACTTTAGCTATTGCTTTTTCCCAAACAAACCAGCGATTACTGGTCACTGACGCCATAACACTATCAAAATTTTCAGAATTCAGGTTTAGAGAAGATACATCGGTCGTAAGAACAATAAGCGCTATTATACTTGTAACTGAAATAAGACATGCAGGTAAAATTAGTTTGGGGCGAAGAGTCAGCAGGCAAGCAATAATAGCAAAAACAACACCGACAAGTGGACCTCTTGATCCAGTTAAAAATACATAGGAGAAAAAAATTAATGTAAATAAAGAGAGAATAGTTACTTTTGCTTTATTATTTTCATTCAGCAATCTACCAAATGCCAGAATGGTAAATGCTCCAAAATAGTTAGCTGATTGGATAGGAGTGCTGAACTTACCAAACTCGCCAATCCCCATTTCATGTATCCTTGTCTCTCTGTATGAGAAGCTTGCATCAACACCAAAGAGTTGAATATAAAAAGTGATAATTGCTCCTACTGCAACGACCAGCATAGCAATATCAATAGCGTGCAATAGATACTTAGGTCTTTTAAGATAAAGCAAGGTAATTCCAGCGAGATAAACCATAACATATGCTCCATTTCGAACATACTTATTGAAGACACCGGATTTGTCAGAGGTTGTCCATAACGCACTAATAACAAAGTAGAGTATGAACAAGACGATAAATAATTCTTCTTTTGTTTTGATCACCTCTGTGCACCTATTTGCATATGTAGCAAGTAGCAAAAGGCAGGGGAGCATAAACCACAGGTTAATTTGTGCTGCATGACTGCTTCCTGAGGGGAGCCACATGTTGCCTGATAGTTGTACAAAAAGACCTATGGATAACCAGACAAGTAAAATTGCTCTAAAGCGCTGTAAGATCGGAAGCTGATCAGCTTGAGGATATGACATAAAAAAAGACTACAACTTACTATTAAGGGGGGAGGAATTAATCGAGGATTGGTCGCTGATGATATTATGTATCAGTTTGGTTGATATATTTAAGCCATTGCATCCATGTTTTAAGTGGAAGTTAGAAAAAGTATCAGCTTTTTCTATGTACTGAATATAGCTGTTTGAATATTCATTGATTTTTTTGGTTAATGAGGCTTTATTATTTACTCGTTTCCCAAAAAATGATTCTAATGAAAAAATATCTTCAGAATCTAATGCATTCAGGAATATAATTGGACGTTTTGCCAAGGATGCCTCCAATACTGCATTAGACTCAATAGATATGACAATTCCCGATGTTTCAAGTGCTTGTGCAAGAGAGCTTTTCTTGGATACTAGTTCAATATTAATATGCTTTTTAACAGCATCATCCCAAAATGTAGATTTACTTCTCGGGTGTTGTTTAATAAATAATTTATGTTCTTTGTTTTGAATTGCCCAGTCCAGTAGTATCTGGTAATTCAACTGAGCCAACTTGGTTTTTTCTCTGTCTGGTCCCATTCCGAGTAGCAAAAGCTTATTATTATATGCCTTCAGAGGATTTAAATTATAACTGTCATCAATCATATGGGAACCAGCTAAAACAACCTTGGAGTCTCCGAAAATAAGATTTCTTTGCTTTAATTTTTCATAAGAACTCTGCCCAAACAAAAAATAATAATCATAATCATTCATAGAAAACTGCCAGTCATCTTCTACTGTTGTCGCGTGGGCCAGTTGTATCAATTTTGCATTTCTGCGATTTAAAGAGTCTCTTAAAAATGGGCTTAGCAGCATGCCATTTCGATCATTAAGAATGATTTTTGGATGGTATGTTGAAACAATATATTCAGCATAAGCTGCCAGGTAAAGATATTTGAAACTGACAGGGTAAGACGGTTTTTTTACAAACCCGTTTTTTAGTACTTTTTTACCCTTGTAAAAAGGTATTTCAGCCAAGGTATAATTGATTTTCTGTAGTTCGGTTTTTAGTGCTTTTTTTCGGTTTAGCCTTATAACTTTTTCTGAGTGTTGAAACAGTAGTATATCAACGTTTTCAGTTCTAATAGAACTAGACTGAAAATGAATTTTTAACCAGGTAAGAAGACTTAGGAAGTACAAATCTAGTGTCTCAAACCAGTATCTAGTTGTTTTTTTTATTCCTTTTTTTCGCTCAGCTGCAAGTGCCTTCCTATAACGGTCTAGTGCTTTAAGTTTTGTTATTTGCATTTTTGCTGTTGACTCAAAGATACTGTTTTTAGAATTGACTCAAACTGCTGAATAACAGCTTCATCAGTGAAATATTGTTGAATTCTCTTTTGCATTTCTTGAGCTTTTGAAATTGTTTGTAAGCTGCTCAATGCCTGAAGTTTAAGCATTAATTCTGATAGTTCCAAATCGCTTCCAAACTGAAATTTAAAAGCTGTATTGCCTGTTACTTCTGGTGCTCCACCACAGTCAGCAATGGCAATTGGCACACCCGCAACCATTGCTTCCAGCAAAACCATCCCAAATGGCTCTCGATCGGAAGTCAGAATAAAACTATCAAAAGCTTTGAAGTACTGACTGGCTTTTGGAACCATTCCAAGAAAGAGAACCTTACTCTCAACTGATAATGTTTTGCTCAGCTCTTGAAGCTCTTCCTGAAGTTCACCTTTTCCGAGAATAACCAACAGCGAATTTGGTACTTGATGACAAATCTTTGCAAATGCTTTTATCAAAGTTTTTTGATCTTTGTCTTTATGAAGGCGGCCTACATTGCCAAATATATAAGCATTCTCTGGCAGCTTAAGATAACTTCTTGCTTGACTTTTAGATTTTTGGTTTGCTGAGAGTGATTGATAATCCACTCTATTATAGAGTGTGTGTATCTTACCTTCATCTAGTTTTCTCAGTGATTTACGCATATCATCTCTAATGGCATTAGAAACACCTAGCAGCGTAATGTTTTTCTTGTTTTTATAGATATGCCAGCGCCGGGAAAAACGCTTATAATCACCAAAGCAATGATGAACTCCAATAACGTGAAGTTCTTTAATATGAGTGGCAATGTAGATAGATTTGAAGCGGTGAGCTACTGCAAAGCTAAACGAATCTTTCTTACAAATTTCTCTAAGCTGGGCAATTTGTTTAAGTTTTAGTCCTCTTATGTCTTTTGCGCTGTTGTTCAGAAAAATGACTCTGTCAGAAGCTGAACCTCTAATAACTTCTTCTGATTCAGCGCCTTTTACGTATACGGTAGTTACTGAAAATCCCAACGAACTTAGCGTTGTTGCATATTGTCTTGCAACATCCAGAAAAGGTGCTCCATAGCTATGACAAATTTGTAAAACTTTTTTCATAGACACTTGTCTTTCATAGTTACTTGTCTAAAAATGATTCTCTCAATATTTTCGTTTTGCTCAACACTGTCTCTTTATAAGGGTGACTTTCCCAATCCCTTTCAAATCGTTCTATGTCTTTTCGTATGTACTTTTTTAATTTTTTTGAAGACTTATGGATATGAACGACATCTAAATCGATAATGCAAACATCTTGATCTTTTATCATAAAATTTGGAACTTTGGTGTCTCCATGAGTAATACTATTTTTAAATAAAGTGGCAAGTATATTTATTACCTTATCTGTAAAGTCTTCAATTTTTTCTTTTGAAAAGTATTCAGGATGCTCTATGAGAATTTTAGCATTTTGACCCGTGTAAAACTCTGTGATGACATAGCTTTCAGTAGAAAGAATTCCAATTCTTTTTTCGTTTGCTGCAATGACCTTTGGTGTAATTATGCCTAATTTAGAAATTAATTTAGAACTCTTGGAGTAATTTGCAGCTCTCGAAATGCTTATGCTTCGTAAAAAGCAATGGAACCAGCCTTTGAACTTGAATTGTTTGACAATAACGGGTTGATTGAAACTTGGTTTGTGTACATAGGTTATTCTTGTTGATTTGTCATCTTTTATTAAAGTTCCTGATCTTAGGATGTCTATTAGATTTTCTACTTCGATAAGATTGCATGAAGTCTTTTTTGAGAATACATTTCTGGACATCTAGTACAAGTTACCCATACAGTCTTCGTTAAAAAAAATTGTTATCAGAAATTATATTGTTAACTTCTGAATTATACGGGTCGCAGAAAATTAAATCACATGCGTTTAAATGCTGTTTAATGATGTTAGCTTCGTTGCAAGCCTTTGTGTCGAAGTCTTTGAGAACCTCTCCTAGTTCAGAAATACTGTTGCTAAATAGAGTTGTTTCGAAATCATAATTAGCTAAGCACTGAGCTAATATTGTCAAAATTAGACCGTCACCTAGTGTAGATATAGGGAATATAGCTGCTTTCATTTCTTTGTCTTATCAAAGAAGTTTGTAATCGAGTTGATTAGTTTTTTATTTTTTTTGCTCAGTGATTTAGAATTAGAGTAGCGGAGAAAAAATCTTAAGCGATCTGTTGAACTAAGACTAATTTCTCCGACTTTGTCTAGACATGCGAGATCTTTTATACGACCTCTTTTAAAGATGAATGATTTTGCAATAGCACCAGACGGACAATCAATTAAAAAAACTTTCGGCTGCTCTGTTTGTGTTACCAGAATATTACGCCATTTGAAATCAGTATGAATAAATTTCTTGTCGTGTAGTGTTCTTGTAATAGTTGCCACCTGGTTTATGACTTGTCTCATCCATACCCTGTCTGAAAGCTTTGAAGAACCTTCATCAACCATTGTTTTGAGGTCTTTTGAGTTTTTTACTTCTTCTGTAATTAACACACCTCTAGTCATCACCCCAAACTTTTTTTCTTCTCCATAAGCTACAACCTTTGCAGCAGGTATTCCCAGTTCATGAAAAAATAGCATATTTTCCCATTCGGCTCTAATGCGACTTCTTCCTAAGTAGCGCCTTACTCCTTTACCAGCTTTAATGTATTTCTTAACGTAGTACCCAACGCCATCTATTTCTACGCGGTGAACACTGCTAAGTTTGTCATCATTTATTTGTTTTCCACGCAAATTAAATACATGGTCAATGGATGAAAATGCTTTGAGTGTATTGCCAGTCTGGTATTCTGGGGTAATGGTCCATGTGGACGAATTAAACATGAATATCCTGTTTATCAATAATTTGGATGCCCAGCTTTACGCTTCATACGATCATTCAGTTTGATAGCTTTTTCTTCTATTTTTTTCCACATCCAATCATGTTGCTTTAAGGCTTCTCTGAGTGGCAAGCCAGTATAAGTCTTAATGAAACGATAAATATCTCGCTGTGTTAGGTTGTAGCCCATAGCTGAATAATACAGACCTGAGATATCTTTAAGTCGCCATCGCTCAGGAACTTTTTTCCTTACCTGGGCTCGGTGAAGGTCGATTAAATAGAAGCGGAGATTATCGGGTTCAGGTTTTTTTTCTTTAGATAGCATGAAGTGACAAAGATAGTAATCTCTATGATTAATTCCGATGTCATGAAGTTGCCGACTTATTTCCGCAAGCTTTTTGATGATGGCCGCTTTTAAAACATATGAAGGAGGCTTTTCTTTCCATGTGTCACAGAAGTCTTCAAGAGTATACATATCCTTCAGTTCTTCTGTTACCAAAAACGACTCCTGTCTGGCTGGATTGCACCCTTTTTTTCCGTAAGCGACCATTGTCATGGTGTCAATGCCAGCGGACTTGAGGGAGCTTAAGGCTGTCCATTCATTTTGAGCTCCTAGCACAGGCTTTCTAAGCCGAATGATGTTTTCTGCAATTTCTAACCAGCCAATGCCTTTGTGTATTTTGGCGAAGTAGCCTTTGCCATTATGCTCGAATCGAAAAGTGCGTCTGGCTTCCAGTTCACGAAATATTTCTCCATTCATACTCATAAGGAGTTGAAATGGGTCTTTTCCCTGCCAGGCTTCTTTGAAGTCATCTCTTAAATAAAGCATTTCGCTATGCCTTCCTTAGTGCTTGCTGCATGATTATTTCAGCTGCTTTTTGCGGCATGCTATAAAGGTCTTTTGAGCGACTGTATCTAATAGCATTTTCCTGCCATGTTGCCTTTTTGTTTGACGACAACATCTGGGAAGTCAGGTCGTTAAGTCGCTCCTGCGAAAATGGTGAGTGTACGACATAGCCAGAATCTGCATCTTTAATATAGTGGGCATATCCACACACATCGGTCGTTAGTACAGGTAATCCAGACACTAAAGCTTCGAGTAACACTGTGCCTGTGTTTTCATTGTATGCTGGGTGAATCAGCAAATCAGCACCTAATAAGAAACGCGGTATATCATCACGACCAGATAAAAATTTTATCTGCTGTTCACTGTTTAATTGCTTCGCCAGGCTTATAAAAGGTTTTTGCTTATCCTGCCCAACAACAAAAAACTGTGTTTGAGATTTTAATGGCTCCGGTAAAGAAGCCAAAGCTTTTATAGCTCGATCCAGCCCTTTAGTTTTGAAACCTGAACCAACCATCAGAATAAGCTTTTCATCATGTTTTAATCCGAACTCCTGACGGAATGCACGACGAATCTCACCATGATTTTCAGGGCGACATCGGTCTTTCGATATACCTGGTGGAAGCAGTATGATTCGCTCATCTGGTGTTTGGTAATATTTTTGAAATACAGGTTTTTGCAATGGTGAAATCAGCAGTGACAATGTCTTGCTGTCTGAAGAAAAAACATCATTCTCAAAATCTGAATACTGTTTGAAGCGGGATGTTAACTGATACCACCAACCACGACTATTCAGAGCTTTTTCTTTAAAGCAGGTATCTGCTGCATAATAAATATCCAGACCTGCCATCTTGTTAAAGCCTGTTAGCAAATCTGCGGGATCGTCTGCTAAGTCTTTCTGTATTTGTTCCTGGAAATCCAGCATCCTTTTATGGTTGCTGCTGCCTCGCACAGGTAAGATCTTTACCTTAAAGCATGCTGGACAATCACCTTGCCAGCTGGTCGTATAAACCCGAACTTCACACCCACGCTTCTGACATTCAAGCGCAATCCGCAGGAAGTCCCTTTGCAGGCCACCAAACGGAAAATATTTAAACAGCGCAAATGCCAGAATCATTGGTTCTCCCGGTTCGGTGTTTCATTAATCAATGGTTGTAAAGATGACCAGACAAAATCCGGTGTCATTGGGATGAACATCTCTGGCTCAATATTCTGGTTAGCGACTGACGTTTTATCCATTTCTGGACAATCGTTCAGGGTTAGGTGGACTTGAGACTTTCCGTAAGCACCAACCTCTTCAGGGCTGGTTGGACCATAAAGCGACACTGCTGGCACCTCTAAAGCGGCGGTTAAATGCCCCAACCCGGTATCTACCGCTGCTACGGCTGCCGCTCTGGCAATAACGCCAGCCACGCCACAAATATTCATTCCGGGCAAAACAATTGCTGATTTTGAACTGTTGGCAATAATGTCTGCGCGCTCTTTTTCTTTTTCGTTACCCCATGGCAGTACCACACCATAGCCAGCACCATTAACCCGATGAGCCAGTTCGCACCAGTATTTTTCCGGCCAGTGCTTGGTGGGCCAGGTGGTTCCATGAATAAATACAACGTAAGGCTTTTTGGTCACCGCTTCACAAGTAAAGTGGCTTTTGTCCAGATGAAAGTGTCCGGTTGTGTCTGGCAATGGGTAACCAAGAGACTGGGCAAACAGCTGCCTTACCCGCTCAACGGCATGCTGGTTCCATGCAACAGCCTGGGGATGTTTATAAAATGCAGATGCCAGCGGCTCCCGGGCTGAATGTTTATCCAGGCCAAATGCCGGACCTTTGGCAATACGTGTGAGAAAGGCACTTTTTATCAGCCCCTGAGCATCAATAACCGCATCATAATGGCGGGACTTAAGCAAAGCCTTGAAACGTTTCCATTCTCCGGACTGCAGCGTTTCCAGTAGTGACTTTCGCCAGCGCCTGATAGCTACTGGAATCACTTTATCCACGGCAGGGTGCCAGCTGGGAATTTCTGCAAAGCCTTCTTCTACCACCCAGTCAAACCGGATGCCCGGAATCGCATTGGCTGCATCCGTCAGGGCTGGCAGGGTGTGGATGACATCTCCCATTGAGGAGGTTTTAATAATAAGAACCTTCACTCACGAATCTCCAGCAGCTCTTCGCCCGTCAGGTCGTTCAGGGCTTTAAGAACCATTTCGGGACCAAGCTTTCTCATACAGTCCATGTGGCCCAGCGGGCATTCGCGCTTGAAACAGGGGCTGCATTCCAGTCCCAGCCAGAGGGTTTTGCTGTTTTGATTCATGGGGGGAGTGTGGGCTGCAGTGGTTGAGCCATAAACGGCAACCAGTGGGCGCGACAGCGCAGCTGCAATGTGCATCAGCCCGGAATCATTGCTGACAACCGCATCAGCCTGTGACAACAGGTCAACCGCATCGGCCAGAGTCGTTTCTCCTGCCAGATTGCAGCAATGATCCTGTAATGTTTTGGGGAGATAGCTGACGATTTCAGACGTCACCTGACGGTCTTTGGCGGAACCAAACAGCCACACCTGCCAGCCACGCCGAGCCATAATCAGTGCAACTTCACCATAATACCCGGCGGGCCACTGTTTGGAGGGACCAAACTCAGCGCCCGGGCAAAGTGCCAGAACCGGGGCTCCGCTGTTCAGACGGTAGCGTCCCAGCGCACTGTCCAGATTGGCTTTATTCACCTCAAGCGCGGGAATAGGCAGAGAGGCTGGAAGTACCTGATTAGCAGGGTAGGCCAGTGCCACAAAGCGCTCAATCATCAGCGGGTACTGCTTCTTGTCCAGTGTTCTCAGGTCATTCAGAAGTCCATAGCGCATCTCGCCACGCCAGCCCGTTCGAACAGGAATGCCTGCCAGAAAGGGGATAAGGGCTGATTTCAGAGAATTTGGCAGCAGTATTGCATGATCGTAACTTTCTGCTTTCAGTGAACGGGCAATCTTTCTACGCAGGTTCAGGCTCAGGCTGCCATGCCCAACAGGCATATCAATCGCTTGCCTGACCTCAGGCATGCGTTCCAGTATAGGGCTGCTCCAGCCAGGTGCCAGCACATCGATGATGGCATTTGGGTACTGTCGTTTCAGGGCGATAAACAGCGTTTGTGCCATCACCATGTCCCCTACCCATGAGGGGCCAACAATCAGGTACTTCACGGCTTGGACGGTTCCTTGATTCATTGTATTCGTTATTCACAGCTTTCAGGCACGCTACCGCCAGACAAAGCAGTCGTAACCAGTTCGTCAGGGATCGTTCAGCTTGTCTGTTTATGTGCAAATACTGTTTTTTCCAGCAGGCTCTCAAACGGCTCAGAAACGGCTCAGTAACAGCTCAGAAACAGCTCAGAAACAGATCGTATCGAAAGGACTCTGCTAAAGAGCCAGAATAAATGCAGCATAAAAAAAGTGGTGTAGCATTGTACTACACCACTTTTATAGTTAAAAACTCAGTAATCGTCGCAAGAGTTTAACAGCGGGCGGGTCAACAGAGCCTGGCCGTGTAGTCAAGCCATTCAGGGAATAACTCGCTTTTGCCTGTCACCTGGTCAAAATACATTGTTTGCAGTTTTTCGGTGACCGGGCCGCGCCTGCCACTGCCGATTACCCGGCCATCATGCTCTCGAATCGGCAGAACTTCTGCAGCAGTACCGGTAAAAAAGGCTTCTTCGGCCACATAAACTTCATCGCGGGTAATGCGCTTTTCACGAACTTCCAGACCCAGATGTTGAGCAAACCGGATGATCGTATCCCGAGTAATGCCTTCCAGGCAAGACGTTAGTTCAGGTGTGTACAAAATGCCATCGTTTTTAACAATGAAGATATTTTCTCCACTGCCTTCTGCAACATAGCCTTCATTATCCAGCAGCAATGCCTCTTCACAACCGCTGTCCAAGGCTTCGCGCAGTGCCAGCATGGAGTTCATATAGTTACCGTTAGCCTTGGCTTTGCACATAGTAATGTTGACATGATGACGGGTGTACGATGAAGTACGAATCCGGATGCCCCGTTCCAGTGCATCCGGTGACATGTAGGAAGGCCAGTCCCAGGCGGCAACAATCGTATGCACTTTCAGCCCTTCAGCCCTCAAGCCCATGCCCTCTGAACCGAGAAAACTCATGGGCCGCAGGTAAGCGGAATCAAGACCGTTATCACGCACCACCTGCTTCTGGGCTTCGAGTAGCTCTTCCTTGCTGTACTGAATGTTCATGCCCAGAATATGAGCGCTGCGGAACAGACGGTCGGTGTGTTCTTTCAGGCGAAAAATAGCCGGACCCCTGTCGGTACTATAAGCGCGCACGCCTTCAAAAACGCCCATGCCATAGTGCAAAGTGTGTGTAAGAACGTGGGTTTTAGCTTCGCGCCAGGGAACCAGTTCTCCGTCAAACCAGATAACGCCATCTTTGTCGGCGAAGGACATACTTAAACTCCCGCCTGTTATTCATTTTGATTGGTTCTGTTAATCCGGCAGTATGCCGGCATCCGTATTGTTCTAACTTGTTTTTGCCAGACGGCTGTGGATTAACCGCACTTGTTGTCTGACCATCTGTGTCATGGGTAGTGTGTGATGGTCTTGACCACGGGTATTGCTGTGGTCGGGTATGTTGCTGCAAGCGTTTCGGTTTGTCGCGGGCAGATAAGGTATTTGAGCATAAAATCGCTGCGATTTCCAAGCTGCCCGGATGAAAGAAGGCTTATGTCATCGTTTGTTGAAAACTTTTCTTTCCAGCCGTTCACTTGCCAGTTAATAGAGTAGCTATTCCATCAAATGTTGCCAGAGACAACAGACCTGTGACCGGAAAGGTTCAACAAGGGCAGGGCTAACAAACGAACGTTCGTTCAAAAAAGCTCTTGAATGGCTGGCTTTTCGCAGAAATTTGTAAGCCTCCCGAAGCTGTTTGCCCTGCTCGTGGCTGAGGATATTGCTATGTTCCAGTGATTCTGAAATACGAATGTTATCGGTATAGCGGGTAATGTCCGGATGGTGACTGGCATACGCCAGCACGGCGTATTGCATCAGGAACTCAATATCAACAATACCTCCTTTGTCGTGTTTCAGATGGAAAAGGGGGTTACCGTCGTCATCCTTCTTTTTAGAGCTCAGGTGGTCACGCATCTTGATGCGCATATCCACTACATCTTTTTGCAGCGTTGTTTTGTCCCTGGTCTGGCAGAGAATCTGTTTGCGTAACGTTTCAAAACGGGCAGTCAGCTGTTTATCACCTGCCACTGCCCGGGCCCTGACCAGTGCCTGATGTTCCCAGGTCCAGGCATCATTCATCTGGTATTTTTCAAAGGCAGCTATGGAGCTGACAAGAAGGCCTGAAGATCCAGACGGGCGCAGTCGCATATCAGCCTCATACAGCGAGCCGGAAGCGGTATGGGTCGTTAGTATATGAATAATACGTTGTCCCAGGCGGGTAAAGAATGTGCCGCTGTCCAGAGGGCGGTCGCCGTCTGTTTCCCGGTTAGCGGCACCATCATGAACAAATACAAGATCCAGGTCAGAGCCAGGACCCAGTTCAATACCACCCAGCTTGCCATAGCCAATGACGATGAAGCCGGGATTACAGGGGTTGCCTTCCTGGTCGACCGGGCGACCATGGCGTTCTATCAGGTTGCGCCAGGCAATGTCGACTACTTGCTCCAACACAACCTCGGCAATCCAGGTGAGATAATCGCTCTCTTTCATCAGTGGAAGAGTGCCAGCATTCTGCGCGGCTGCGACCCTGAGTACATGTGCCATTTTGAAATGGCGCAACACTTCCATCTGAGATTCAAGATCGTCTTCCGGAATGTGTGCCAGTTGCTGTCGCAGATCGTCTGCAAGCTCTGCCCGTTTGGGTGGGTTGTAGAGGGTGCCAACATTAAGAAACTCGTCCAGCAGTGCCGGGTGACGGTTAATCTGTTCGGCAATCCACGGGCTGGCGGTACACAGTCGGCAAAGATGGTCCAGAGCGCCCGGGTTTTCCATCAGCAACACCAGATAGGCGGTTCGACGCAATACACTCTCTACCAGCGGGATCAGCCGGATCAGGCAGACGTCAGGCGCTTCCGTGGTGATGACCTGTTCCATAAGAACCGGAATAAAGGCATCAAGACGTTCACGGCTCTGCCTTCTGACCCGGGTGATGGCTTTACCGTCACGCAGGGCGCGCAGACGGTTGTGCGATGTGTTGACATCGGTAAAGCCTTTTTCTGTCAGCAGTTTAATTTCATCGTCTTCTGACAGCTCCCTGTCCCAGAGCATTTTCCAGCTTTCGGAAGGCGTCGGCTGATCATCATCCTGTTCATCAGGGTCGGCAACAACATGGTCAAAGTGATGTACAACACGGTCTTTATGCCTATCCAGGGTTGTCGTCAGAGTCTGCCAGTCCGGGTGACCCATGCTGTAGGCGACACGGTTCCGGGGTTCGTCAAAGTCGGGCAGGTTCTGGGTCTGCTGATCCTTGAGTGCCTGAATGGCATGCTCAAGGTTGCGCAAATAAATGTAAGCCTCGCGAAGCTCCTCTGTAGCCTGCTCTGGCATGTAGCCGGACTCTTTCAGCACGTCCAGAACATCCAGCAGGGCTTTGCGCTGCAGGCTGCGATCCCGGCCACCATGAATCAGCTGAAACGACTGGGCAATAAACTCAATCTCCCGAATGCCGCCATGCCCCAACTTGATATTGGTTTCCATGCCCTTACGCTTCACTTCTCTCTGGATTAGTTTTTTCATGTCCCGCAGGGCGGTGATGGCACCAAAGTCGATGTAACGCCTGAAGGTGAAGGGCTTCAGGGTTTGCAATAACTGTTCCCCTGCTGACACATCACCAGCCACCGGGCGAGCCTTGATCATGGCGTAACGCTCCCAGTCCCGTCCCTGATCCTGATAGTACTGTTCCATCGCAGAGAAACTCATTGCCAGCGCACCACTGGAACCATAAGGCCGCAGTCGCATATCGACCCGGAACACAAAACCATCAGCGGTTTTGCTGTCGATCACTTTAATCAGTCGCTGTCCCAGACGGGTAAAAAATTCCTGATTATCAAACGACCTGCGCCCGCCCACCGTTTCGCCTTTGTGCGGGTAAGTGAAAATCAGGTCGATATCAGACGAGAGGTTTAGCTCATGGGCGCCATGCTTGCCCATTCCCAGAATCACCATATGCTGTGGTTCTGGCTCCTGACCGGGGTCGCAGCCCATTGGTGTACCAAACCCTTTGCAGCAATCCTGGTAAAGCCAGTGCAGGGCCTGATCCACACAAGCGTCAGCCATGGCAGACAGGTCAGCTGTTGTTTGTTGCAGAGTGGCAATTCGATTCAGGTCCCGCCAGATGATGCGTACCATTTCCCGGTTACGATACACACGCAGAACGTTCATCAGTTCGGTTTCAGAGTGGATGGCCTGAACCCGCTCCGACAGCTGGACATGATGCAACTCCGGATCAAAATGCAGCAGCAGTTCGGGATTGTCCAGCCATTGAAGCACCAGCTCCGGGTGACGAATGCACTGCTCTGCCGCAAAGTCACTGCCTGCCCAGGTGTTTGCCAGTTGTTGCAGGAAGGAATGGTTCAATGGGGCGCTCAGAGTGGCAGAAGAAAATTGAGGTGCGAGTTGTTCACAGTTTGTACAAAATGCCTGCCAGTACCTGTTAACCACTGGGGCAACGGCTGGTGAAATCTCAATCGGGAAGGGCATGGAACCAATACTCTGCTGCTGAACTGGTACTGTGATTCTAACGAAAACAGAGCGTAGCGAGAATATTAATTCTTCAGGGTGCATTAGCGTGAAATTTTTTATCGTGATTACCGCTCTACTCGTATAAGAAGCACATAACAGCAGAGATTTGTATGAAAATGAAGTTATCTCTAATTCTCCCAATAGTTGCCACATTACTGGTGGGGACATCATTCCCTGGTCGAGTCGACAGTAAAGCAAATACTTCTGCTTACGGTGACAAAACAGAAGTCGCTACTCTCGCTGGTGGCTGTTTTTGGTGTACGGAGTCAGATTTGGAAAAACTACCTGGTGTGATTGATGTCGTATCAGGCTACTCGGGGGGCGTTCTTGAAAACCCTACTTATGAACAAGTCTCTTCCGGCAAAACTCAATATCTCGAGGCTATTCAAGTGACCTTTGCCCCTGAGCAAGTGACTTACGAACAGGTGCTTGATCAGTTCTTTCGCCATATCGACCCTACCGATGACAAAGGCTCATTTGTAGATAGAGGACCGCAATATCGCTCTGCTGTTTTCTATCATAATCAGATGCAGCAGCAAGTCGCGAGTAAGTTTATGATGGAAATCGAAGATCTCGGTGTGTTTAAGAAGCCGCTAAAAACCGAACTGCGACCATTTAAGACTTTTTGGAAAGCGGAAGATTACCATCAAGATTACTACAAGCGTAATCCCATTCGTTATAACTACTATCGGTATGCCTCTGGACGAGACGGTTACTTAGATAAAATATTCGGTGACGACAGGAAAGAAAACCCGGTAACACTTCGTCAAATGATTGATGCAAAAAAGGTACTGACTCAAGGTAAAACTTACACCAAACCAAGTGATGAAGAACTCAAAAGCAAACTAACTGAACTTCAGTACTATGTTACTCAGGAAGATGGAACAGAGCCTGCATTTAATAACGCGTACTGGGATAACAAAGCTGAAGGCATCTACGTTGATATTGTCTCTGGTGAGCCATTGTTTTCATCAACGGACAAGTATCGGTCCGGAACAGGTTGGCCTAGCTTTGGTAAGCCTATCAATAATGCATTTGTCGTGACAGAAACAGACTACAGGTTAATATACCCTCGAACCGAGGTTAGAAGCCGCTTTGCTGACTCGCATCTGGGACATGTTTTTAAAGATGGTCCTGCTCCCACAGGCTTACGTTACTGCATGAACTCGGCAGCCATGAAATTCATTGCTAAAAAAGACCTCAAAGCTGAAGGATATGAGGAGTATCTCTACTTATTTGAAGATTAACTTCAAATCTCAGGAAAAGCCCAATATTGGGCTTTCGGGCTGCTCTCAGCCTGTTTCGTCGTCCTTTGCGCCTTTTTTTACCTCTTCCGGACAAACTTTGTGACCTTCACTTCCCAGTATGATTGAGTCGTCGTGCCGCTTTATATTGCATTTGATCGATATCATCGTTTTTGAAGTTTACCGCTACAGATTCTCATCGAGCCCATAATCCCTCAAGAGTTGATCATTTTTGAGATAAATTCGATGCAAAGCACATTGCTGACAATAAGCGGCTGACAGCAGAGCGCTTTACCAACGAGAATTGAACCATCTTGCCACAATTTCTCCTGCTCTCAGTCCACTCCTTAAGGGCGTATGTATTTGATCTCTTGTCTCATAGAAAGGATTTACCGCCAACCAGAGTCGTTCTGGCCGATGAACCCAAAAGCCTGTGCACTGCCTCAGCCCATCCTCTCTCCCTCCCAGTGGCCAGACAATGCCAACAACTTTATCTCTGGGAATGTTGCACACAAAATTGACCTCGTAAATTTCCTTTAAAAAGGGATTGTGCATCGCTATCTCCGTATCCGGTCTGGGGGACGGTATAGCAAAGCCTCTGTATTCTCTGGCATCAATGAGATAGACGAACCCCGCGTTTGTAGCTCTGGATGCACTGTTCCCGGAAAACGGATTTCTCCTTGTATACAGAAAACTGTACCTGGCACAGGCGGGGGCACAAATACTGGTTGAGATACCTGTACTTCTTGTGATTCCTCCAGCAGCCCCTATTGCCTCCCTCTCTAGCGTTGGTGAGGTAGACGGGTCATATTGCAATGCAAAACCCCGCTCAAAAATTTCCACCGGAGATCTCCGGTCACCACGAAAAACCAAGCCTGAAAAATAGGATGGCTTAACTTCCACGAGAACTGTATCTCGCTCTCCGGGAACATCAGTACACCAGCTGCTGGGAACGTAGCGTGATCTGCGCATAGTCGCTGTATTCAAAAAAGCCGCAGGATTTGTTAGCTCAAGCAGATTCGAAGGGTGAGTCAGGGCTTCAAGGGGGTACATTTTGATACTGCTTCAATAATCAGAAGTTCTGTAAATTTACACATTCTCTACATGTTAATACTGGTACTGGTGGTGGAAATTGCTTATCTTGCGATTATATTACATTTGATCGATATCATTGTTTTAGAAGTTTGCCGCTACAGATTCTCATCGAGCCCCATAATTCCTCAAGAGTTGATCATTTTTGAGATAAATTCGATGGAAGGCATTTTGCTCACAGCAAATGCTTTTTGGAAGGATTCTGCGGCATGGATGTTAACAACGGCGATGAAGGTTAACCACAGTGAACAGCTGTGGCATGAATGACCGGGGAAAATCTGAACTATTCTGCTTACTCAAAACAGTTGCTGGTTGGGTGGGCAGGTTCCTGAAACCTCAGGGTCAACAGTAGCTAAGGATAAACAGTAGCTCAGAATAAACAGTTCAGACAGAATCAGGAATGATCACTAGTCATAACCCTTTTTCGCCAAACGCTCTTTATTTTCGGAGCCGACATTTTCGGAATTTAGTATGCACGACATCGATCCTATCGAGACCCGGGAGTGGCTGGACTCTCTGGATTCCGTTCTGGAGAAAGAGGGGGAGGACAGGGCGCATTACCTGATGACCCGCCTGTCCCAACATGCAAGAGCCAAGGGTACGCAGTTGCCCTATGCAATAACAACACCTTATCGCAACACCATTCCACCGGAAAAAGAAGCCCGGATGCCTGGCGACCTGTTTATGGAGCGCCGGATCCGCTCTCTGGTGCGCTGGAACGCGCTGGCAATGGTCATGCGTGCCAACCAGAAAGACAGTTCTCTGGGGGGACACATTTCGTCGTTTGCGTCCAGTGCGACGCTGTACGACATTGGTTACAACTATTTCTTTCATGGTCATGAAAACGACCGTGAGGGCGATCTGGTTTATTACCAGGGACACACAGCTCCCGGTATTTATTCCCGTGCTTTTCTGGAAGGGCGGCTATCAGAAGAGCAGCTCAACAGTTTCCGTCAGGAGGTCGATGGCAAAGGTCTGTCGTCTTATCCGCACCCCTGGCTGATGCCTGACTTCTGGCAGTTTCCGACTGTATCCATGGGGCTTGGGCCGTTGCAGGCAATCTATCAGGCACATTTTATGAAGTACCTGATTAACCGGGGCCTGGCGCCGGATCAGGACCGCAAGGTCTGGGCATTTCTGGGTGACGGTGAGATGGACGAGCCGGAATCCCTGGGTGCTATCTCACTGGCAGGGCGTGAAAACCTCGACAACCTTATCTTCGTTGTAAACTGCAACCTGCAACGTCTGGATGGGCCAGTCAGGGGCAATGGCAAGATTATTCAGGAGCTGGAGGGGGTATTCCGTGGTGCTGGCTGGAATGTCCTGAAAGTCACCTGGGGTCGTCACTGGGATCAACTCTTTGCCAAAGACAAAGACGGCATGCTGCAACAGTTGATGGATGAAGCCGTTGACGGTGATTACCAGAACTGCAAGGCAAAAGGTGGTGCCTGGACCCGTGAAAACTTCTTTGGTCGCTATCCGGAAACCCTGAAGCTGGTTGAGCATCTGTCTGATGACGACATCTGGCGACTGAACCGTGGTGGTCACGATCCTTACAAAGTTTACGCGGCTTACCACGCCGCTGTGAACCATACCGGACAGCCAACCGTGATTCTGGCGAAGACCGTTAAGGGTTATGGTACGGGTACCACAGGCGAAGCTTCCAACATCAGTCACAATGTTAAGAAACTGCCGATTGATGACCTGAAACAGTTCCGTGATCGCTTTGATCTGCCCATCAGGGATGAAGACCTGCCCGGGCTGCCTTACTTCAAACCGGCGGAAGACAGTCCGGAAATGATCTACATGCGCAAGCATCGTGAGAAACTGGGTGGCTTTATTCCTTCCCGCCGGGTTCAGTCAGATGTGCAGCTGACCGTTCCCGAACTGTCGTCGCTGGATGCGGTACTCAAAGGCAGTGGTGAACGTGAAATTTCCACGACCATGGCGTATGTCAGGGTTCTGGGCGCTTTGGCAAAAGACAAGAACATTGGCAAGCATATCGTTCCCATTATTCCGGACGAAGCCCGAACCTTTGGTATGGAAGGCATGTTCCGCCAGCTGGGTATCTACTCTGCGAAAGGCCAGAAGTACGATCCGGTGGATTCTGACCAGGTTATGTTTTACAAGGAATCCAAAACCGGACAGATTCTTGAGGAAGGCATTAACGAAGCCGGTGCGCATGCGGCGTGGATCGCGGCTGCCACTTCCTACAGCAGCAACAATGTCCCCATGATTCCGTTCTATGCATTCTACTCCATGTTCGGATTCCAGCGTACAGGCGACCTGGCATGGGCAGCGGGGGATATTCAGGCCAGAGGTTTCCTGATCGGTGCGACTTCCGGTCGAACCTCCCTGAATGGTGAAGGGCTGCAGCATCAGGACGGCCATAGCCATGTACTGGCTTCCACTGTGCCGAATTGCATCAGCTACGATCCGACTTACGGCTACGAGCTGGCTGTGATCATCCAGGACGGCTTGCGTCGTATGTATGGTGAAAATGAGAGTGTCTGGTACTACATCACCACGATGAACGACAGCTACAAGATGCCTGCCCTGCCTGAAGGCGACGATGTGCTGGAAGGTATTGTTAAAGGTCTCTACTGCTTTGAAGAAGGCAAAAATACCGAAGGTCTGCGTGTTCAGCTGATCGGTTGCGGCACAATTCTGGAAGAAGTGCGTGCGGCAGCGCAGTTGCTGCGTGATGACTTTGACATTGAATCCGATATCTGGAGCGCAACCAGCTTCAACGAACTGCGTCGTGATGGCCTGAACGCTGCCCGTCATAACATGCTGAACCCGGAAGCAGAACTGCAGGTGAGCTGGGTTGAGAAACAACTGGCGAACAGAAAAGGACCTGTCATTGCCGCCAGTGATTACATGAAGGTGTACTCTGACCAGATTCGCGATTTTGTTCCGGGTACTTACATCACTCTGGGGACCGATGGCTTTGGTCGTTCAGATACGCGCGCAAAACTGCGCGAGTTCTTCGAGGTTGACCGCTATTTCGTTGTGGTGGCCGCGTTGACCGGGCTGGTAAAAGAGGGTGAAATTGAACCTTCAGTAGTGACCAGCGCCCTGAAGAAATATAACATCGACGGCGAAAAAGCTAACCCTGTGTACTGCTGATAAAGTGATGCCCTGTCTCTCGTCGAAGAGCCGGGGCTTCATGCTGGAAGGTATAACAAATGAGTGATGAAATTATCAAGGTTCCTGACATCGGCAGTGGCAGCGCAGAAGTCATTGAAGTCTGCGTTGCAACGGGTGATTCAGTAGCCGCAGAGGACTCTCTGATTGTTCTGGAGTCCGATAAAGCCACCATGGAAGTACCCGCCCCGAAAGATGGCCAGGTGGTTGAATTATTACTGAAAGTGGGGGATACGGTTTCAGAAGGGGATGACCTGCTGAAACTGGCGACGTCAGGAGCAGAGCCTGAAACTGACAATGCTCCGGTTCCGGAAGCAGTGCCTGAGAAGGCATCTCCTGAACCTGAAAAGATTAAACCGGCTCCTGATGTAGAGAGTGTTGTAGCGAGTGTTGCAGCCAGTTCTGTTGAAGCCAGCTCTGTTGAAGATGTGCTGGTGCCAGATCTGGGGACAGAAAATGTACCGGTCATCGAGATCTGCGTTGCCGTTGGTGACAGCATTGCAGAAGATGATTCACTGGTTGTTCTCGAATCCGATAAAGCCACCATGGAAGTCCCTTCGCCCGTCAGCGGTGTGGTAAAAGATATTCTGATCAAAGAAGGCGACGTGATGAATCAGGGCGACCTGATTCTGAAGGTTGAGGTGGCTGGTGGCGGTTCTGCTGAAACGCCTGTAACCGGGTCTGCTGAAACTGACAAGCCTGCTGAACCAGCTCCTGAAGCTCCCCGGTCTGCTCCTGTCGCTACAGCTCCGGCAGAGGCTCCGACACAGGATCTGGCAGAGTTGAAACAAGGCAAAGAGTTGGAACAAGGCAACAAGCATTTCCATGCGGGACCGGCTGTGCGCAAGCTGGCCCGGGAGTTTGGTGTTGATCTTGAGTTTGTAAAAGGCACAGGCCCACGCACACGGATTCTGAAAGAAGATGTACAGGCTTACGTTAAAACCAAACTAAAAGAAGCCCGCCAGCCTCAGGGTGTTTCCGGTGGCATGGGCATTCCGCCGGTACCTGCCCAGGATTATGCGAAGTGGGGTGACATTGAAGAAGTCGCCCTGAACCGTCTGCGTAAAGTAGCGGCGCAAAACTTCCAGCGTTCCTGGCTGAATGTGCCTCATGTTACCCAGTTCGATAAAGCGGATATCACCGACCTCGAAGCTTTTCGCAAAGATCAAAAAGCGATGGCAGAAGCCCGTGGCACCAAGCTGACACCGCTGCCATTCTTCCTGAAAGCCTGTGCCTACGTGCTGAAGGAAATGCCACAGTTTTGCTCTTCCCTGAGCGCTGATAGCGAATCAGTGATTTACAAGAAATACATCAATATCGGTGTGGCTGTGGATACGCCGGACGGTTTGCTGGTACCAGTTATTAAGGATGTGGATAAGAAGAGCATCTGGGAGCTGTCAGCAGAATGCATTGAACTGGCTGGAAAAGCTCGTGACAAGAAGCTCAAGCCTGATGAAATGCAGGGTGGCTGCTTTACCATTTCCAGCCTGGGCTCCATTGGCGGTACAGCTTTTACGCCCATTGTGAATGCGCCGGAAGTCGCTATTCTGGGCATTTCCAAAGCGGCTATGAAGCCGGTATGGAATGGCAGTGACTTTGAGCCGAAACTGATGTGCCCTCTGTCACTGTCTTATGATCACCGTGTCGTTAACGGGGCAGACGCTGCCCGGTTTACGACAATGTTAGGGCAGCTGCTGGCGGATATTCGTATGCTGCTTTTGTAACTCCCAACACGGTGACTATTCTGAAGCAGGCTCGGGGGTAGATAGCTCCCGAACCAGCCTCATAATACTTTTGCGCATCAGTATTAACTGCTGTGCTGACAGACTTTCCTGAGCCTTTTTCCATTCATCGGGTATGGCATTACGCAGTTTCTCAACAAGCTCCCTGGCGTCGATGTTGCTTTCTGCCTGAGCGTCCAGCCACTGAAGCCAGCGCAAGTCGATCGTAGCTTCATGCAGATCCAGCAGGCGCTTGTGGATATCCATGGTGCCCGGACAGTTTCCCTGCCACGGATACAGGTAAATGACATCCCCTTCGCGGCCATCGGTCGGGTCAAAAGGGTCTGCGGTTGGCATTCGGCCATGCCATTGCAGATAACCATCCGGATTGCTTTTCCACAGGTAAAATCCGGCAGCCAGCCTGGGTACGGGCATATTGTAGAGCCAGACCGTACTGCTTTTTTTCAGGTTCTCTATCACGGCCTTACTGACACCGAAACCATGATTAATAATTGCCAGATCGGTAACACTCAGCAGCTCATCCTGCCTGGGGTTGTTAAGGTGTCCGGCGGTTTTCATGTCCACGGACTGGTTGTGCAGCTTAATGGCTGTATCTTTGATGGCAGAGAACTTTTCCGGATGAGGTTCGTCGTAAATCGACCAGAACGGTGTTTCCACCCGGGCAACAGTCGCATCGTCCCGAACTCTGGAAAGAGACTGCAGAGCCTCATCCTGAGGCTGAACAGACAATAGATATTTGAGTGGAACATAAGCCAGGGTGGGACCCTTAAAACCGAACAACCGTAACTGTTTCAGCTGGTTAATCAGCTTTTTTCTGTGATTCTGGTCAATCGGTGCTTCCAGTGAGGGGGCAACATTGGTGAAGCCCATTGATCTGAGTAGAGAGAGATCGCAGGCGGCGGCAATGGATTTTAGCTTGCGTTTTTCGGGGAACCATTCATAAAACGGTGCATGTTCCAGATAAAGCCCGACAGAGTGCTTCATATCGGGCAGATCGACAGGCATCACATCGACGGCAAACTCGACCACTTTCAGTGCCCCTTTGCTCAACAGTTGCAGGCTGCCTGTGTAGATACCCGGCTCCGTGTCAGCGGGGATTTCCACTTGCAGGTAAAGGTGACGTGGTAATTCCGGATTGAGGGTCATGCGGGTGAGGTCAGCACGAAGGTAACTGTCTGCGGCCACCAGCCTGTTGGCATTCGGATGAGGGCGCTCAAAGCGCCAGTGACCATAGCGGGATTTAAGTGCCAGCTTTTGTCCCTTACTGTTGCGAGGGTTGGCAATGGCAATAACCGGGTTGTTGTCAGGCTCCGGGCTGTTGATCCTGAAGTTAAGGTTTAGTAATGAGTTTCTGGCCGTTGGGTAGACTTTATAGGTTTCCAAATTGGTTGATGGTTGTTCTGACTTATCGCTGATGCTGAGTTTCTGTGGACGCGGGAACTCGGGGAGGGTAGCAGGCCAGCTTTCCATAAAACGCGCTTGTCGCTGTTTGTCTGCATCCGCAGCAAACTGACCATCCAGAGGTTCAAGCACCAGCCCGGCCGCATAGCGGGCAGCGCGGTCGCCAATCCACTCAACCGTGAACTGGTTGTCGGTAATAGTGACTGTCGATGTTACCGGTCTGGTTCTGCGTTCTCCGATCAGTTGCCACTGGTCTCCATCAATCACGGCTTCTTTTTTAGCACCGGCAAAATAAACGTCCGATAGCCACTGGCTGGTGTTATAGCTTTCGTCGACAATGGTTTGTCCCTGAACCCGTACTTTTCTTTGCATAAAGTGTGGCAGATACTCCCATTCTCCCTGCTCCTGCAACCAGATTGTCAGTTTCCATTGTCCGTTTTCCCAGGGCGCTGAGAAGGAATCAATACCTTCCAGTCCATCCTGCATCAATGCGTCGCCGGAAGGACGAAAGCGCTGTAACAGTGTTCCGCTGAGTCGTTTGTCTTTGGCAGTCACCGGTTCAAATCCGGGAAACACCGGACTGTCCTCTCTACCAAAATCCAGGGCCATAACCCTTTTCGGGCGAGGTGGCGGAGGCGTTATCCGGGCGTGTGTCAGAATCATATCGTCACTGCTTCCGGCGGTGAAGATGATCATCTTGGTGTAAGGGAGAGTCAGTGGCTGCTTGCCAGAGGTTTTCAGACCCGTCATGGGAACGGTCAGGGAGAATGGCCCTGGTTGTATACTGAATTGCCGGTTATAGCGGGTGTAATAATTTTTTGAGCGGTTATTGTCGATACGGACAATCAGAATCAAAACCGAGTCACTGTTGTTCTGACCTTTAATTTGTAGCTCGTAACCGGGTTTGATCCTTAGTCCCTTGAGATAATGGGTGTAAGGCATGTCAGTTTCTGAATTGACCAGCACTTCACCACTGTTTTTTGTCGTGTCTGCGGTGGCAAAAAAACAGGCAGTCAGCAATAAAACTGCGACACTCTGAAACACAGGTAGAGAGGAGCGGCGGAAAAGCGTATCCGATGCCATGAGTTATCCACAAGTTGATCAACTACTAATAGCATCGGAACAGCAGGGCAAGATTAAAGAGCGGCGATAAAGTTTTTCAGGGTAATAATGATCAGAACCAGCACCATCAAGGAAAAGTCCAGACCACCCAAAGGTGGAATCACCTTGCGAATACGGCTGGACAGGGGCTCGGTAATCTGGTGCAGCAACATCAGTCCGGGGTTATAGCTGCCAGGGGCTACCCAGCTGGCAATGGCAATAACAATCAGGCTGAACATGTAGATGTTCAGAACTTCAACAGCCAGTTCTTTCAGACTCAACAGCAGAACGGCGGGGAGCGGAATGCCAGCCAGGACAAAACCTTTCAGCATGAACAGCACATAGAACAGACCAATTTGCAGCGCCAGTGCCAGAACCAGCGACGCAATGTCCATACCACCAACACCGGGGATGATTTTGCGCAATGGGTTCAGTAGCGGTGCGGTGATTTTAACAATGGCCTGAGAAATCGGGTTGTAAAAATCGGCACGAACCAGCTGCAGAATAAACCGCAGCAACACCGCCATGATGTACAGGCCACCCAGTGCCTGAATCAGGAATACCAGGCTGGAAGAGAGTGCTGACATAGATATCCTTCAAATAAATAGCAAATCACAAGTAATAGTTATGTTGTTACGGGCTGTTATTCAACCCCGACAGGCATTAGTCAGCCAGTTGTCTGGTCATTTCAGCCGCCCGCTCAACGGCAGCCTGCATGGCCTGTTCAACCAGTTGCTCCAGGCCACCTGTCTGAAGCGCTCTGATGGCCTGCTCTGTCGTGCCGCCGGGTGAGGTGACCCGTCTGCGCAGTTCTCTGACATCAACATCACTACAAACTGCCATCTTCGCAGCCCCGAGCGCTGTCTGCAAGGTAAGCTGTTCAGCGGTTTGTTGATCAAGCCCCAGCTTGACGCCCATTTCGGTCATGGCTTCCATAAACAGGAAGTAGTAAGCAGGGCCGCTGCCAGAAACGGCAATGACAGAATCAATCAGGGCTTCATTATCTACCCACAGCGTCACCCCAACGGCTTTGAAAATAGAGTCGGTAATGGCTTTCTGCTCCGCACTAACCTGTGCGCTGGCAAAGAGTCCGCTGACGCCGCAGCGCAACAGGGAAGGCGTGTTGGGCATACTGCGGACAATCGGCAGGCTGGAGCCGCACCATGTCTGAAGACTGTCGAGACTGACGCCTGCGGCGACCGAAATCAGCAGCGGCTTTGTCTCTTTCAGAGTAGGGGCAAGCTCCTGCAGCACGGCTTTCATCATTTGTGGCTTTACACAGAGTACAACCATCTCTGATTGGCGAACCGCCTGATGATTGTCCCGGGTCACCTGAACGCCAAACTGGTTTTTAACGTTTTCCAGTGTCGCTTCACTCCGGGCGGTTGCCCATATTTTGTCCTTTGGCCAGCCATCTTCAATCAGGCCTCCGAAAATACTGCTGGCCATATTGCCCGCACCGATAAAGGCAATGCTCTGGTCTGTCTTTCTGGATTGGCTCATTGTTCTTGTCACCCATTAGCTTATTAACGATTGGAATATTCTCTTGCACCAAACAGGGCTGTGCCGATTCGAACCATGGTCGATCCTTCTTCAATGGCCGCTTCCAGATCATCAGTCATGCCCATGGAGAGAGTGTCCATGGTCAGCCCGAGGTTCTTATTCAGGTTATCCAGCGCCTGCTTCAGGGCTCGCAGTGGAATACGTTGCTGTTCCTTGTTTTCAGCCCTTGCCGGAATAGCCATCAGACCCCGCAGAGATAGATTGGGCAATTCAGAAACCGCTTTTACCAGCTCTTCCAGTTCGTCCACTGAGACTCCGGACTTGGAGGTTTCGCCACTGATATTCACCTGCAGGCAAATGTTCAGTGGTGGCAGGTCGGCTGGTCGCTGATCATTCAGCCTTTTGGCAATTTTCAGACGGTCAACACTGTGAACCCAGTGGAAATGGCTGGCGATATCCCGGGTTTTATTGGACTGGATCGGCCCTATAAAGTGCCAGACAATGTCTTCAATGTCTGACAGCGCCTGCACCTTTATCAGGGCTTCCTGCAGATAGCTTTCTCCAAACTCACGCTGTCCCAGCGCGCAGGCTTCCCGCACCTTGTCGGCAGGTTTGGTTTTACTGACGGCCAGTAATCTGACCTCGCCTTCACGCTGGCAGGCTTTTTCTGCTTTATGAATCTGGTCAAAAACCTGTTCAAAGCGGCTTTTTAATAATGTCATCTGGCTGTACAGTATTGAGTATCAGGAAAAAATAAAAACAGGTAGTTTACTGTTTCCGGGGTTCAGGGGGAACTTCATGGATATCACCGAGCTGCTGGCATTCAGCTTCAAGCAGGGGGCGTCAGATTTGCATCTCTCTGCGGGTCTGCCGCCCATGATTCGTATGGATGGCGATGTGCGACGTATCAACCTGCCTCCCATGGACCATAAACAGGTACACGGCCTGATTTATGACATTATGAACGATAAACAGCGACGTGATTTCGAAGAGTGCATGCAAACGGACTTTTCTTTTGAGGTGCCGGGTGTTGCGCGTTTTCGGGTCAATGCGTTTAACCAGTCCCGTGGTGCGGGTGCGGTGTTTCGTACCATTCCCAGCAAGGTTCTGTCCATGGATGACCTGGGTATGGGGCAGGTGTTTAAGGATATCTCCATGATGCCGAGAGGGCTGGTGCTGGTCACAGGACCTACTGGTTCTGGTAAGTCAACGACTCTGGCAGCCATGCTCGACTACATAAACGACTCACGCTATGACCATATCCTGACCATTGAAGACCCCATTGAATTTGTACACGAATCAAAAAAGTGTCTGGTCAACCAGAGGGAAGTCCACCGTGATACCCGCAGTTTCAGCGATGCCCTGCGGGCTGCCCTGCGTGAAGATCCGGATATTATTCTGGTGGGCGAGATGCGGGACCTTGAAACCATTCGCCTTGCCCTGACAGCAGCTGAAACAGGTCACATGGTGTTTGGAACCCTGCATACGACGTCTGCCGCCAAAACCGTTGACCGGATTATTGATGTATTTCCCGCTGAAGAAAAGTCGATGGTGCGCTCAATGCTGTCCGAGTCTCTGCAGGCTGTGGTTTCCCAGACCTTGCTCAAGAAAAACGGCGGTGGACGTGTGGCTGCCCATGAAATCATGATAGGCACTTCTGCCATCCGCAACCTGATTCGTGAAGACAAAGTGGCGCAGATGTATTCTGCGATACAGACAGGCAGTTCCATTGGCATGCAGACACTTGACCAGTGTCTGAAAAAGCTGGTCAATAAAGGTTTGATTTCTCACGATACCGCCCGGGAAAAAGCCAAGGACCCGGATAGTTTTTAAAAACAGCTGGTGATATAGGACATCTGCATTTCTTCCAGCTGTTTGCGATTCAGTATCAGGTTTTTATTTCCTGCACCAATTAAACCGGCCAGGCAGGCCTGTTGCTCTGACCGGTCTTTGCCCTGCTCCAGACGAGCGCCTGTCAGGCGCACTTCCAGAAGCTCAGATTCGCCTTTTAGATCAATGATTTCTGTAAATTCTCCGATGCAGCACCGGGCGCAGTCAGGCAGGTCACCATAGCTTTTAGTCCGTTCCTTTTCCGGAATGCCCAGGGTCACCAGTTCATAGGGCGTCATATTGCGTGTCACGCTGACTTTGTCCGGAGCCTCTATACGCATATCGGTGATGCCGCCAAAGCACCTGTCACCGCCGCTGAAGCTTTTAATCAGCTCCAGATTGGCAGAGCGCTTTTTTCCGGCAAGGGCATCATCCAGCTCCGGAAACGTGTCGAGGCTTAACCCTTTTAACAGGAAGCCAAAGGAAAAAGTGCCTGAACCGCCATAATTTACGGCGTAGTTGACCAGAACCTGTTCATCTTCCATTTGCCCGATGATGTTGTAAGCAGCAAAGACGGGGAGTGTTTCGCCTTCTTCCTGACTGGTTTCGGTGTTGGTACTGGTTGCATTAAACGAAGCCAGCCATGGACTCTTCTGGTCAAAATTCAGGTGAGCGTATTTTTTCTGACAGGCGCGCAAATCCAGAGAGGTCATGGTGTTTGTACTGGTGCCTTCTTCAGACTCAGTAAAACGATCAAGACACAGTGGATGCAGCGCACCGGCAGCAACCGTATTTGAAAATAGAAATAACAGGTTAAAGAACCGGGTTATTCTCATCATTCATCCAGCCTTCCAGAATAATCTGGGCTGCCATTCCGTCGACAGGATTTGAACCATAATGTTTGCTGTGTCCCAGCTTGTCAGCCCAGTCTTTGGCTTCAAATGACGACAGGCGTTCGTCAGCCTCAAAAAAGGGCAGGTTAAAACGACCATGCAGGCGTTTGCCGAATTTGCGGGCTCGAAGTGACATTTGTGACTCAGAGCCGTCCATGTTCAGGGGAATGCCTACCACGACAGCATCTGGCTGCCATTCGTTGATTAGTGTTTCGACCTGGTTCCAGTCAGGAATGCCGTCACGGGCTTTCAGCTGTGGCAGGGCAGAGGCTGTTCGGGTAATGGCCTGACCAACAGCGACACCAATGTTTTTGGTGCCAAAATCGAAGCCAAGAATGGTTTTTACGGAAGAAGGTGTCATAGATCTCAATGGTGTTTTCAGGCGTGCCCAACCTGACCAGACAGCAAATGCAAATCAACCCCCAGAGATGAGGCAGCAGCGGACAGACGTTGTTCGCAGGGGGTTGTGAAGATAATGGCAGGGTTGGCTGCACAGGTCAGCCAGGTATTCTCAGCCATTTCCTTTTCCAGCTGACCCGCTCCCCAGCCTGCGTATCCCAGGGCGATAAGAACATGAGAAGGTCCTTTATTATTCGCCATGGCGACCAGAATGTCTTTGGAGGTGGTAAGGTTAATATCTTCTCCCACACTGAGGCTGGACTCCCAGAGCTGGTCATTGGAATGAAGCACAAAGCCTCTCTCTGATGAAACCGGACCTCCGGCGTAAACAGCACTCTGGCTTGGCGCCCAGGTGTCGGGATACTCAATGCCGACCTGTCGGAGAATCTGTCCCAGCGTCAGCTCGGTCGGTCGGTTGATGACTACTCCGAGGGCTCCATCCTTACTGTGTTCACAAATAAGTGTCAGCGTTTCAGCAAAGGACGGGTCTGCCATCTGGGGTGTGGCAATCAGAAAGTGGTTTTTGAAACTTTGGAAGAATGGCGTTCTCATGTGCGCAGTATCGGGCGAAAATTGTCAGTTAGCAACTTTTACGTAGTAATTCGGTTTTCAGTTGCTAAATAACCGATCGCCCCGTTCGAAGCGCCAGGTTCGTATAATCTCTACCCGGTCATAGTCTCTCAGGTCATTGCCAAAAGGGGCGTAGGGGGCTGCCAGTTTGACAATACGAATGGCGGCATCGTCGAGAATGGTTGAACCGGACGACTCCATCAGTTTAACGTCGTGTAATGTACCGTCCCGGTTAATGGCGACCATCAGGCGCAGCTCGCCATAGAGTTTTTCTTTTCGAGCCTGTGGCGGGTAATTCATATTACCAATCCGCTCAACCTTTCGACGCCAGGTTTCTTTGTAGTAAGCGCCGGGCTCCTGCATGGTAGAGGCGGCAGTCAGGCGCTTGATCCTTGGACGTTTGGCGTATTCCTGACGCAGCTGGCTGAACTGGGCTTCGAGGCTGGAAATTTCCTGCCTGAGATCAATGCGTTTGCGGGGCTTCACCTGTTCAGGTGTATCCGGTGTTGGCTTTTTGTTTTCCGCCTTGTCGGGCGTTTTGCGTTCGACCTCTGCCCGGGTGGAAATCTGGGCGGTCTGGGGCTGTTCCTGTTTGGGGGAGGCTTCTTCCTGGGTTTCCAGTACAACTTCATTAATCTGGTTGGACTGAAACTCCGCTTCCTGATCGGTTTGCGGTCTGGTCTTGTCTTCCAGAGTTCCACTACCCTGCTGGTGGAACTGGGCAAGGTAATCCGCTTCTTCAGGCTTTTCCTGACTTTTGTAGGTTGCCAGAGTCACTTCAAGGGTTTTGGGAGGCGCGGGCATGTCCTGCAGACCAAAGGAAACTCCCAGCAGAATGACAGCATGAATGGCTGCTGCCATGAAAATGGTGAAGCTGAAGCGGTCGGTTGAAGAAACACTGGTCATTGTGGACATTGACAGGGGCTGGCCTCGTAAGTCATTCCTGAGGATGAACATTTTTGACATTGTCATGAATGTTACAGGGGCTGACAAGAGGTTGACAGGATTATCTTTTTAGCGGTTTCGCTGAAAGCCATCTGTCTCTCTTAACAGCCCAGGTTTGGTGATGATTGACTTTCATAAAACGAAGCTGCTGGATGCCATCAAGAGCTGACAGTTTTTTAAGATTTTCACGTCCATGGAGTATCGTTTTTAAAAAAGTAAAAAAAGCATCTTTTGTATCTTTCTCAGACATTATTTTTCTTACATTCTCTTCTGATAATAAGTCCGTTCTTGAAGAGCAATAATTGACGTCAGAACTCCAACATTCTTTAAATTCAGTTATACCTTTTAGATTTTTGTATTCTTTCATCCCTTGTCCACTGACAAGGTATCTGTACAGATTTTCTGATTTGTTTTTTAAATTTTCTATGTCTGCAGGCTGGTCATTTTGCAAATATTCAAAATGAGCATTGTGACGAGTTGCACGTTCTTTTTCAGCTGCTGCTAATTTATTGTGCTTTGGGTTTTTTATAAGGTAAAGCTTGGTGTGCAGATGTGATGTTTTGCAGAATCCATTTTCTGCGATTTTGAAAGTTGATGGTCTTATAAGGATATTATCAATATCGATATAGGTTAAAGATTTATCTTCCCATAGAGACAGATTTTCATAAAAAAGATCTTTACCTTCTTGCTTGGATTTCTGCTTTGCGACAGATAAAACATACTTTGCATCAACAAGAGTACAGAATCTAATAAGATCCATTAACTCAACGTTTTTTGTTTCCTGTTTGCTGAATTTGTCTACCATAGCTGATTCTGATAAATCTTCTTCAATTGAAATAACTAGAATGTTGCTATGGTCTGCAAATAAACCATTCATTGTTTCTATTTGATCTTTTGACATTGAGTTGTTTGTGTAGATTAGTATTACAGGGATATTATCTTTTGATAGCCTTGATGCTTCTTCAGCTATCAGGTTAACATAATCAAACCCTTTTTCATTATTTTTACCATCAAATAATGTTGTACTGTGGAAGGCGTACCATGTGTGAAATATTGGGCCTGGGGGGATTATTTTTAAATTTAGACTCTGTGCTTCATCAAAAGAATTGATGCCTGAGTAAAATAATGCTGCAGCCATGTTTTCCAGAGAAAAAGAATCGATTTTTGCATCCGGAATTTGTAATCGTACTAACTTCTGAACTATCTCTTTTTGTTGTGAAATATCCGGTAGCGGATAGCTTTGTTCTATTGATGTTAACGTTGCTTGTGCTTCTTTTTTATCTTCTTCTCTGTTTTTTGTAATTCTGATAAGTTGGTCTGTTTTGGAAATTTCACTTGGTATAAGTTGTACTTTAGCGACTTTTTTTTCGTCTTTTTTTTGTAACTGATTAGGCAGCTTAATTTGAAGATCCTGCCCTGTCAGGGCTGAATGGAGCCGTTGCAGGTAGTGATGCAGATATGGAGTTGTAAATGCTACCAGCCTGCCTAAATACAGCCCTGCGGTTTCAGAGTAATCTGACCTCTTGTCAATATAATCCAGGCTTTTTTGAGGAGCAGTATTCGATATTTGATGCATGTTTTCTGTCCTTGATAAATATTTAATACATGGCTAGTGCTCTTAAGAAATAATTGAGTCGAAGATTTTTACTAAGATTAAATACTCTCTGTTTATCGCTAAACTGTGATATTGAATTTTGTATACCAAACAGTTTTAGCGACTCATAAGTTGTGTAGAAACCTTCAGTAATTAGTCCGTTGTAATTATTTTTTTGTTCAAAAATAATGCTGACATATGTGTAAGGATGCCTAACAAAAATTCTAATGTCGGCTTTCCAGAGGCTGCCTTAGTTCACCAGGTAGATAATCTCATGAAAAGCCTGAAGTGGCAGATTGCAACTTCAGGCAATATTTTTCTTTCTAAATCATTTCAGACAGGCTCATTCCAGCTTTTCTTCAATCTTATCCATCAGCCTATCGCCAATGCTGATACCAAACTGGTCATCCAGCTGGCGGATACAGGTCGGGGACGTGACGTTAATCTCGGTCAGGTAATCACCGATAATGTCCAGTCCGACAAACAGCAGACCTTTTTCTTTCAGCACCGGCGCCACCTGTTCGGCGATCCAGCGATCACGGTCGCTTAACTCCTGTCCTACACCGCTACCACCTGCTGCCAGGTTGCCACGAAGTTCGCCTTCGGCCGGGATGCGTGCCAGTGAATAGGGGACAGGCTCACCGTCAATCAGCAGGACTCGTTTGTCGCCCTTTACTATCTCGGGAATATATTTCTGGATCATGGCCTGGGTGGTGCCGTGCTGTGTCAGTGTTTCCAGAATTACGCTGAAGTTTGGGTCTTTCGAATGGGTACGGAAGATAGAAGAACCACCCATTCCGTCCAGGGGCTTTAGCACCACATCGCCATGTTCTTCAGCAAACTCCCTCAACAGGCGTGCGCTGCGTGCCACCATGACCGGAGGCGTACATTGTGGAAACAGGGTGGCAAACATCTTTTCGTTGCAGTCACGAATGCTCTGGGGTTTGTTGACGATCAGGGTACCAGCGGCTTCAGCCTGTTCCAGCAGATAGGTGCTGTAGATAAACTCCATATCAAACGGCGGGTCCTTGCGCATCAGGATCACATTCAGTGACTCCAGCGGCAGCTCCTGACGCTCACCAAGGGTAAACCAGTCATTGGCATCGTATCGTACCTGCAGTGAACGCATACTGCCTTTGGCTATGCCTTCTTTCTGATAGAGGTCATGCTGCTCCATGTAAAACAGTTGCCAGCCCCGCTTCTGCGCAGCCAGCAGCATTGCCAGGGAACTGTCTTTTTTGAATTCGATGGACTCAATCGGGTCCATGACTATGCCGAGCTTAATGGTCATGTTTTTACCGGGGTTAACGCACAGAAACGGTGTTGGCTTCAGGAGCCTGCAAGACTATATGGGGGAACCGGGCTGGATTTCAAGAAAGCCCTCCGGATTATTCTAATTCAGATTTTTGTCGACCCAGTACTTAGTACCCTGTAACGTTGCCTGGGCAACCAGTCCGTTCTCGGTGAACTGGTAAACGGTAATACCCAGGTCCGTGTTAACGGTACCACTCAGGAGTTGTCCCCCCTTGTCGCCGGATTTAGCGGCAGCGTCAGCCTGACCGGTGAAATCCCAACCATTTTGTATAAAGCTATCCAGTGCTTTCCGGTTATCGAAAACAATGATGCCCCGGAAGTCCTTGATGCCTAATCCAATACCGATACCGGCACTGGCCATGCGCATGTAGGTGTCTTCACCAGACTCATTGTCGTGGACAACCCCATAACCGGAACCGGTACTGAGCAGGAGCAGGTTGCTGTTGATGTTGCTGAAAACCGCATAGCCAACGGCTTCACTCAGTTGAGCTGAGGCACTGGGTTTATAGTCATACAGCATTTTCAGGGTTTCTGAACGCATGTGGTTTACATAACCCTGTCGTTCCGCTTTGCTTTTCCCCTGAATGCCGGAGCAGCCTGAAAACAGGCTAAAGAGAACAAGAAGAGTAAGCTGGCTCAGGACAGAACGGGCTGAAAGGTGTGGACGCTCAGTGAAAGGCTCAGTGAAAGATAGCTTCATGAGGGAACTCCGATAGAAAACATGCAGACCCGGTGCCTGCATGTTTTGTCTATAGAGCGCAAGCGCTATTCTGCAGGGGTGGCCAGAGCCTGACCCATCTTGATTGTAGACTCGGCCTGCCATTGCTCAAGCCAGTTCACTTTGTCTTCACCAAACAGGACAATAGCCGTTGAGCCCAGTTTGAAACGACCCATCTCTTCACCACGTTCCAACTTTATACTGGCAGTTGTCGACTCTTCGTATTCGGTGGTTCTTACCTGTTTACGGTGAGGTGTTACCAGACCAGACCAGACGGTCTCGATACTGGCAACATTTATGGCACCCACCATGATCACCGCCATCGGGCCATGTTCAGTATCAAAGATACTGACAACCCGCTCGTTACGGGCAAACAGCCCCGGCACGTTTTCTACAGTGCCTTTGTTGACGGAGAATAAACGACCAGGGACGTGAATCATCTTGCGCAGGGTGCCTGCCGCAGGTGTGTGAATACGGTGATAATCCCTTGGAGAAAGATAAATAGTGGCAAACTTGCCGCCCATAAATTCAGTGGCCAGGTCGGTATCACCCCCCAGCAGTTCTATCAGGCTGTAGTCATGGCCCTTGGCCTGAAAGATACGACCATATTCAATGTCGCCAATCTGGCTGATAGCACCGTCGGCAGGGCTGACGATGGTATCTTCCTGCTCAGGCAGAGGCCGGGCTCCCTCTTTCAAAGGACGAGTGAAGAAATCGTTGAAGTGTTTATAAGACTCCGCATGCTCAGCCTGAGCTTCGCTCATATCTACATCGTAATGCTTGATGATCCAGTTAATCAGGGCATTTTTGAAAGCTGGGATTTCACACTCAACAAAATAATGCACCGCTCTGGAAATCAGGTGGTGAGGCAGAATGTACTGGGTCAACGCGAACAGTTTTTCTTTCACTAAGGCTGTCCTGTTATTGGGGAAAAGATTTTGAATGACGATTGTAAAGGAAGCGTTTTGTTAAAGACAGGCTGGTTTGTACCAGCCTATTGGGAGATCGGTGTATCGGTCAGATTACCCCATTCTGACCATGAACCATCGTAGGCTTTTACCGAATTGAAGCCAAGCGCTCTGGCTACCAGATAAGTAAAGCCGGAGCGATGGTGAGTCTGACAATAGGTGATAATGTCTTTTTCCCGCTGCATGCCCAGCTGAGCAAGGACTTCAGGCAGGTCTTTGCGGATGCGAAAATTTCTGTCCGGGTCCATGGCTGATGTCCATTCAAAGTTAATGGCACCGGGAATATGGCCGCCACGCTTGGCCAGCACTTTTACACCTGCAAATTCTGCAGGGGAGCGAGCATCCCAGATAGCCGTACTGGCATTTTCCAGATGCGTCAGGATGTAATCTTTGGAAGCGATAACAGATGGGTCGATTGACAGGGAGACACGGGTTGGCTTTACCTTTCTGAGTTCGCTTTCCGCTGTATGCTCTTCTTTCAGCCAGGCATGAATGCCGCCGTTCAGGTAGGAGTAGTTTTTATGCCCGATAACATCCAGGGTCCAGATAAAGCGGCCCGCCCAGCCACCACCTTCGTCGTCATAGACCACGATATGCTCATTACCGGTGTAACCAAGCAGTGAAAACAGGTTTTCCAGCTGCTGCAACGGTGGCAGCTTGCCAGTCGCCGGTGGTGTGCCTGCCACAAGGTGTTGGGGAGCGATGTTAACGGCACCGGGAACATGCACCTGGGCGTATAGCTGAGGATTGCACAGGTCGACGATCAACAGGTTGCTGTCATGAAGATGATGTTCAAGCTCAGCAGGTTCGAGAACCAGTGGAAGCGATGTTTGACTCATTGGACTTCTGTTAGTTTGTCGTGGATGAACGCATTATAGGTATCTGTCGCAGCGGTTGAAAGTATACCTCATCTATACTGGTCGCTTTAGTTTTGTAGCTGGGCGGAAACCACTGAATATGCAATATTTAACTTACATTTTAAAAAGGATAACTGTTCTGTTGTTTATGCTTGTCGCTGAAAATCAGGCTTACGCGATTAATGATGGCAATGAGTTACAGGGCAAAGACCAGACAGAAGGCGCGACAGCAATGAGTCCGAAGTTAAGCTTCTACGACCGGTCAAAAATAGAAAAAAATCCTGGCGTCTCTTTGCTGAAGTATGATCACAATGAAATAAAGGTCGAGGGCGTTCCTTTGCCGCCAAATTTAGCGACTTTTGAATACTCTTTACCTTCGGAGTCAGTTATCAGTATCCATGTTGTGTCCTTAAATGATGATGAGGTTTTTAATCAAAACGATAATACAAATGATGACGAAGATTCTGATGGAGTGAGCGACAGTGAGTTTTGCGAACTTTTTGTCGTTATCACCACGAATGAGGGGCCAGCCGATTCACCTCAAAGCCCTGCCTCGTCCGGTAGGCAGGCAGTGGTCGGATTCATGCAGACTGCACCTGTTGACGACAGTATTGATCCTGACGGGAAAGAAGGAGATCTTTTGGTGGCACCGGACTGGGAGTCTCTGATTGCCCACCTGAAGGAGTGGATGGTTGGTTCCTTAATTGAGCATTTGAACGTTGGTACAGACACCAGAGCATATCTCAGCAGTATGCTCTACAGCGAAGACGAAAGCGACAAGGAGGAATGCAGGAAAGAGTTGATAACACTATTAAACAGGCTCATGGAAGATCTGCCTGATTCCGTGCGCGATACTGAGGAAGCAGCCCCAACCTCTGAAGCTGTCCCTGAATCATCTCCGGAACCACAGTCCGGTTGTTTATGCCCTGATGGCGTGGCTGAAAACCGAGCCACATCAATGGACAGGTGAAACTCTATGGTCTTCTTTCAGCCAGGCATGAATGCCGCCGTTAAGGTAGGAGTAGTTTTTATGTCCGATAACATCCAGTGTCCAGATAAATCGCCCGGCCCCGCCCCCGCCTTCATCGTCATAGACCACGATATGTTCATTGCCGGTGTAGCCCAGCCGTGAAAACAGGTCTTCCAGAGGCCAGCGATCAACAGGTTGCCGTCATGAAGATGATGTTCAAGCTCAGCAGGTTCAAGAATCAGCGGCAGTGATGTTTGACTCATTGGATTTCTATCAGGCTGTTGCGGATGAATGTGTTGTAGGTATTTGTCGCAATGGTTGAAAGTGGGCCTTTTCTATAATGGTCGTTCACAAGTCGTTTTTAGTTTTGCAGCAGGCGGAAACCACTGAACATGCAGTATTTAACTTGCGTTTTAAAAAGGGTAGTTGTTCTGATTTTTATGTTTGTCGCTGAAAATCAGGTTTATGCAATCAATGACGGCGATAAGGCGGAGAGTAAAGATCAGCCAGAGGGAGCGACTGCCCTGAGTCGGAATTTAAGGTTCTACGACCGGTCAGAAGTAGAAATTAATTATGGTGCTTATTTGCTGGAGTATGCTCACGAAGAAATAAATGTCAGGGGCGTTCCTTTGCCGCCAGATTTAGAGGCTTTTAAATACTCCTTACCTTCGGATTCATATATCAGCATCCATGCTGTGTCCTTAAATAATGATGAGGCCAGTTTGGACGAATATTCTGAAGGGTGGACCGAAGCTGAGTTTTCCGAAGCGTTTGTCGTTATCACCACAAGAGGAAATCCTGCAGGTTTGCTTCAAAGCTCTGTTTCGTCCGATAGACAGGCAGTCGTCGGATTTATGCAGACTGCAACTGTTCACCGCAGTACTGATCCTGACGGGAAAGAAGGACACCTTTTGGTGGCCCCGGACTGGGAGTCTCTGATTGCCCACCTGGAGGAGCGGATCGTCGGTTCTTTAATTGAGCACTTGAACGTTCATGAAGGCACCAGAATATATCTCAGCAGTTTGCTCAATAGCGAAGACGAAAGGGACAAGGAGAAATGCAGGAAAGAGTTGATAACGCTGTTAAACAGATTCATGGAAATATTGCCTGAGGCCGTGCGCAATGCATATCTTACCCTTCCGTCAAGGGTAAGATATGACCCGCCCGTGCGCAATGCCGGGGAAACGGCCTCAACCTCTGAAGCTGTTCCTGAATCATCCCCGGAGCCGCAGCCCGGTTGTTTATGCCCTGATGAAGTGGCTGAAAACCGAACCACATCAATGGACAGGTGAAACTCTATGGACTCATCTGCTGCGAGGCAAGAATCTGTCGATAGCTGAACAACCGTTCTTCGGTGATCTCACCGTCTTCCAGGGCTTTGTGAATGGCGCAGCCGGGTTCCTGTTCGTGTTTGCAGTCCCTGAATTTACAGTAACCGAGAAACGGCCGGAACTCTCGAAACCCCTGGATGACTTCTTCCGGAGTGATATGCCACAAACCGAACTCACGAATACCAGGGGAGTCGATCAGCGTTCCTCCTGCCGGAAAATGGAACAGCTTGGCAGCGGTGGTGGTGTGCATGCCTTTGCCGGTGGCTTCTGACAGCTCTCCAACCAGAGTGTCAATGCCGGGCAGCAGGGCATTGACCAGCGAGGACTTGCCCACACCGCTTTGCCCCACGAATACGCTGGTATGCTCATCCAGCATATCCTTCAGTTCATCCAGACCATGATCGGAGCGGGTGGAAGCCGTAAGGATGCGATAGCCGATCTGCTGGTAGACCGATAACATATCGATCATCATTTCCATCCCTTCATCATCCAGCAGATCAATCTTGTTCAGGAGGATAACGGGCTCGATCCCAACGGTTTCTGCTGCGATCAGGTAGCGATCAATCAGGTTCAGGTGAGGAATTGGCACAGGCGCAATAACCAGCACAATGTAATCAATATTGGCTGCAACCGGCTTGATACGACCGTGGTTATCCGGACGGGTCAGCAGGCTGGAGCGTTCGTCCAGAGCGACAACCACCCCGGTTTCGTCTTTGGTTGAAGGTCGCCAGATGACCTTGTCGCCCGTGACAAGAGAGGGAAGGTTGCGGCGAAGGTGACAGCGGCGGGGCTTTCCGGGATTGCCAGGAGACTCGATATCCAGTGTGGCACCGTAATGAGCTGTCACCAGCCCTTCCTGCTCCGGTCCCAGATCTTCGCTCTGCAGCTCTTCTTCAATCTGACTTTCCCGCTTGCGAGCCCGGGCTATGCGCTCTTCCTGAATTTTCTGAATGCGCCAGCTCTGTCTGCGCGTTAGTTTGCGCTTACTCATGTTATCTCTTAAAGTTCATAATGAAAGGATGGTCTGGTCAAGTCTCAGTCGAGTAGAGAAAAATAGATTCATTTAACTCGCGAATTTTACCGACATGTTCGATTCAAGGACGCAGTTTGTTTCAAGGGTACTTGTTTAAAGAACACTTGCTCAAGGAACACTTGCTTAAAGAACACTTGTTTAAAGAACATAGTATGAAGGTGTAGACTTAATATGCCAGCCGAAGTACACAATTGCTGTACTTTTTTTAGCGTAGAAGCCTTATCATACAGGCATTTGTAACTCTACTTAACTACCGGGTGTTTGATGGCAAAAGCGGATAATCTGATCTGGATTGATCTGGAAATGACAGGTCTGGAGCCTGATACCGATCGAATCCTTGAGATCGCCACCATTGTAACCGACGGGCAGCTCAATCAGATTGCTGAAGGCCCTGTTATTGCAATTCATGAGAGTGACGATGTACTCAACAACATGAACGAGTGGTGCATCAAAACCCATGCCCAGACGGGGCTCACTGAACGTGTGCGGCAGAGTACCATTTCTCTGGCTGAAGCTGAACGAATGACCCTGGATTTTCTGAAAGATCATATTGAGCCGGGTATCTCTCCAATGTGCGGCAACAGTATTGGTCAGGACCGTCGCTTCCTGCACCGTTATATGCCCGAGTTACATGATTTTTTCCATTACCGTAATATCGATGTCAGCACCCTGAAAGAGCTGGCGCGTCGCTGGAAGCCTGGCATTATGGATGGTTTCAGCAAGAAGGGAACACATCTTGCGTTGGAAGATATACGAGAGTCTATCGAAGAGCTGCGTTACTACCGGCAGTTTTTTATTGGCAGTTAACTGTTTTTTTGATTTTTGAAACAGATGGTTATGGGGTGCAACCGCTTGTGTTGCACCCCATTTTTTTTGGTATCTGTGTTGGATCGAATCCGCTGATTCAGACAGCCAGCACCTTGTAGTGTTCCTGAAGAATATTAATATGCGACATCTCTTCATTGATAATGTCGTCTATTTTCTCCTTGCCCAGTCGTTCCGGAATGTAAGCCTTCATACCCAGATAGAAGAGGATCGCCTCTTTTTCATGTTCGATTGCACCACGGATAATGGAGCCGATATCGGTGAAATCCACCGGCTGCTCATTCAGTTTCTGCATGTCGGCATGGTTCTGACAGTACTGGATGTAGTGGTTTTCAGGGTCGAATGCCGTGCTTTCCTTTTCCTGTTGGGTCAGCTGGTTGCGCATGTGGGCAAAATCGCTTTCATGCTGAGACTCAATCTGCACCATTCTGTTCAGGAACGCTTTTTGTTCCGGGGCTTCGACCGCCGCCGCTGCGTTCTGGTAATAGTTGACCGTATTCCTCTCAATACGCTCAGCCATGATCAACACTTGCTCAATGTTAAACTGAATGTTCATTAGTGAATTCCATGCTTGTCAGGGTCTTTAACGTGCATATTCGCCACGTACTCATTTTCCAGCCAGTACATGCGGTCGGCTACTTTGGCTTCCGGATTCAGTTCAACGTCTTTCAGCACCCACTCCTTGAATTTATGGTAGCCAGCGACGTCAATCAGGTGTCCCATGTGCAGGTACTTGGGAGAGCCGTCGAGCATGTGAGCGGAGAACTTCCAGATGTTTTCAATGACCTGGGCGATCACGTCTTCCGTTACCCAGTTCAGGAACATCTTGCCAATTCGTGGGGTCACTTTTGAAGTGCGGCCACCGAGCTTGACCATATACAGTTTTTTCGGGTTGCGGTGCCAGGCCAGGGTTGGGCAGACCAGGGCGCACTCGCCACAACCTATGCACTTGGTCTCTTCTTTAAGGATTTTGCCCTGGCTCGGATGCAGGCACTGAGCCGCGTGCTGGTCGCACAGCTCTGCACACTTATTGCAGCCAATGCAGCGATCACGGTCATACTCCATCTGCGCAATACCAAAGATGCCAATATCACCCAGGTTGGCTTTGGCGCAGTCCTGGGGACAACCGGCGATAACGACTTTCAGATGGTATTTGGACGGGTAGATCAGTTTTTCCAGACGTCTGGCGATACCCGTAGTGTCGCAGTTGGCTTTTACGCAGATACGGTTACCCTGACAGGTAACGATATTGCGGCCACCAATGCTTTTATAACCTTCTTCAGGGTCCTGCTCGACACCACAGGTATCGATGGTCATTTCCTGAATGAACGGGGCGATCATTTTATTGACTGCCGGAATATCTTCATAACGGATACCCGGCATCGCCAGCTTCTGGCGAGTGGTCAGACGAACGGTGCCGTTGCCATACTTCTGCGCCACATCCCTGGCTACATCCAGCAAGTGAGCCGGTATGGTGCCACCCACAGTCCTGAGGCTCAGCATACACTCTCCGCGTACCTTGGAGAGCCTGTAGTCCATGTTTGCACGGGTTTTAATGATATCTATATCTAAAGGCATGCTCTAAAACCTCAGTCCACCAGATGCTTGGAGTGGTCGTAACGGAAAACAGGACCGTCAAGACAGATGTACGTATTACCTACACGGCAGTGACCGCATTTACCGACAGCACAGGCCATTCTGCGTTCGTGGGATACCCAGATACGATCTTCCCTTGCGCCGTTTTCCAGCAAGCCTTTCACTGTAAACTTGATCATCATGGGCGGCCCCACCACCACATAGTGGTGTTGTTCAGGGTTTTCGTAATTCAATCCGTCCAGGTATTGAGTCACCAGACCGATGTTCTCGCCCTTTTCAGGGTCGCCTTCGTCCAGGGTGACAATGGTGTTGAAGCGCTCTTTCCACACCTCAATATCGTCCGCAAACAGAACATGCTCCCGGCTTCTGAAGCCGACAATCACATCCATGTCCTGAACCTGATCACGATTTCTCATGAAATAGTTGATCACGGAGCGAGCCGGAGCGACACCCGTACCACCGGCGATCACGGTGAGGTTGTTGCCGACAAACTCTTCATGAACCGGATAACCATTGCCCATCGGGCCACGCAGGTAGATCGTATCGCCTGCCTTCAGTTCGAACAGTTTGCTGGTGACTTTGCCCACACGACGAATGACCAGCTCAATCCAGCCTTCACCAAAATCTGAAATCGAAATAGGGCATTCACCGGCCAGAGGCAGTGATACTTCAACAAATTTGTCGAACCCACCTTCGAAATCAACCGGCACCATGAAAGCCCACTCGTCTTTGGTGTGCTTGATGATGCGTTCAATACGGTAAGGCCTGGGCAGATAGTGGTTAGCGTACTCTTCCTGCTCCGTTGCGTTTGGCGTATACAGCCCGGCGTTATTCTGCATGTTGAGTCTCCTCAAGCGCGGTGGTGACCTTGCTGACCATGTTGGAAAAAGAGATGTATTGCGGGCAACGGTCGTCGCAGCGGCCACAACCCACGCACATGTGATCGCCAAACCGTTCTTTGTGGTCAACCATTTTATGCAGGAGTCGGTATCTCAGTCGTTCACCGCTGCGCTGGCGGTAGGAGTGGCCGCCGGCCATATCAGAAAAACCGGGGATAATGCAGGATGACCAGATTCTCTGGCGCTCACCAAAATGAGCGTTTTCGGTGTAATGTACGTCATTGACGCTGTAGCAGGAGCAGGTGCCACAGGAAGTGGTGCAGCGGCCGCACTCAACACAACGGCGGTCGTATTCATCAAACAACGGGTGTCCGATGGTTCGATCCCTGATTTCCTGAGCCGACAGTCCGGTGCTCTCGGGTAACTTCAGGGTAAACTGATTTTCCTTGATGAACTCCGGTTTAAAATCGCTGTCAATGCCATGCTCTGCAAAGGCTTCGCGCAATTCATTACACTGGAAATGAATGTCTGCCCCGGACTCACTGAAGCGGCAAGCGATGTCGTAGTCGCTGGTTTCGTGAGTGTTCATGGACACGCAAAAGCAGCTGTCCCAGCCGGTTTTGCACTCGAACATGGCGACTTTGACTTTTTCCCGCAGGCGTTTGTAGTAAAAGTCTTCATTGTCGCCATTTTTCAGAAACATATTGTCGAGCTGACGGAGACCGTGGATATCGCATGGGCGCATAAACAGCAGAATCTTACGGCGGTCAACAGAAGACGTAATCAGCTGGCCTTCGTGGAACTGAAACAGCGTCTGGGTGATCGGGGCAATCACCTCTTTGGGAGAAAAATGGGATTTCTCCTCCCAGACTATTTCTTCGGCAGTGGACACTTCACCATATTGGATGTTGTCGGTATCGGAAAACCGCCCACCACCCACAATACGAACCGGCGCCATGATTCGATAGTGCCTGGACAATGTCTCAAACACTTCATTCAGGGCGCTATTGGTCAATGATAAACTCATAAGCAACTCCTTTGACTCTGAAATGCAAAAGCACTCCAGACTACTTAAGGCATGAATACCCGAATTTATTTTTCGGGTACTTGAATAAAAAACGGTTAATTTTTATCCAGATGCGCGCAGAAATAGTTAACCTCTGGAATCATTACTGGCTACCGGAACCTGTCAACTGAGATAAATGGTTTAAAAATAACCAATACAAAACAGCAATGTATTATTTAGAAATGTAGACAGTAGATAATAATCAATTAAAAGGTATTTTATATGCTTATTCAGCAGTGCATCTGGTTTTTGAATTCACAAAAAATATCAGGCAAACGATCATAAAATTAACAAGGCAGTTAGCCAAAATTAAATATCTTCTGGTTTTTTTATACCTTCTTTATTCATTCAGCCTGACTTCTGAAAAAATACTGAGTTAATAAGACAGCCTTGTCGAATAACCGTTCCAGCTTCGCTGCTGAGCATCATAGATAGGAATATACTGGTAAATCCATAAGTACTTTTGCGGATGCTTGTTGAGTTTTTTGAGGTATAGATAATGTAAAAAACAATGATTATCAATAACTACCTTTATTTGAATAAAAAACAATCGATAAACAGCGTTTTAATTAAATTGATAACAGTGAATACTGAATTCTAATGTTTCGGTATTCACTGTTTCTATTTAATGATTCAATTAAATGGTGTTAGATTTCACTGGAGCTATTGGTGAATTTCTTCCAATTCAAAGATGCCTGCAGTTTAACTACCCCACCAATAATAATGAGTGCAGGTGATCGAATCTCTTTTTCTTTCACCAGAGAGGGAAGTGTTGACAGATCAGCCGTGATGACCCGCTGCTGACTGGTTGTCCCTTTTTCTATCAAGGCGGCAGGTGTCCTGGCAGAACACCCATGGGTTATCAATTTATCGCAGATGTGCCCCAGCTTTAATAAACCCATATAAAAGACCAGGGTCTGGTTTGGTTTGCTCAAACTCTGCCAGTCAAGGGAGCAGCCGTTATTTTGCTCATGGCCGGTGACAAAGCGAACGGACTGGGCGTGATCCCTGTGGGTAAGGGGAATTCCGGCGTAAGAGGCACAGCCTGATGCTGCTGTGATGCCCGGCACTACCTGAAAAGGGATATTTTCCCGGGCTAAAGATTCCAGCTCTTCTCCGCCCCGGCCAAAGATAAACGGATCACCGCCTTTGAGCCGAAGCACCCGCTTGCCCATTTTGGCCTGTTCAACCAGTAAGTCATTGATTTCAGGCTGGGGCTTAATGTGCTTAGCGCACTTTTTGCCCACGTAGATGTACTCGGCATCCCGGCGGCACAGTGCCCGGATGGGTTCGGAAACAAGACGATCATAAAGCACTACGTCTGCCTGCTGCATCAGGCGCAAAGCCCTGAATGTCAGCAGGTCAGGATCGCCAGGTCCTGCGCCTACCAGGTAGACTTCACCCGTCTTTTGTTTTTTCTGGTTTGCTAACTGAGTCTCAATCTCTCTTTCAGCACCTTCCTCGTCGCCGTTAAGAGCAGCTTCTGCTGCCGGGCCGGAAAAAATCGTTTCCCAGAAACGACGTCTATCGTTTATTGAGTCAAAACGCCCAATTACACGGCTTCGATAGCGTCCGGCCAGTGCTGCCAGTGATCCATAACGCGAGGGTAACAGGCTCTCAAGTTTTTCACGCAACATTCTCGCCAGCACTGGAGCCTTCCCGCCGGTGGAAAAAGCGGCTATCACTGGGGAGCGATCCACAATAGCGGGCATAATGGCGTTACTTTCTGCCGGAGAGTCCACCACATTGACGATAAGGTTTTTCTGCTTTGCCGATTCGGCGACTAGTTGATTGGTGGCCTGTTGATCGGTTGCCGCAATAACCACAAACGCATCGTCCAGGTCATTTTGACAAAAGCCACGTTCATAAATCTGGTGTTCCGGGCTATTCAGCAGTTCCTTTAACTCGTCGCTCACCTGGTGGGCGACGATGCGAATAAATGCTCCGGCTTCTTTGAGAATCCTGGCTTTTCGCAAGGCAACATCGCCACCACCAACGATCAGGCAAGGGCGCTGCCTGATATCCATAAAAAGAGGAAAGTAATCCATTATCGTTTATATTGGTCAAACAAATTGAACGACAACGGTATATGAAGTTATCTGAAAATTAAACTGTAGGGGCTGCGTTAATGTTCAGCATGTAGCTCCAAAGCCCAAAGCCCAAAGCCCAAAGCCCAAAGCCCAAAGCCCAAAGCACATACTCCCGCACCAGTAATACTTACAGTTCTTTATTCATAGGCTTACTTTTTCAGGGAATGACCGGAGCAGAGTGCTTTTTGATTACCCCTGCCAGGCTCTGAGCCTTTGTCTTCCGGCCTTTCGTGCTTAAGTCAGTGCCATTACCTTAAACCACTGTACGATTGTACGGTTGAAATTGCCAAATTTCCTGTAAACCAGTGGTTCACTCCATTAAAGAACAGAAAAAGACTGTCACTCAATGACTCTTGCCACAGTGAATCCTGATCGTTAATGGTTGTGCCGTTAGGAAAAGTGATTCCTGCTTCAAGGTTCGCCCCGTGGTTATGCACCATCAATACTGGAACCGAAAATATAACGGCCAGAAAGGGGGTCGTCTGCTGTGAGCCCCAGATATCGGTATTCATTGCATCGTTCAACACCTCATCCATAACTCCCCGACCGTATATTTCGACAATACGGCTTATCCTCTCTATCTTAGGTAAGACTTCATTCTCAATCGGTATATGATCATTTTGACCATTTACCCAATTAGCAAAAGTACTAAGATATCCGGCAATGATTTGACGTACCCAGTCAGGACCGTCAGCACCTACAGTACAATCTAAAAAATCCCGTTCTTGCAATCCAGTTAAGATTGAGTGGTATAAGCATTGACCATCCCCGTCTACATCCAATGCCATAATATCATTGCGGTCAAAAAAGTTATTAAGTGCTTCCCAATAATGGCGCTGACTCCTCGACTGAAACTTTCGAGTGGCCTTTTGTTTATACCGCTTCGTTAAACCCATTTGTTCTTCAGGTGTGCCCTGATCTGAAGAGCTGGGAGTGGAATCAAAACAAAAACTCGTCAAGAATACCTCTGGTTTTTTTTTCTTCGAGTCAGGGTAAAAAGCATTAAACGTCCTGATAAAAAATGATTCCTTATTTTTTACCTTAACAAGACTGCACTCTGAAAAAGTATCAGCAGAACCTATATTATTGCATTGACCAAAGGTTGTCTGCTCGTTGTAATGAGTGTTAATGAAGTGACAATCACTGAAAGAGCATTGTTTAAAAAGTGCACTAGGTATTTTCAGGTCTACCATTTTACAATTCTCAAAAGTATTTTTTTCAATACGTGTCGCGCAAAATGAGAAGTTAATAAGGCATAAACCACTCCAGGTTATTTCTTCAGGTAATTGCAGGTAATCAAATATTCGTAATTTTCCAAGAAAGGCTGAGTCAGAAATTGGAATGCCCAATTCTTCAAGCCTGCTTCTTATTTCCGGGTATATAAGCCAGATAACAGGGATTTCTTGTGGTTCCGGTTTTATCGTTTTCCAAAAGGGTATCATGATTGCCAGAGTTGACCTGATTCTCCCTAACAGGTTCCTGCTCCCGGAGGGTTGTTTATCTGCTGTGTCTGATGTTTCCTGATTCCGGGCTGGCTGATGTGTACAGAGTGTGTCTGATAACTCGTCATTAACAGAACTACAGTCTTCCTTAACTGCAGCTATTATCTTATTTAGTAAACGGTTTATCTCTCTTTCACTCATTGAATTTGGTTTGTAATAGTCCTTCATTAGCTTATTTAATCCCAGTTTTATCCATAAATCCTCATTTATATATGCGAGTGTGTAGCTATTAAAAAAGTAGCGATCCTTACCGGCAAAGCAGATTCCGGACATTATGGAAAGAGTCAAACTCACGATTAATAATTTAAATAGAGACATGCATACATCCTCCTTCAAAAGGGCTCTTCAGGCATAATTGGCGGAAGAAATGTAAAAACTTTGAGGTATGAGGCAGATGTACCGAATTAAAAAAGCCTTGCCCATGGCTGTAGTCCTTGAATAGCAATGAGCCTGGCTTGATGTTGGGTTTTGGGTTGAGCTTTTTAAGGCGGATGATTTCGGCCTCCGGAACTTCTATCCGAGCCTGCAACTGAACGTTTTGCTCCATGAGCAGAGCAATTTGCCTTTGCTGTCGGGTAATCAGCTCCTGTTGCTTGACTATGTATTCAAGCAGGCTGGGGGAAAGGTCTTCAGGAGGCAAAGTAATCATGGGTTTGAAGGTTAGACAACAAGCTCAGGTTTTGCCTCTTCATATACCGGCTTTTTAGTACTTACCCTTGAAAGGAACCATATAATTTTTCCCTAATTGGTTTTAGAAGTGTCTAATTAGTCACTTATTTTCAGGAAAAGTTTCGCCACTGTTCAGCATGTTGCTCCAAAGCCCAAAGTACATGCTCCCGCACCAGTTCCGATGGATAGTCTTTTCGGGCCAGTAATGCCTGAACGACTTTGTCGCTGCCGGGCGCATTGCCCAGCCCAACCGCAATATTACGCAACCAGCACTCAAAACCTGCCCGCCGGATGGCTGAACCTGCGGTACGTTCCAGAAACTCTTCTTCTGTCCACAGAAACAGATCAGCAAGCTCCACAGAATCTAATGAGTGCCTGGGCCGAAAATCACTTTCCTGAGTCGGTTTGGCAAAGCGGTTCCAGGGGCAGGCAAGCTGGCAGTCATCACAGCCAAAGATACGGTTGCCTATTTTGCTGCGCAGCTCTATGGGAATTGGGCCACTGTTTTCAATGGTGAGATAGGAAATGCATTTGCGGGCGTCAATGCGATAGGGTTCAACAATGGCACCGGTTGGGCATTTATCCATACAGGATGAACAGCGTCCGCAATGGTTTTTATCGTAAGGCTCATCTACCGGCAACGGAAGATTGGTAAACAGTTCGCCCAGAAAAAAGAACGATCCGGCTTGCCGGTTGATAATCAATGAATGCTTCCCCATCCAGCCGAGTCCCGCCTGCTGCGCCAGTGGGCGCTCCATCACCGGGGCGCTATCGACAAAAGCCCGGTAGCCGTGTTCGCCAACGGCAGCTTCAATCCTTTTTCCCAGCTGGGTCAGGCGTTTGCGGATCAGCTTATGGTAATCACGTCCAAGGGCATAGCGGGACACATAGGCTTTTTCCGGTTCGCCAAGGATTTTTACGGTCTCAGTGTCCGCAGGCAGATAGTCCATCCGGACCGAAATGATGCGAATCATACCCGGATGCAACAATCCGGGATTGAAACGAAGGTCCTGATTCCGCTCCATATAATCCAGGTCACCATTGAACCCCATGGCCAGCCACTCTTTGAAGTGTTGCTGGTCCTGTTCGGGTACTTTACCTTCAGATATGCCCACTGCCTGAAAACCCAGCTCCCGCCCCCACTGACGAATCTGGTCGGCCAGCCGGGCAAAGTCAATCTCTGCAGAAACCGGTTCAAGGTCTTGCTGGTCAGGTCGCTGCATGGATCGCTGGGTAAATTCTGGGTTAGCTGGGTTCTTTGACACGGATTCTTGGGGATATAATCAATTGAATATTATTTAGTGAATCGGAGTTAGCCGGTTCAGATCAAGTGCGGGGATATCCGTATGTGCCGTTTACCACAACAACTTTACACCGCTGAGCAGGTTCGTCAACTGGACAGGCTGGCGATTGGTGGTGTTGCCGATCATCCGGGCATTAATGGTTTTGAACTGATGGGGCGAGCGGCTGATGCGGCATTCAGCCGTCTTTTACAGAGTTATCCACAGCTTGATCAGGGTGCCGGAATGCAGGTGTTCTGTGGCGCAGGAAACAATGGCGGGGATGGTTATCTTATCGCGGCACTGGCTTCTGAGCGGAAAATTCCTGTTTCTGTCACAGCGTTGAAGCATCCGGATGAGCTGACAGGCGATGCCCGCAAGGCATTTGAGCATTGCAGCAGCAAGGGTGTCCGTATCGTTCTGTGGCGTGATGAGTCAGCGGTTACAGGTGAGATTCTGGTGGATGCCATGCTTGGTACTGGCTTGAGTGGCGAGGTTCGCGGGGATTACTGGCAGGCCATTGAAGCTTTAAACCACTCCGGCAAACCCGTTGTTGCCGTCGATATTCCGTCCGGGCTGTGTGCCGACACGGGTGCGGTGCTGGGAACCGCTGTGCAGGCTGAACTGACGGTGACGTTTATTGGCACGAAACAGGGGCTGTTAACAGGTGATGGTCCTCAGCTATGCGGCACGTTGCACTTTACTGACCTGGACGTTCCTGCTGTCGTTTATAACCGGTTAAAACCGTCTTCTATACGGCTGGATGAGTCTGCTCTTAAAGGACTGCTGGCTCCAAGAAAACGAACAGCCCATAAAGGTGATTATGGTCATGTCCTTATCATTGGCGGTAATCATGGTATGCCGGGTGCGGTGATCATGGCGGCAGAGGCCGCCATAAGCTGCGGGGCAGGTAAGGTGACAGTGGCGACTCGGCCTGAACACTTGCCTGCTCTTGCCATTCGCCGGCCAGAGGTAATGGCTGTGGGAGTTGGCAGCAGGGCAGATTTACAATCCTTACTACACGACAAAACAGTCATTGTTGCAGGACCTGGTATAGGTACTGACTCATGGGCGTATGACCTTGTGGATGAGACCCTGAATACAGATGTGTCCGTCGTACTGGATGCCGATGCACTGAACCTGTTATCGGAGCATTCCCAATTGCGTCGGGCGCGAAAGTTTCCGATGATGCTTACTCCCCATCCGGGTGAGGCGGCCCGGTTGCTGAAAACGGATACCGGGTCTGTGCAGAAAGATCGTTTTGCCGCTGTCGCCGGTTTGTCTGAAACATACAATGCGTGTGTCGTTTTGAAAGGCGCTGGTAGCCTGATTCAGTATGAACAGCAAACCAGCCTGTGTTCTGCCGGAAATCCCGGTATGGCTGTAGCAGGTATGGGGGATGTGCTCAGTGGTGTTATCGGGGCACTACTGGCGCAGAATTTACCAGTTTATGATGCAGCCAGACTGGGTGTCTGGCTGCATGCCAGTGGTGCAGATACGCTGGCATGGCAACAGGGTGAAACCGGTTTGCTGGCAACGGATACGATTCCTTTTATCCGGCAGCAGCTCAATGAGTTAACCGGTCATGCAGTAAAAAATTGAGGAAGTATTGTCGCGGACGATGCGCACATCTATGCAAAATACAGCTATGCAAGAAAAAGCGATGCAAAAAAATGTACACAAGGAGCAGGTAGACCTGCTGATCGACGATGAGGATGCCATGGTTCAGCTGGGGACTTCCCTGGCACTGGCTACTGAGGGTGAGGCAGTTATTTATCTGCACGGTGACCTTGGGGCAGGAAAAACAACACTCTGTCGCGGGATTCTGAGGCATTTTGGGCATCAGGGAGCGGTTAAGAGCCCAACTTACACACTGGTTGAGCCCTATCGCATTAATGGTCAGCTTATTTATCATTTTGACCTGTACCGTCTGGCAGACCCTGAAGAACTGGAGTTTATTGGCGGGCGGGATTATTTTTCCGAAGCGGGCATCTGCCTGATTGAATGGCCAGGCCGGGGGGCGGGCGCTCTGCCTGACGCCGATCTGGAAGTAAAGCTTGATTATAATTTACCAGGAAGAAAGGCGACCATCGTCGCAGGCACGACCAGAGGGGCATTGATGCTGGCAAGGATGCAGGAGGGTAAATGTCAATAAAGCCAGGGATCCTTGGGCTATTACTCAACCGTTTCCGTCAATCAGGCTCTGAACCGAAGGCATTAAAAAACAGCCGTCGTCAGTTTGTTGCCACAGGTGCAAAGCTGGCACTGGGTCTGTCGTTACTGAAAGCAGAAATTGTTCTGGCGGCCAGCAAGGTGATCAGAGACATACGACTCTGGCGATCCCCTGATAAAACACGGCTGGTGTTTGACGTTTCGGGAGAAGTTTCCCATAAAAGTTTTACCCTGAGTAATCCGAACCGGTTGGTGATTGATATCAAGGGAGCCTCCCGGGGCTCCTCCCTCTCTAAGCCCAACCTGAAGAATACGCCGGTAAAAAACATACGGTATGGTGTTCAGAACAAAAACGATCTGCGGGTGGTTCTGGATCTGAATACCAGAGTAAAGCCGGAAAGCTTTCTGCTGAAGCCTTACGCCACATACGGCCATCGTCTGGTGATTGACCTGTTTGATACCGGCAAGGCGGCCCCGAAACCTGTTGTTCCACCGGCCATTGCCAAAGACCGGGATATCATTATCGCCATTGACCCCGGCCATGGTGGTGAAGACCCGGGAGCCATTGCCCATGGTGGTGGCTATGAAAAGGATATTGTTCTGCAGATTTCCCGTGAGCTGGCAAAACTCATTAATCGTGAACAGGGCTTTAAGGCGGTTCTGGTTCGAACCGGTGACTATTACATCCCCTTACGTCGGCGAACCGTTATTGCCCGCAATGCCGGAGCAGACCTGTTTGTGTCTGTCCATGCGGATGGCTTTACGGATCGCCGGGCTCATGGTGCTTCGGTATTTGCCCTGTCCCGCACGGGTGCTACCTCTGAAACGGCACGCTGGCTGGCAAAGAAAGAGAACTCTTCTGACCAGATAGGCGGCGAGGGCGGCATATCCCTGAATGATAAAGATGAGGTGTTGGCCAGCGTGCTGCTGGATTTGTCGATGACTTCAACATTGTCTGCCAGCCTTGAGGTGGGCGATAAAGTGTTGAAAAACATAGGTGGTATTAACCGCCTGCATAAGAAGCAGGTGGAACAGGCCGGTTTTGCGGTACTGAAGTCCCCGGATATTCCATCCATTCTTGTGGAAACCGGGTTTATCACCAATCCGCAAGAGAGCCGCAAGCTGAAAACCCGAAGCCATCAGCGGGCTATGGCTCTGAAGATTCATAAGGGGCTAACCCATTACTTCTACAAAAAACCGCCAGTTGATACATTAGTGGCCCGACTGAAGCGCGAAGGGCGCATTAACATCCGGCCCGATCAGTATGTCATCCAGGCCGGTGATACGTTGTCAGAAATTGCCCAGCGTTTTGATGTCAGCCTGAACTCTCTCAAACGCGCTAACCAGATCAGCAGTGCCAGCCGTATCCGAACCGGCCAGGTGCTGGTGATTCCCAATTAATAGTTGCCGGTAATAGTTGCCGATAGTAGTTGCCGGTTATACCGGTAACTGCTGTTTGGGCTTTATAGAGGTACAGTATTTTCTAATCCCAAATTAAGTCTGAAAAATTAACAGAACAGACTATATTCAGTTGATTCTTGAATGGCTTAGCAGGCTAAGGTTTTTGCCTATGCGCGAGTGTGAGTCGTCAAACCTGTTTTTCTGGTGCATTTTTTTTGGTTTTATTATTCTCGGCCTTTGCTCGCCCATACTGCTGGCAGATTACTATCTTATTTCTGCTCCGGACCTTCAACCAGGTCAGGTTGTCGATGTTTTTATCAGAACTGATGGATGCCTTGATGTTGACTGGTTCAGACAAAGTGCAGGTTACAATGTTCAGCAGGTTTCGTTTAATGACATACAGTCTGGAGATGCACCCTATTTTATTTTTTCCGAAGGTATAAGCCGCAGAAATCTGTCTTCTATTGAATACAGCCGTTATCAGGCTTCAGCAATTCAAGCCCTTCTGCTTGTTATGGCTAACAGGCGGTTTTATCCACCGGACAGGTCTGACTTAAATGAGACACTCACGGAGAATCAGCAGGACCTGTTTTTTTCAGTTGATTTGAGTGATTTAGCGGAACTCACTGATGAAGTCGGTATGCTGGCGGATAGATTTCAGAGCGAAGGAACAATAACAGGCTGGCATTTCAGGAGACTAATTGTTCGTGATGAAAGTAGAGTTTCCATTCGAGTGAGGATTACTGCGCAGGATCATGACCTGGTTCTTCAGGAGTTCAGGGAATACTTTCCCACTCTGGCTGTTCAATACCTCCGTAGTGACTCGGATTCGACCCAAAGCTGTCCTCCGGTAAGCGGGAGGCCAGAGATGATTCGTTATTACGTCTCACAGGTTGATGATGGAGAGGCGCGGTTCATTACTAATACTTTGTCCAGAAATCGTCTGCATTTTTTTCAAACGACTCATTACACACCAGACAGCCCAAACTGTCAGTCTTTTACTGTTCGCTTTAGTGTCAGGATTGATGAGTTACAAATGATTGCCCAGCCTTCATGGCTTAAAAACATTAGACGTTTTGTGAGGGGCGTTCAAAATTCAGGTGGTGCCGCAGCAGAAAGTACTCGACATTTTCGCTGGTACCTTGAGCGAATGGATGATGCCAGACATTTGAGAAATGGTGTGGCACTGATACTGTCATTCCGGTTGATCATTAATACCGGTAACAACAGTCAGGACATTATCGTTTTGCCTGCTCAATCGGCGCAGAATGATGTTTTAGCGGTCATTCCCAGGGCTCCATTGCAGATTCGCTGGTATTTCCCCGCCAGGCAAGAATTACGTCCCATGCTGTTGAGGGGGGGGCTGCCTTTTGTCTTGTTAAGGGAAGAGCTGCTCTATCGTTTTTGATGGCTGAAAAAAACAAAAAAACAGTCTATATTTTGATGATTGTCAGAATGGCTCACCCATCACAGGTTGTTGTTTATGCAAAGGTGCCGGTTATCAGTTCTGTTTTCTCTGGGCGTCTTGCTTTTTTTCTTTATCTACTCTGACACATTGTTCGCAAATTACTACAGAGTTTCCTCTGAAGACAGTCAATCTGATAACGCCGGCGTTGCTTTTATCCAGACAGCTAAAAAACTCGATGAAGAATGGCTGCTGGAAAATGCACATCTTAATGTGCAAGAAGTGTCGTTTCATACCATAGAAGCCAGCAATGCACCCTATTTCACTTTTAATGGTGGTATCAGGCATAGGGGGTTAAATTTCGCTGAATACAGCAGTCATCTTGTTTCGGCCATTCGAGCAGTTCTTCTGATAATGACTGACAGACGCTTTCATCCACCGGCAAGAACTGTCGCCAGTGAGCCCCTGAGAGAGGATCAACAGGATCTTTTTATTTCGGTTAATCAGCTGGACCAACTGCCGAGGCTATTAAATTCTATAGGGGGGCTGGCAGACAGGTTGCAGGGCAGGGGTATAATAACTGTTTGGCACTTCATGAAGCTTATTTTCCATGATGAAGGCAGGGTTGCTGTCAGGATCAGGGTTTCAGCACGGGATCATGAAGCGGTTCTTCAGGAGTTCAGAGAGCATTTTTCTTCTATAGCAATCCGATACCTGAGAGCTGGCTCAGCTTCTAGCATTCAGCATTCCCCCCCAATAAGCACCATCCAGAGACGTAATCGCTTTGATATTTCACAGGTTGATGATGAAAGTGTTGGTCTTATTCGTGGTCTTCTGGCGGCAAATAATCTGCTCTCATTTGAAACGCAGGGTATAACTGACAGGTCAACGCATCAGTCTTTTATTGTTCGTTTTAATGTTGAAGAAGATGACTTACGAAGGATTGCAAATCCTGTTTGGCTTGAACATGTCAGAAGCTTTGTAAACCATCTTCATAGCAACCCCTGTACAGAAAACAGACATTATTTTTCCGCATATCTTGCTCGGGTTGCCAGGAGTAATCGCTCAGGAGATGGTATTTTTACAGAATTATCCTTCCGAATCATCGTTTATGGCGAATACGGCGACCAGAATCCTATCGATTTGTCAGCTTTTTTAGACGGGTATGGTATTTCAGCCATACGCTCCTGGAACATCCTGGAAATTAGCGGGCTCAACCCGGCCCGCCAAACGGTAACCTTTGTGAACTTTTTTACTGGAATTGCACAGAGAGTCTTGCGATTATTTAGCAGACGAAACCATGCAGAAAATGGTAATCCTGCTGAAGCAACCCGACTGTTGACCAATCCGAACAGGGATGTCTCCCATGCGCATATCATTCAATTGCCGGGAAGCAGTCAAGCGAATTAACATCTTTTGCCGTGTTCGTCGGTCATTTTCTGAAGACTTTGAATTCACCCGGAATAACACTGCAATATGAAGCCAATCCGCCTGCTGGACAACCGCCTTGCCAACCAGATCGCTGCTGGTGAAGTGGTTGAACGCCCTGCCTCCGTTGTTAAAGAGTTGCTGGAAAACAGTCTGGATGCGGGCGCAAGGCGGGTAACGGTAGAGGTGGAAAGTGGTGGTGTGAAACTGATCCGCATTCGTGATGATGGTCACGGGATTGGTAAAAATGACCTCGCGCTGGCGTTGTCCCGCCATGCCACCAGTAAAATCTCTGAGCTTGAAGACCTTGAGGGCGTGGCAACGCTGGGTTTTCGTGGAGAAGCCCTGGCCTCCATCAGCTCTGTGTCACGACTGACACTGACATCAAACTCCGGGGGACAGGAATCCGGCTGGCAGGTTCGTACCGAAGGGCGGGATATGGATGCGGTTGTGAATCCAGCTCCGCATCCAATTGGTACCACGCTGGAAGTCAAAGACCTGTTTTTCAATACACCGGCAAGACGTAAATTTTTGCGCACGGAAAAAACCGAATTCTCTCATCTGGAAGAAGTGGTAAAACGGCTGGCTCTCTCCCGCTTTGATGTGGGTTTTACCCTGAGACATAACCAGCGCAGCGTTCATCAGTTGCGTCCGGCAAACACTCAGGCAGAGAAAGACCGGCGGGTAGCTTCGTTGTGCAGCCCTAAATTCATTGAAAATGCAGTCATTATCGATGTTGAAGCCTCTGGTTTGAAACTGTGGGGCTGGGTTGGGCTGCCAACATTTTCCCGCTCCAGTGCTGATCTTCAGTACTTCTTCGTTAATGGTCGTGTGATTCGGGATAAACTGGTTGCTCATGCTGTGCGGCAGGCCTACCGCGATGTACTTTACAACGGACGTCATCCGACATTTGTTCTGTACCTTGAGCTGGACCCGTCCATGGTCGATGTCAATGTGCATCCGACCAAACATGAAGTTCGTTTTCGTGACGGGCGAACGGTGCATAACTTTTTGTTCAGTACACTGCACCGGGCTCTGGGAGAAGTGACGCCTGATGCGCAATTGCCTCCTTCCTCTCTGACCGAGGCTCAGCCACAGGCTACTGGCGTGGAAGCAGGAGAGTTTCAGGGACAGGAAAATATTTCGCTGACAACGGCCTCCAAGCCTGCCGGGCAGACTGCCTTTGCTTCACCTGGCTCACCGGCGGGGGCTGGAAGCTTTAGCCGGAGTGTTGAGCGTGCGCCGGAACCGGCTCAAATCCAGAAGCACCTGCAGGCTTACAGCGAATTGTATTCAGCTGCTGCAAGTCCTGCGCAAGTGAGTACATCATCCCGGCCTGCTTCGGCAGTAGGGGAGTCAGCGGTGCCGGATTATGTGTCTACAGCAGCAACTCCTTCCGCAGCAACTCCTTCCGCAGCAACTCCAGCCATTACCAGTGTGAATGATCCATTGCCTGCGTCTGATACCTCTGGTATGCCGCCACTCGGTTTTGCTGTGGCGCAGCTGAAAGGCATTTATATCCTGTCTGAAAATGAACAGGGCATGGTGCTGGTGGATATGCATGCCGCCCACGAACGCATCACTTATGAACGCATGAAAGTCGCCTGGCACGCAGATGGCATAAAGGCTCAACCTCTGCTTGTGCCAAAATCCATTGCTGTCAGCGACCGGGAAGCAAATACTGCTGAAGAGTTTTCTGGTTACTTTGAAAAACTGGGGTTAGCGCTTGAGCGCATGGGGCCGGAAACCCTGCTGGTGCGTCAGGTTCCGGTGATGCTGCAGACTGCCGACGTTGAAAAGCTGGTGCGTGATGTGCTGGCTGACCTGTCACAGCATGGCGACAGTGACCGGGTTGAATCCCAGATCAATGAAATTCTTGCCACCATGGCCTGCCATGGTTCGGTAAGGGCGAATCGTCGTTTATCTATCGAAGAAATGAACGCTCTGCTGCGAGACATGGAACAGACGGAACGCAGTGGCCAGTGTAATCATGGACGCCCAACCTGGACTATGCTGACAATGGATCAGCTGGATAAGCTGTTTTTACGGGGACGATAACATTTAGCAGCCAGAGGGACTTAAGGGATGAAAAAGGCTTGTGCGTTTTTTTTACTCATTGTGATGTTGTTATTAATGGAAGTCCCGCAGAACAATCCCCGTATCCGGCTACAGTCCCAGTCGCTGATTCGTGAGCCAGTCTCTGAAGTGTGGCAACAGCTGTCTGACTTGCCGCAGGTACAACATTACGTTCCGTTTGTTAACGGCAGTGACATCACGACGGATCAGAAAACGGGCGAAGGTGCTCAACGTATTGTCTGGCTGGAAAACCAGCGGACAGTACAGGAAGAAGTGATTGAGTGGGATGATGGACAGGGCTATGTACTTCGGCTTAACGACGTTTCATTTTTTCTCCCGTTTCACGACATGGAAACACGCTATCGTATTGAACCGGACGATGAGCAGGGGCTTCAAACAGATCTGGCGATCACTCTCACCGTTCGCCCCCGCTTCGGGTTGCTGGGACAGTGGCTTCTGACGCCTGTGATCACTCCCCGTCTCCAGCAGCAGCTGGATGAGCTGGCTGATGGCGTGAGATACTATTTTGAAACAGGGTTGTCAGTGTCTAAGTGAACCTGTCAAGACTATCTGGATCGAAGTTTCGGTTGTGGGCTATAGAGATTGCATTGACATCCCTCCACTCCTGATTGGGGGGCAGCTACTGCTGCGTTTTATAGGGTTTGCCAGCATTTTTCGTGTATTTTCTTTGATCAACAGACTGAAAGTGGTATCAGTACCAGATCATGGCTCTGGCTATGATTCTGGGGTAGTGGGGCAAACCTGTTATATTTCATGGATGTCAATGCCAAATTCGATTTTGTTGATCAACAGGCCAATAACAATATCGTGCATTTGTTCTAACTTTGAAAAGCATATTGTCTTTCTGGCCAGACGCTTAATCCAAGTTCTAAAATTCAGGTTTTTACGTTCAATTTTCTGAGTATTTTCTTTTCCAATGATGTGTCTGCTTTCGTCGAGATTACGTTCATAGGCTCCCCAATCATCAGTATAAAATTTCTTGATACCAAATGGTTCAAGAAGCTCTTTTAGTTTTTTGAAAACCTCATCCTTTCGTTTCCCAAAAACGTAAGCCAAAACAGTATTGGTCGCATGATCAACTGCATGCCAAAGCCAACGCTGGTTACTTTTTTCAAACACATACGACCACTGTTCATCTATCTCAGCCTCTTGGCAGGCACGGCCTACGTGAATCACAGCACCCGTTCCAAGATCCATTTTCTGAATATTTGGATTAACTTGAACTAACCCGAATATTTCATAAATGAGCAACAAGTTCCGGAAAAAACATCCCATTCTGATTTTTTCGGAGGTCTGTTGCTCTACTGTCCATGAAAAAGGTATTACAACCCGAACTCACCATTAATTCGGATGTTTTTTGATCAGCACCTGCTTTTTCAGGACAACAGAATTCCCCAACACTCTTTCTGTTGGTCGCTATTTTATTCTGATTGAGTTTATGAAGCTGACTATCCCGGTCGAGGCAGCGGCATTGAATAAAAGACTTCGGTTATATGCTGCAAAAGCCCTTTTATTGGACAGCTGCGGGGCAAGTGAAGTTTGATTCGGTCTTTATACTCAACCACTTTAACCGCGACCTTACAAAGTTTTGTGATCACGGTTGATGGCTGTGCCTTTTCCAGCTCCGTACCTTTCAGTGCCTTGGTTCTCAGCTCATAGTGAAGAACATAAGCAGCGCAGGCGTAAAACATTCTCAGGTGATTTGCCAGAAAGCCTTGATCTGACAAGCGATCACCGGACAAATCACTTTTCAGATGCTTAATGAAGTTCTCATCCTGCCCTCTGGGACAATAAAGGTCTTCATATATTTCCTCGGGGGAAGCCTCCATCATCGAAGTCACAATAAAGCGGGGATTGTCGCCTTTCTGGTTGACCTCTGCCTTATAGATTATCCGGGTGTCCAGCCCTTTCCAGCTTTTTGCCTGATAGTCCGTTTCTCCGTAGAGCCTGAGTCGCTCAGGCTCTGGCATGTTGTTCAGTTTTGCCAGCCCGGTTTTAACGTCGAGAGCTTTCCGCGCTTCATCCAGCAACTCTTTGGCTTTAGGTCGCAAGGCCGTCTTGTGTCCTGCGCCTTTTCCCAGCACGTAGTCGGAGTGAGGGTCATCCTGAACAACCTGCATTAACTCTGGTTGGGCAAAGTGGCTATCCCCACGAACCAGTAAATGGGTTTTCGGCCATCTTGTACGGATCAGCTTAATGAGGCGCTGGAGAATAGCTGCATTCTCTCGGCCTGTGGGTGTTTTTCCAGGACGCAGGATCGAAGTGATCAGCTTGCCGCTGAGCCCCTCAAAGATCATTAAGGGCAAGTAACAGTAGTCTTGATATTTGGCGTTGAACAGGTTCATCTGCTGGCCGCCATGGGTGATAGCAGGCGTATGATCCAGGTCGATAATGATGGCTAATGGCGGGTATTCATAACTGCTGATGAAGTGATCAGCCAGTGCTTTGGTCATATTATAAATATCCCGTTTGGTCATGGACTGACCAAGCCTTGTATACGTTGGAGCGGAAGCCAGATGGTTATCATCGTCCAGTGGGTTTCTTCCATTGGCAAGCTTAAAGATTGGGTCTTTACGCAGATGGTTGCTGTCGTTTGCATCTTCATAACCACAGGCCATTTGCAAAACTCTTTGGGCAATGAGTTCTTGCAGGGTGTGGTCGATGTAGGATTGATGACGTTTATCGTCAATGCCGTCAGTCAGCCTGGATATGATACCGCTGTGAAGCATTGTTTCACGTAGCATCAGGGCGCCAAAATCAGAGGATAATTCTCCGCCATTGAAGTCTGCCCGGATAGTTTTTCCGTTGGAGGGGTGAAAACGAAGCTGTTCTTGTGTAAATTTGTTCATGGCAAGTTCCGGTTTGCTTCTTCCGAAGCATTTTTTTGGTCGACCCAATTATATCAAGTGATTGGGCGGAACTTGCCTCTTTTTATGAAATATCCGGGCTAAGGCAATTTTTAATATTTTTGAAACCTCTTCTTCAATCTGAAAAAGAGTTGCTGAGTTATTTTGTGATAGCAAAACTTGTTTAAAAGCTTTCAAAAACTCTACCAAGTATTTTCTTTCAGTGCTTATAATGAAGTTACCCCGGTACATCCAAACAAGATTCGTAACTGCTCATATTCCATTGGCAAGAACCGTTTCCTGATAGCCTGATGCCTTCAGGATGAGATGCCCCAGCTGCGGAATCAGATTGGTTCCAGTCAGCCTGTCCCTGAGATAGTTGGCAAAGGACACCCCGTGTTGTTTACAGGTCTTTTTCAAACTGGCAAAGGTGTCGCGGCATTTCCTCCCAAGTTTACTCCGGGTACCACCGCTAACCTTTCGCCGTTTCACATACTCTCTGATCTGCCTCTCGCTCAGGTTGTTGTGCAGTGGCAGCCACGGATACTCAAGAACCAATAACAGCTCTTCCCTGACAACCATCAGTTTGCCCAACTCAGCCTGCAAGGCAGGGTAGTCAACCCGCTGTGTTACCCAACGATCAAACTCCTGGTAGAGCTTCTGTTTCTCCTTGTCCGTTGGTTTTTTCTGGTAGGCCTCAATGTCGTCGTAGAGGCACCAGTACTGATCCTGCACGGTGTCACGGGCGGCTCGTTCCAGGTCATTGGCCGGTATCAGCTTGTCCATGTTTCTTCCCGCATGGTACCAACACAGCGAATGCTGAAAGGCTGTATCAAACTGCCGGGCTCCATCGCTATGGATAATCAGGTTCTCAAGGCGATGATTGAGCATCAATGCGGCCTTTAAAACACCCTCTGTCGCCCAGCGCCTTTGTTGCGGGGCAGCACAACCAATGCTGTTAAGGAAGCTCTCCCACTCTTCTTCTGTTGAGAAACGCTTCTCGCCGCATTCGGATAGCGCAGTGATCCACTTCTTCGACACATCAACCTGATTCTCCATGTAGTCAATGGCAACGTCGTTGAGAAGATAAAGCCGCTGCTGCCCTTGCAGACAGCCCAGGAAATTAATCCTGCTCTTACTGTCGCTGCTATGGAAGTAGGAAAAATAAGGGTTGCCGATAAACAGGCAGTAGCCGTTTTTTCCTTGGTGGCGAGCACCTGTGTCGTCGGCCTGGAGATAATCAGAGCAAGTCAGCCCTGCTTCCAGCAATTCTTCTTTTTCCTGGTGGAAAATATCATGGCCTTTCGTCAGGATGTTGCTCAGGGAACCTTCTGATATTGAGCATCCATGGTCGTGCAGCCAAGATAGCAGTAGTGGCTGTGTCGTACTGCATGAATGATAAAAATCCAGCAGATGGGCTTTCAGGTTGTCGCCAAAACGGTCTTTCACATGATCAGGTAGCGGGGCTGACACCCCGCCTTCCGGAGTTGTGTAATACTCACGCCTGTAGCGAGTAGTGACAAAACGCAAGTCCAGCTCAGTATGGAAAAAGTCGATATAGCACTTGAAGCGCCAGTTCTCACCGGGAGCAGCGATTGAACAGATTTCCTCTCGGTCAACAGTCATTGGTGGTGCAGCGGTTTCACCGGCTTCTTGTGATCGTGGTCGTTTACTTTTCGGCGGACGATCAGTGTCACTTTTCCCGGCAGCCTGATCAGTGTCTTCCGCAGAAGAGCTGTCTTCCTGATCATCGCCCTTGTCCGAGACATTAGGCCTGATTTTAGGCTTGCCCTTGTGCTTCTTCAGGTGGCGAATTTCTGCTCGAAGCTGTTCGTTCTCTTCGACCAGCTGTTCGATCTGAACGCGCTGCCTTTCAATTTGCACAGATTGCTTCTCGACCGTGTCGAGAAGGTTTTTGACGAATGAACGCAACTGTTCATTGTCTGTACTGGAGAATAGTGAGTCAGGCAGGTGCATACGGTGAAATATACGAAAGATCAGGATAACTTTCTTTGACCTGTAGAGGTTGATTTGCCAGTCAATTTTGAGCAGTTACCCTTCCAGTATATTGAGAGGTGAAATCCTTGAGCAACTGAAACAACAGAGGAAGCTGGCACTGAGACTGGGTAGTACAAAACATGACAAATCCAATGGATGGCGATTAACTTCCTTTGCAACGAAAGCCCTTATTAAAGGGGAGAAGCATTTTTCTGAGATGACCAACAAAGATTTCAACTTTGAAGTTCGCCAAAAAGGAGTTGATATCAAGCTTGGGATTGATATTGCCTCACTCTCTTATGAAAAGCTGGTCGATAAAATCATTTTGATCGCAGGTGACAGTGACTTTGTTCCGGCTGCAAAAATGGCAAGAAAGCACGGGATTGATTTTATTCTTGACCCTCTCCGAAATAATATTGACACGAGTTTGAACGAGCATATTGATGGTTTAGTATCTCATGATCTGGTCTCAATCATTAGAGATGTGACAAACTTACAACCTGATGAAAAACCCAAGTGGTGGAGTTCAGAAAACTCAAAGGAAACTGGTGACAAAAGCCTTAAATCTAGAAAAACAGACCGAGCATAGCCCTCTTCTTTTTTTACTCTGCTACCAGAGCAAAGCCCTGCCTTGAATGGCAGGGCATATTAAGCGACATTAGCCGTTAAGAAGTAGCCTGCTCATCAGCCAGACGCTTGAACAGCGGCTTGATCACATCAAAGAAGTATGTGTGAATCAACGCCTGTCCTGTGTGCCTACGGTAATCACCGAAGATAGCGATAACGTTGCCGGTTTTATGATCCCAGGCAGATACCTGCCCGTTTGTGCCAAGCATCATAGAGAAATCAACGCCGGTTTCCGGATCAGTCAGTGTACGGAACTGGTTTTTGTACCAGGCACCTGTAGGAACCGCCAGACCTTCATAGGAAATCTGAGCCCAGGCCTTTTTAACCACCGGATCGCCTTTTTCGACTTCTTTTACAAAAGATTCAGGAACAACCTGCTCACCTTTCCAGTTCTTGCCACCATTAGCCATGATAAAAGAACCGATAGCAAAGTCACGGGTCGTCGTATTGAAAGAGCCGGAACCGATGGAATCCTTATCCTGGTTAACGTACAAGGCACCGTAGTTGTTGAAGCCACCTTTAGACCACAGGTACTCGTCGTATACTTCAGCCAGCGGCTTGCCGGTTGTACGAACCAGTGCCATAGCCACCATTTCTGTGTTCAGGCAGCGGTACTGGTACTTCTCTCCAGCTTCCCACTCAGGGTCATGGTTTTTGGCGTAGAGTTCCAGATATTCACTCAGGCGGGTAATGCCTTTGGCATTCTCTGCCTGCACAGGTGGAACCAGCTTGCCATCTTTTTCTACCAGGCCAGCATAACCAGCCACTGTCGACATGGAGCTGTCGGTTACGTTGCCATCTGGCATTTCCCAGTTATGCCAGCCTTCGCGGGACATATCCATAGTGTTGGAGCCGGAGGTCATGTCCAGATAGTGGCGCATTTTGATCTTGCCCCACGGCGTGCCTTTCAGCTCTTTGATGTAGGTTTCAGCAATCTCGTCCGCACTCACCAGGCCAGTCGCCTCTACCGCCGCCCAGGCCATGGAGGTAAAGGATTTATTAGCGGAGTGCAGCTGGTGCTTGGTGTCTACTTTGGAGTTGTTCCAGTAGTCCTCAGCAATAATCTCGCCTTTTTTGTTCATGATCACGTAGGAGCTGATTTCAGCACGGTCACGCATCAGGTTATACATACTGATGGTGTTACCAGGTACGACATCAGGTACGGTGATTTTGCTGACATCCAACTGTTTGGCTGCCTTTTTCATGGGCATTTTTTCAGCAGGGGCAGGAATCTCAGCCCAGTAATGAATCTTGTGGCTGTCGATCATGGCGTAACGGGCAAACTTTGAATACTCCCAGTCAACGATGCCAGTTCCGTATACGTTAAGGTTCTTTTCCATCTGCTGATCGGGTTCATGGTAGGTCACATGAGCCTGAGTACCTGTGGCGAACAAAGCGGCTGCCGTAGCAATTGCCAGGATCGATTTTTTCATTTCACTCGCACCGATTGACTGAAGAGGGATTGAGCATTGACAAACTGACTGTCCCTGCTGCTTGTTGATCACTCTATCAAAAGCAGAATCAGCAAGCTTTTTGTCCCTGTTTAGTGAAGCTTTAATAATGCCTAGTAATAACATCATTAAGCATCACTACGCCTCTTCACCGTAGACTTCCAGCCACTGGGGAATCTGCCCAGGATCACCAATGGTTTTAAAAAACTTGATGCACGATTGTGGCGCCCGGCAGCCCAGATTCTCCTGGCACCAGTTATCCAGTTTGTAATGGCTGCGATAACCCTGCTCCCAGGCGATAAAGGCTTTATCCGCATTAGACCAGAACGCCGGGTCCCAGCGGCCTTTTTCTGCCAGCCAGGGGTAAGACGGACGTTCTTCGGTCTGGGAGTAAACCGCTGAACAGATCATTGTTAGATACCTGACCACCAAATCCGGCCCGAACTCCTTCAGGCTTAATGTGTGCAGCTTGCTGATATCGTCGCCTACTAAAAACGCCGCCCGCTCAACCAGAAAGTCCAGTTTTTCATCAAGCATCATCTCATAAATCATCCAGCCCAAACGCTCATCCAGAGCGTCATAAAACTCTTTCTTCTTCTCTTTGGAAAGCTTCTGGTAAGCCTGAAGGTTAGGATGCTTCTTGCTGACATGAGCCTGAAGGCTGGGATAGTCACTCAAGCTGTCAACATTATTTGCCAGAACATTCATTAGCTTTTCTTTGGAAACAATCAGCTCACCCAGCTCAGACAATGCATTTTTGTTCACGGTTCCTGTTACCCCTGTCATTCACAGCACAATATGTTTCGTTGCAACGGTTGCCGGGACAATTGTGCCAAGGTTTATTCTGATTTCAGAAGAGCAGGATAAACTGAGCTTTTACCGCTGTGAATCGACAAAAATCGCAATAGCATGCTTTTAGAGCCGTTCCCGAGCTTATTCTGTTTAATAATTAACATGTATTTATATAGTGATAAATTTTATAATGACCTGACCCTCTGTTTAACGACAAAAATTGTATATATCCAAATCTAACCGAACAGAAGGAACTAATAACGACATAGTCGTCTATAGACACACCTCAGGCAGCTGTATGACCATCGATATACACAACAAGAGTGAAAGGATGTTCTTCATTCTGACTCTTGGTGCTCTCACCATGCTTGGCCCCATGGCCATTGATCTCTATCTTCCGGCTCTGCCCGCTATTGCCGACGATATGGGAGAACCTCTCAGTAAAATCCAGTTTACCCTCAGTGCTTACACCATGGGCTTTGCTTTGGGCCAGTTAATCTACGGACCTTTATCAGACCGTTTTGGCCGTCAGAAAGTGATGCTGCCGGGACTGGTTGGCTACCTCGTTACTAACATACTGGCCGCCCTGTGTACCGATGCCAACCAGTTGATTATCGTACGGGTATTGCAAGCCATGGCAGGGGCGGCGGTCATGGTGACCATTCCGGCCATGGTTCGGGATCTGTTTCCCCGGCAGGAAAGTGCAAAAGCATTGTCGTCTATCTTGATGGTAATGACAGTTGCTCCACTTCTGGCTCCACTGCTGGGCGGACAAATTTTAAGATTTTTCGGCTGGGAAAGCCTGTTCATCTTCCTGGCTGCGCTGGCTTTTCTGGCCATGGGGCTGGCAATTTGGCGAGTGCCTGAAACATTACCAGAAGATCGTCGTTTAAATGTTCCGGCAAAAGAACTGGCTGCCACCTATATCAGTGTCCTCAAAAACCGTAATGCCATGGGCTGCATTCTGTGCCATGGCTTTTTCTTTGGAGGCATGTTTGCCTTTATTACCGGATCGCCTTTTGTCTATATCGAACTGTATGGTATTGATCCGGAAAGCTATGGGTTGCTGTTTGGCCTGAACATCTTTGCCATGGGCATTATGAATATGGTTAATATTCGCCTGATTGGCCGTATGCCGCTATTTAACATTCTCCGAACCGGCAGCATGAGTGCTGCTGTGGCTGCCTTTGCCCTGCTTCTGAATGCTAAAACAGGAAACGCCGGGCTGGCGGGAATTGTCTTACCGATTATGGTTTATGTCGCCTGCTTAGGTTTAACAGGACCAAATTCCAATGCCCTGGCACTGGCTCATTTCCCTCGTTCAGCAGGTACTGCCAATGCCATGGCAGGCGCACTGCGTTTTAGTATTGGCGCTGCAACAGCGGCTTTTGTCGGCCTGCTACATGACGGTACGACCATGCCAATGGCTATGGTTATGGCGGGCTGCGGTATTTTATCGGTGGCGAGCCTGTTGCTCATATCGAACGGTGGTATTCCCGCAACAGAACAGGGATCACGGAAAGAGTCGGCGGCCAGTGAAGAAAAAGTATCTGCCTGACCATTTCAGGTAGGTGCGCCCCGCACCCTATAACGGTTTCCGACTATATTTGACCCTCAACTACCGGCTATATAATCTTGTTTACTTTCTAACTCCACAATCAGTCTGAACATGCTGTTATATAGCCTGGATTTATTTGGTACCGCTGTTTTTGCTATCAGTGGAGCCTGGGTCGCCTGTCGCAAAGACATGGATATTTTTGGAGCCATGGTATTGGCTTTCGTGACCGCCGTGGGCGGCGGCACTATTCGTGACGTCCTGTTGGGTGCGACACCCGTCTTCTGGTTTCAGGACACTCTCTATTTAACCGTTATTTTGGCTTCTACCCTGCTCGCCATTGCACTGCGTAACTGGCATGAAAAGGCTAAGTGGCCACTTCAGGTGGCCGACGCCCTGGGGCTCGCGGTCTTCGTTGTGATTGGTGCGGATAAAGCCCTGACTTATGGTGCAGAGCCTGTTGTTGCAGTGATGATGGGGGTTCTGACCGGCTGTGGCGGTGGCGCTATCCGGGATGTACTGGCGGATGAAATACCGAATGTGCTGCGCAACGAGGTCTATGCCTCTGCCGCTATTGCTGGCGGCGCTCTCTTTGTTTTTCTGGACTCGGTTCTGGGTTTCACACTGGCTGCTGTTATTTCTTCGACTTTAGTCCTGCTTATGCGACTGCTTGCCCTGTATAACAATATTTCCCTGCCACGTTTTCAGTTGCCCAAGATCAACAACTGAACACTTGTAAGACGGCTTTGCAGACGCTCAAGGCCGTCTTTCCAATCACCTTTCAAACTATTTTCTTCTGCGTTTCCTGCCAGACAAACTATAAATCTTTGATGCTTATTCTGTTTCGACCATCGCTTCCCTATGTCAGCATCGTTGTCGAGGTTTACCATGCATCATCTCTGCACCGGCTTATACCGGGCTGCCTCCCTTTTCTGCGTTATGGCTTACTCTGCCCACTCTCTGGCAGCAGGTTACAGCCTCAATGAAAACTCTGCCAGCTACATGGGGACAGGCTTTGCCGGTCGTGCCTCAAACCCCGTCGACGCTTCCATAGCAGCCAATAACCCGGCAGGGATCAGCTTTGTGAAACACAATACCCTCTCTGTGGGTTCTGCGCTGATCTTCAAAGGAGGTGAGTTTGAGGGACAATATAAAAGACCGCCTCTACCCCCCTATGACAATGGGCAAACTCTTCGTGGCAAAAGCACTGACTTTCAAAAAACGACACCGGTTCCTTTTGGACATTTATCAATTCCTTTCAACGATCAAATAACGGCTGGCCTGAGTGCTTACGGCCCCTTTGGTATTGAACTGGACTACAAAGATGGCTGGCCCGGCAAGTACTTCGGTGATGAAACCAGCGTTAAAGTCATCAATTTACAAGGTACGTTGTCGTTTAAGGCAGGGGAAGACTTTGCCATCGGTATCGGACTGATTGGTGCTTATGTCAAAGGCAGGCTGACGCAAACTGCCGGTGTTCCGGATGTTCTGCCCATCGATGCGACGATAGAGGGCGACGATAATACCTTGGGCTGGAACATAGGGGTTATATGGCAGATTAATAAACAAACGAAAATTGGCGCTGTGTATCATTCTCAGCTGGAGTTTACGCTGGATGGTGACATCAAGGTACAGGGCAGGCTGATGGTTCCCGAAAATCCACTGATTGATGCGTCGGTCAATGATAAGGTCGATGCCAAACTCGATATTACTATGCCAGAACGGGCAGCTTTGAGTATTACCCACCAGATTGATTCTCGCTGGACGCTGATGGCAGACGCCACCTGGACCCGCTGGAGTCGTTTTAAACAGTTTTACATCAAAGCCAAAAGTAATGTGAAGATCAGCCAGTCCGGTATTCCCAATCTGCCTCCTGAAATCGCCACTGATCCGTCTTCCTATATTCCCATGAACTGGAAAGACGTATGGGCGTTTTCTGTGGGAACTTCTTACCGGATAGCGCCACAATGGCTGCTGCGTTTGGGTTACATGCGGGATCTGTCACCAGTAGACGACAAAAATCGTACTGTTCGCTCTCCGGATGCCGACCGGAACTGGTTTACCTGTGGAGCCAG